>NZ_JBSGZV010000022.1:0-149090 GCF_053611185.1 Streptomyces sp. NPDC054834 | reverse complement strand
GTGCCGCCCCCGTCAGGGCGGCACCGGCCAGCACACCGAACGCCGTGAGAACCGTGCCGACCGCTCTGCCCGCCGCGTACCGTTTCCGACGACGCGTCACTGTCCCCCCTGATGTCTCGTCAAATATCCCAGGACTCGGGGGAAGTGCACCAGACCGCGGTGTCCGGCGCGGTTGCTATGCGTCGACTACGCGAGAACGGGTGAGAAAACGCACCCCCTCGGGTGCCTCCAGAGAGAAGCCGCTGCCCCGTCCGGGCACCACGTCCACGATCAGCCGGGTGTGGCTCCACACCTCGTGCTGGCTCCTCGACATCCAGAAGGTCACCGGCTCTTCGACGCCCTCGACCGTCAGTTCGGCCAGCAGTACGTCGGACGCGCCGGTGCGGAACTCGCCGTCCGGATAGCACATGGGCGCGCTGCCGTCGCAGCAGCCGCCGGACTGGTGGAACATCAGCGGCCCGTGCTCCGCGCGCAGCCGGCGCAGCAGGTCGGCTGCCTGCGGGGTGAGTTCGACGCGTGGCGCTGTCTTTTCCTGGTCCATGGTCACCGTCCCGGAGCCTGGGAGAGCTGGCTGACGCCCAGTCTCAGGTCTCGTCGGGCAGGCGTCCAGGGGCGGTCCGTGCGTGCTCGGCCACCGCGATCGTCCCCTGGGCCACGGCGCACAGGGTCTCCCGGCCCTCCGCGTCGGCCGTGGACACGTCGCACCGGCAGACGGCGAGGGTGCGACCGGCCCGGACCACCTCGGCCCGGGCCCGCAGGAGCGTTCCCCGGGCCGGGCGGAGGTAGTCGATGGTGTAGCCGGCGGTGATCAGCCGGGGGCCGAGGACGGAGTCCGCCGCGTATCCGAGGACTCCGCCTCACTTCACTAGTGAAGTCAGGCTGGCGCGAGCACGGTCCGCCTGTCAAGATCGGCCCATGTCCGAGCCGCCCGACCAGCGCCTGTTCTTCCTGTTGCAGCGCGCCGCGCACCAGTTGCGCACCGCCGCCGACCGGCGCTGCCTGGCCGCCGCGGGGGTCACCACGGCCCAACTCGGCGCGCTGTACGCGGTGCGCGACACGCCCGGGGGGACCCAGGGGGAGCTCGCCCGCACGCTCGGTCTCGGGGAGCCCGCCGTCACGGCGCTGGTCCGGCGGCTCGCCACGGCCGGGCTGGTGGCCAGGAACCCGCACCCGCGTGAACACCGGGCCGTCGCCCTGGAGCTGACCGACGCCGGGAAGGCCGCCCTGACCGCCGCGCAGCCCGAGGTGGACCGGTTCAACACCGAACTGCGCGGCCTGCTGGGGGACGACGGATTCAGCCGGACCGCCGCCGCACTGCATCGCCTCGCGGACTGGGACTCCTGAGCGCCCGCTCCCGGGTCAACCCCCGGGCGGCGGAACCGGCTTCGTCCAGTCCGGGTCGGCCCACCGGCCCGCGTCCGCCGGGCCGGGCAGGTCCGGGCGGTAGCCGGGCTCCCGTTCCCGCCGCAGCCGGACGCTGCCGTGCAGTACCGCGTCCACGGGCACGGGACGGGAGCGCCGGCCCGCGAGGGTCCACAGCGGGCCGTTGGTGTGGACGGCGGCGGTGGCGAAGTCCTCGGTCAGGGCGCAGGTCCTGGTGTAGGCGCCGGGGCGGAACAGCAGATCACGCGTGACGCCGTCGGCGATCCACTTCAGCGCGACCGTGGAGAGCAGCGGCTCGCCCTCCTCGTGCACGAACGTGCCGCCGACGTCGGAGTGCACCCCGGCGAACCAGACCTCCTCGACGGTGCGCGGCCGGGGCGTCACCAGGTACTCCCGGAAGGGCCGGCGCTTCTCGTCGAGGGACACGGCGTGCCGGACGCGGGCGGCGTTGGGCAGCAGGCGGGTGTACGGCCAGCGCAGGTCGCCCAGGCGCAGCAGGCCGGCCGCCTTCACGGTGTCCCAGACGCCGAGGCAGGCGACCGGAAGGGCGTGGTGCGAGACCTGCCGCGGATCGTTCCGCTTGACCTCCGCCCACAGCGGCTCGAGCTCGGTCCGCCGGCAGAACGCGTGCGAGAACCGTGCGACCTCCCGCTCGCTCTCGCCGATGTCCTGGTTGAAGGCGTACCTCGCCACGGCGTAGGGCACCAGGTTCTCTGCGCCGGGGCGCATCAGCCCGGGCTTGTTCAGCATGCCCACCAGGGCCCGGGCGGTGTAGGCACCGCGGCTGAAGCCGAAGACGTACACCAGGTCGCCCGGCTGCCAGTGCCGCATCAGATACGTGTACGCCTCGGCGAGGTTGGCCCGCAGTCCGGTGCCGAACGCCAGACCGCAACCGCGGGACAGCGCCCGCCCGGCCGGCCCGTGCGCGGTGGCCGACGACATGGTCCCGACCCCGGGGTCGTAGTAGAGCAACTGCCGCGCGGGATCGTCGGCCTCGAGCGTCTCCAGCAGCCGGACCACGTTGGTGGGATGGCTCGCGCCCACCTGATTTCCGGTGCCGTCGAGGCAGACGACGATCCTGCGCGGCATCGCGGAGCCCCGGTCAGCCGACGGGCGGGCCGGACGCGGTGTGCTGCCCGGGAGCGATCTGCCTCGCGAACGCCTCCAGCGCGACCGGGCTCTCCGGGGGCAGGACCGCCATCTTGCCCTGCTCCTCCGCTTCGGCCAGGGCGTGCGCCGCCTCGCTGCCCTCGGGCACGAAGGCCAGCCGTACATGCCCGTCGCCGGAGCCGCGCCGGTCCACCGGGGCGACGGCACCGTGGGTTCCGTCGGGCAGCGTGACCCACAGCTGGAAGTCGTCGAACCGGATGTAGTCCGCGCCCTTCACCGGCCACGGGTAATGGTGTTCACCGGGCGGCACGGTGGGCAGGATCGCCTGGTGGTCGGCGTGGCTCAGCGGCACGCACGAGTTGAACAGGGAGTCGGTCCACGCCTCGACGCCCTTGGCGTCCTTCACCGGGGTGCGCAGCAGTTCCTCGGCGCCTTCGTACCCCAGTTCCGCCAGCGCGGGCAGGGTCAGCGGGAAGGCGTCGACGAGTTCGGCTGCCTCCTGCCTCAGCCGGTCCACCTTCGCGGGGTCGGCGCAGAACTGCATGCTCCACTCGATCCCGACCCGGGCGCGGTACATCCGCCAGCCCCGCGCTCCCTTCACCCACAGACTGCCCCCATGGTGCATCTCCCAGTGCTCGGCGCCCACCGGACGTGGCCCGTACGGCAGTTCCTCGTCCGACGCCTCGGCGAGGATCTTGTGCGCCGTCCGTTTCGCGGCCTTGAAGAAATCGGAGTCGAAACGCGGCGGGTGGTCGACGAGACGTATCTTCCACGGGTGGTTCTCGGACTCGACGCCGCCCGGCCGTACGTCGGCCATGGCTGACCTCCTCGGCAGAGTTCCCCTGCCTCCATCGTGCGCCGCTCACCGGCCCGCCGCGACTCGGCCGGAAGGGTCATGTGCCGGTGCCGAGCGGCCGGCGTTCCGCGGCACAGTGCGCCACGTACAGCCGTACCGCGTCGTGCAGCCGGTAGCGGATCCCGCCGTCCCGCCCGGCCTCGGCGACATGGATCATCTGGCGGTGGAGCAGGTCCTCGAGGAGGTCGACGGCGAGTTCCGGGGACGACGTCACCCGGGCCAGCATGTCGTCCACGCCGAAGTCGCCCCGCACGGGCTGGAGTCGTCGCAGCGATTCCTTGAGCGGGGGTGGCAGCAACCGGTGGTAGGCCGTCACGCTCGCCCGCAGGGACAGGTCCCCGACACGCAGGAACGGGACGCGGGCCCGCTCGTCCGCGAGACGGTCCGCCAGGTCGCGCAGGGACCGGTGCGGCCGGGCCGTGAGCCACAGACCGGCGATGTGCAGGGCCAGCGGCAGCCCGGCGCAGGAGTGCAGGATGCTCAGGGCGGCGGACCGTTCCGCCCGGGTGCGCGCGACCCCGACCAGGTCTTCCAGGGCCCGATGGGCGTCCGGTTGCGCCAGGGCACCGACGTGGTGACGTAACTGCCCCGCAAGCGCGGGCAGTTCGCGCCGCGCGGCCACCAGGACGGCGCTGCGCACCTCGTCCACGAGCAACGGGCGGACCTGCGCCTCACTGTCGACGTTGTCGAGGACGACGAGGACGCGGCGCCTGCTCAGGGCGTCCCGCAGCCGGGCGGCGGCCTCCTCCGCGCTGTCCGCGGTCGACGCCGCGCCGAGGGAGCGCAGGACGCGGCGGACGACTGCGTCCGAGGTGACGGGGAGGGAAGAGGCGGGATGCAGGTCCACGAAGACCTGCCCGTCGGGGAAACGGCCGCGCACGCCGTGGGCGGCCCGCAGGATCAGCGAGGTCTTGCCCGCGCCGGGCGGTCCGACGACGACGGCGGGCCCGGTGGTCTCGCGGCGCTCCTCCCCGCAGAGATGGCCCTTCAGGGAGGCGATGAGGCCTTCCCTCCCGGCGAGCCGGTGACGGGGTGCCGCGGGGAGTTCCGCGGGCACCGGACCGGCCGGACCGAAGGGGCGCGGCGACATCGGCAGCCGTCCGGGCGGCAGGCCGAGGGCCCGGGCGAGAAGGAGCAGGGACTGTTGGCGGGGGCGGGCGGTGTGGCCGGTCTCGAGGTTGCGGATCGCCCGCACACTCAGTCCCGAGCGCTCCGCCAGTCCCTCCTGCGTGAGGCCCAGCGCCTCACGCGCGTCGACCAGAGCTGCCGCGAGCGTCTCCGGGTTCGGCGTTTCGGTCACGACAAGCCCATCTTGTTGTGCGGTCCCGGTCGGGGGTGCGTCAACCGTGTCCTGTTGCGGTGCGGTCCCGGCCGGGGGGTGCGTCAACCATGTCCTGCTGTTGTGAGGTTCCGGTCAGGGCCTGCGTCAGCCGTGTCCTCGGTCCGTGGGACGCATCAGCGCGGCCACGAACTTGTACCGGGAGCCGCGGTACACCGAGCGGACCCACTCCACCGGGGTGCCGTCGGCGTCCCGCGAGTGCCGGGAGAGCAGCAGCATCGGCAGCCCGACGTCGGTGGCCAGGAGCCCGGCCTCGCGCGGTGTCGCCAGGGAGGTCTCGATGGTCTCCTCGGCCTCCGCGAGACGCACTCCGTACACCTCGGCGAGGGCCGTGTACAGCGAGCCGCAGGTGTTCAGCGACTGTCTGAGGCCCGGGAAGCGGCGCGCGGACAGGTGCGTGGTCTCGATCGCCATGGGCTCGCCGCTGGCCAGCCGCAGCCGTTCGATGCGCAGCACCCTGTCGCCGACGCCGGTCCCGAGCAGTTCCGCGAGCTTCGCGTCCGCGGCGATGTGGCCGATGTCCAGCATCTGCGAGGCGGGGTCGAGGCCCTGGGCCCGCATGTCCTCGGTGTGCGAGGTGAGCCTGAGCGTGCGGTACAGCTTCGGCCGGGCGACGAACGTGCCCTTGCCCTGGATGCGGTCCAGCCGTCCCTCGCCCACGAGTTCCTGCAACGCCTGCCGGACGGTGGTGCGCGAGGTGTCGAACCGTACCGCGAGCAGCCGTTCGGCCGGCATGGCCGAGCCGGGCCTCAAGGCCTCGGTGATCTCGAGGATCTGCTGCTTGATGCGGTAGTACTTCGGCACGCGCGCGCTGCGACCGGGCGTCCCCCCGCGGTGGGCGCTGCTGACGTCGATGGTCATGGCCTGCCTTCCCGGCTCACTCGGCGGTCTCCCGTTATAGCCCCCAACTGCCCTATGGTCTAGTCCAACCAGAGAGGCGCCGCGCATGCCGGACGGGCGGCCAGCCGGCCGTCCGGTGACTTTCTCGTAACGGACCGCACGGCTTCCCGAACCACCCTTGACACCCCTAAAGGTCTAGGCCAAGCTCCACCGTACTGGTCTACACCATTAGTGGCCAGGTCCCGAGTCCCACGTGCGGCAGCGGCATACGCAGGTCACGGCAGGGGGCGTGGGGGGTCAGTGGCATCCCTGAGGAGGGTGGCGTGAAGCGCAAGCTGATAGCCGCGATCGGTATCGCAGGCATGATGATCTCCGTCGCGGCGTGCGGCGGCGACGACGGCGACAGCGGCAAGAACGCGGGACCGGACAGCTTCAAGGGCCAGACGCTGCGGGTCTGGACGATGGACGGATCCGCGCCGGCCCAGTGGACCAAGGACGTGCAGGCCGCCTTCGAGAAGAAGACCGGCGCGAAGCTGAAGTTCGAGATCCAGAAGTGGGACGGTATCCAGGAGAAGATCACCACGGCCCTCTCCGAGGACAACCCGCCGGACGTGATCGAGGTCGGCAACACCCAGACCCCGGCCTACGCGGCCACCGGCGGCCTCGCCGACCTCGCCGACCTCAAGCAGGCGATCGGCTCGGACTGGACCCCGTCCGTCTCCCAGTCCTCCGTCTACGACGGCAAGCAGTACGCCGCGCCGTGGTACTTCGCCAACCGCGTGGTCATCTACAACAAGAAGATCTGGGCCAAGGCCGGCATCAAGTCCACCCCGAAGACCCGCGACGAGTTCTACAAGGACCTCGAGGCCATCGGCAAGAAGACCGACGCCGACCCGATCTACCTGCCGGGCCAGAACTGGTACTTCTTCGACGGCCTGACCATCGGCCAGGGCGCCGATCTCGTGAAGAAGGACGGCGACAAGTACGTCTCCAACCTGGCCGACCCCAAGGTCACCCAGGCCATGGAGATCTACAAGAAGTACGCCTCCTACTCCACGGCCCCCAAGGACAAGGACGAGGCCACCCCGCAGCAGGCCGAGGTCTTCGCCAAGGGCAAGACCGGCGCCTTCATCGGCATGGGCTGGGAGGCCGGCACCGCCGTCACCGCCAACAAGTCCATCGAGAAGGACCTCGGCTACTTCACCATCCCCGGTGAGACGGCCGACAAGCCCGAGGGCGTCTTCCTCGGCGGCTCCAACCTGGCGGTCGCGCAGGGCAGCAAGAAGCAGGCGCTGGCCGAGGAGTTCCTGAAGATCGCGCTGTCCGACAAGTACGAGGGCGAGCTGGCCAAGCTCAACGGCGTCATCCCCAACAAGGAGTCGCTCCAGAGCAACCTCAAGGGCAACGCCGTGGCGGAGGCGGCGGCCCCGGCGGCCGCGGCCGGCGGCACCACCCCGCTGATCCCCGAGTGGGCCGCGGTGGAGAACACCCCGAACCCGATCAAGTCCTACATGACCGCCGTGCTGAACGGTAAGTCCCCCGCGGACGCCGCGAAGCAGGTGGAGGGCGACATCAACAAGCGTCTGGCCCAGCAGAACTGATGACCCGCGCCGGGGGCGCCGCACGTCGCCCCCGGCTCATTCGTGTCGTTCGTACGGCCGGTACCACTCATACGGCCGGTACGGCCATGGAAGAGATGGCAACTCATGTCAGTGCAGACCGAAGGCACGGACACGGCCGGGGAGCCCGCTGTCCGCAAGGCCGAGGCGCCGGTGCCTCCGAGGGGTGAGGCACGCGGGGCCGGCCGCCCGGCCCGGCGCGGTGCCGCCGCTCCCTACCTGCTCCTGCTGCCCGCGCTGCTGGCCACACTGATCCTGCTCGGCTGGCCGCTGGTGAAGAACGGCATGCTGTCGTTCCAGAACCTCAACCCACGGCAGCTCATCCAGCACCTCACCGAGTGGAACGGCGTCGAGAACTACAAGTCCGTGCTCAGCGGGTCGGACTTCTGGCACGTCGTCGAACGTTCCGTGGTGTTCACGGCGGCCAACGTCGTGCTGATCATGCTGTTCGGCACCCTGATCGGCCTGCTGCTGGCCCGCCTCGGCCGGAAGATGCGGCTGACGCTGATGCTGGGCCTCGTCCTCGCCTGGGCCATGCCCACCATCGCGGCCACAACCGTCTACCAGTGGCTGTTCGCCCAGCAGTTCGGCGTCGTGAACTGGGTGCTGGACAAGCTCGGCTGGCACTCCATGTCCGACTACAACTGGCTCGGCGGCCAGTTCTCCACCTTCTCCGTGATCACGCTGCTGATCGTCTGGCAGTCGATCCCGTTCGTGGCGATCAACCTCTACGCCGCCACGACCACGATCCCCAAGGAGCTGTACGAGGCCGCCTCGCTGGACGGCGCCGACGCCTGGAAGAGCTTCACCTCGGTGACCTTCCCCTTCCTCAGGCCGTTCCTGTACGCCACGACCTTCCTCGAGGTCATCTGGGTCTTCAAGGCGTTCCCGCAGATCTTCGCGATCAACGCGGGCGGCCCCGACCGGCTCACCGAGACCCTGCCCATCTACGCCTTCGTCGAGGGCGTCGGCAACCAGCACTTCGGGGTGGGCGCGGCGATCTCGTTCCTCACCATCCTGGTGCTGCTCGTCATCACCTCGTACTACCTGCGCATGGTGCTCAAGCAAGAGGAGGACGAGCTGTGAAGCGCTCACTCTTCGGCCGTATCTGGCCCAACGCGACCGCCCTCGTCCTCTTCGTCGGCTTCGCGTTCCCCGTCTACTGGATGTTCGCCACGGCGTTCAAGCCGGCCGGTGACATCATCGCCGACAACCCGGTGTGGTTCCCGACGGACGTCACGTTCGGCCACTTCACCAAGGCCGTGCACGCGGACCACTTCTGGACCCTGGTCGCCAACTCCGTCGTCGTCACCGTGTGCTCGGTGGTCTTCTCGCTCGTGATCTCGCTCTTCGCGGCCTTCGCCCTGGCCCGGATGCGGTTCAAGGGGCGGCGCGGCCTCATCGTGACCTTCATGCTGGCACAGATGGCGCCCTGGGAGGTCATGGTCATCGCCATCTACATGCTGGTGCGCGACAACGACATGCTCGACAGCCTCGTCCCGCTCACCGTCTTCTACACGATGATGGTGCTGCCCCTCACGATCCTGACCCTGCGCGGTTACGTGGCCGCGGTGCCGAAGGAACTGGAGGAGTCGGCGATGGTCGACGGCTGCACCCGCGTCCAGGCCTTCGCGCGGGTCATCTTCCCCCTGCTGGCGCCCGGCCTGATGGCCACCTCGCTGTTCGGCTTCATCACCGCGTGGAACGAGTTCCCGCTCGTCCTGATCCTCAACAAGAGCATCGAGAAGCAGACCCTGCCGATCTGGCTGTCCCAGTTCCGCACCGCCTTCGGCGACGACTGGGGGGCCACGATGGCGGCGTCGACGCTGTTCGCGCTGCCCATCCTGATCCTTTTCATCGTTCTCCAGCGCAAGGCCGTCAGCGGCCTGACCGACGGCGCCGTGAAGGGATGACACGCCCGATGACCACACGCGCCACCACCGCGTTCGACAGCGGCTCCGCCGCGGGTGACACCCTGTCCCGCGACGCGCTCGCCGTGTTGCAGCCGGGCTTCGCCGGCACCACCGCGCCGGACTGGGTGCGCCGCCGACTCGGCGAAGGGCTGGCCTCCGTCGCCCTGTTCGGCCGCAACGTCGCCAGTCAGGAACAGGTCACCGGCCTCACCGCCCGGTTGCGGGCGGAGCGGGACGACCTGCTGGTGGCCATAGACGAGGAGAGCGGCGACGTCACCCGCCTCGAGGTCCGCACCGGTTCCTCCTTCCCCGGCAACCACGCCCTCGGCGCCGTCGACGACCCGGACCTCACCCGCGGTGTCGCCCGCGAGCTGGGCCGCCGACTGGCCGCGTGCGGTGTCAACTTCAACTGGGCGCCGTCCGCCGACGTCAACGCCAACCCCGACAACCCGGTCATCGGCGTACGCTCCTTCGGCGCCGGCACCGACCTGGTCGCCCGGCACACCGCCGCCTACGTCCAGGGCCTCCAGTCCACCGGTGTCGCCGCCTGCACCAAGCACTTCCCGGGCCACGGCGACACCAACGTCGACTCGCACCACGCGGTGCCGCGCATCGACGTCGACGCGGACACCCTGTACGAGCGTGAACTGGTGCCGTTCCGCGCGGCCATCGAGGCCGGCACCCGCGCCGTCATGAGCGCGCACATCCTCGTCCCCGCCCTGGACCCGCAGCACCCCGGCACCCTCTCCCGCCGCATCCTCACCGAGCTGCTGCGCGGCGAGCTCGGCTACGAGGGGCTGATCGTCACCGACGGCATGGAGATGCGGGCCATCTCGGGGACGTACGGCCTGGAGCACGGCGTCGTCCTGGCGATCGCGGCGGGCGCCGACGCGATCTGCGTCGGCGGCGGACTGTGCGACGAGGGCACGGTGCTGGGGCTGCGGGACTCGCTGGTCGCCGCCGTCCGCTCCGGTGAACTGCCCGAGGAGCGCCTGGCCGACGCCGCCGCCCGGGTACGGCAGCTGGCGCGCTGGACCGCCCAGGCGCGGCGTGATCCTCAGGCCGCGGCCGAACCCGCCCCGGAGATCGGCCTGGTCGCGGCGCGTCGCGCGCTGACCGTGACCCGCTCGGGCGCCGCCGCACCGGTGACCGAGCCGGTGTACGTCGCCACCTTCAACCCGGCCGCCAACATCGCCGTGGGGGACGAGACCCCCTGGGGCATCGGCGCCGAGCTGGAGCGCACGCTGCCCGGCACCACGACCGGCTCCTTCACCGGGGCCGACGCGGGCGGCGCCGCCCTCGAGGCGTCGGGCGGCCGCCGGATCGTCGCCGTGGTCCGCGACGAGCACCGGCACGACTGGATGCGCGCGGCCCTGGACGTCCTCCTCGCCGCCCGCCCGGACACCGTCGTGGTCGAGATGGGCGTACCGCAGGCACCGCCGCGCGGCGTCCTGCACATCGCCACACACGGCGCCGCCCGTGTCTGCGCCGTGGCGGCGGCGGAGCGCGTCGTCACGGGCTGACGACGCGGTACCGAAGAGCGCCGGCCGGGCCTCGTGCCCGCCGGCGCTCACTTTTGTTCAACGACCGGCATTTGACAGGCACTTGGCGGCAATTCGGCCATGATCCGTTGAATCACGAAGTGGTCTAGTCCAAGGTGGGGGCACGTCAGTTCGATCAACCCGGAGTCGCCGCATGCCGACGCCTGACCGCCACCTCCACCTCTTCCGAGCGGCATCGGACCGCCCCTATTTCAGCGCGGACGGCGAGACGTACCTCGCACAGACGCCCCTGAGAGACATCGAGAAGTCACGGCCGCCGCGCGTGCTGTCCGAGGCGGACCTCGCCTTCTGGCAGACGTACGGCTACGTCGTCGTCCGGGACGCCATCTCGCCGGGCGCCGCCAAGAGTCTGCTGGAATTCGCCTGGGAGTTCCAGGGACTCGACCCCGACCGCCCCGAAACCTGGTACGAGGAGCGGGAGTTCCGCTCGGACCTCGACCGCGACCTGCACGTCTACGGCTTCGTCGAGGCCTACCACCACCAGCTCCTGTGGGACAGCCGCCAGACCGAGCGGGTCCACGGCGCCTTCGCCGACGTATGGGACTGCGAAGAGCTGTGGGTCACGCTGGACCGGCTCAACCTCAACCCGCCCAACCGGGGCACGCGTTCGCGCTCCCTGATCGAACCCACCGACGAGGGCTTCGACATCGAGCTGCACTGGGACGTCGACACCACCCTCGGTGTGCTCCCGCAGCGCGTCCAGGGCATCATCGCACTCACCGACACCCGCCCCGAACTCGGCGGCTTCCAGTGCGCGCCCGAACTGTTCCGGCAATTCGACGAATGGCGCATCGCCCAGCCCGCCGGCCGCGATCCGATCCGGCCCGCGATCGACCGCTCGGAGTTCCCCGTCGTACGGCCCGACCTCCAGGCCGGCGACCTGCTGATCTTCAACGGGCTGCTGGCGCACGGCGTGGCACCGAACCTCTCCGACAACGGTGTCAGAGCCGTCCAGTACCTGTCGATGATGCCCGCGCTGGAGGAGCACACGGACCTGCGCGCCTCCCGCGTCGAGTCCTGGCGCACCCTCAGCACCCCCGACTGGAACGCGACCCTGCTCGGCGACGCCCGCGAGCCCGAGGCCCTCCGCTACGGCCCCGCCGTCCTCGACGGCCTGGGCCGCAGGCTCCTGGGGCTGGACTCCTGGCGCGGACAGGGGGACGAGCGGTGAGCCCGGGGACCGGCACGCACCGGATCTGCCTCGCCCTTCCCACCAACCGCGCCTGCGCCCCGACCCTGGCCGCCGTCGCCGAGGAGGCGGCCCACGCGGCCCGCCACTTTGACGCCGAGGTGCATCTGCTGGTCCTCGACTCCTGCGACGAGCGGACCTGGTCCGAGCACGCCCGCGTCCTGGCCGCACTGCCCCCGGTGGCGGGACTGACCGTCCATCACCTCGACGAGGCCCGCCAGCGGGACTTCCTGCGGGACGTGATCCACGGGAGCGGTTTCGCCGATCCGGACCGGATGCTCGGCCTCATGCTCCCGTCCGGTGTCTCCTACGGCGCCTGCACCAACCGGGCCTTCCTGATCGCGAGTGCGCTCGGCTGCCGGTCGGTGCACCGCCGGGACTCCGACAGCGCCTACCAGTCGGCGGACGGCGAGCCGGTGTTCCCCGTGCACCACGAACTGCCGTCGCTCGGCATGCCCGCCGCACGGGCCGCGGCGGGCGTGTCGGAAACGGACCTCGACCCCGCGCACGCCGACCGCCCGGTGTCACTGGCCGGCGCCTCCTTCATCGGCGAACTCTCCGTGGACATCGCCGAGATACAGCGCCTGGACGAGGACCTCTACCAGGAAGTCGTGAGCCTCTGGGCGCCCGGTGGCTGGTCCGAGGAGCGCAAGCGGGACCTGGTCGCGGAGTCCTTCAAGGGCGCCGGCACCGCCCCGTTCACCGGGGACCACTCGACACTGACCCTCGTCGACCCCATGCGGGTGGACATGTGCAACATCGCCCTCCACCACGAGGTGTACGAGCGGGTGCCGCTGCCGCCGGCCACCGACACCATCGGCAGCGACTACTTCCTCCTCCACCTGGTCCACGACGCCACGCTGCCCGGAGTGCTGCACAACCGCCACATCGAGAACTTCCACACCCCGGAACGGCGCACCGACTCCGGCTTCCTCGCCTATCAGACGCGGTTCGTGAAGTTCCTGCTGTCGATGCTCTACTTCCACCACGTCTACGACCGGATGGCGGAAGCGGGCGCCGCCCTCCTCGACGACCGGCACCGCGTCCGGGCCGACGCCGTCGTGGGCTTCCTGCGGGAGAGCACCCGCCTGGACCGGTCCGAGAACGTGTGGCGGCTGGACCGTATCGACAACGCGTACCGCAAACTGGGCGGCAGATACGCGGCCTTCGCCGACCTGCTGGCGGCGCGCCGCGAACGACTGCTGGACGAGGCCCGGCGGGACATCGAGGACTTCGCGCTGCTGATCGAGGCCTGGCCCGCGCTGGTGGACGCGGCACGGGTGACCGGACTCGGGGAGGCGGGCCGGGAGACCGGAGTCGGGGGCGCGGACCGGTGAGCGGGGACATGTCCGCGCCGCTGGCCGCCGCGCTGGCCGCCGCCTCCGGGGACACCGTCGTCTTCGACCTGCTCGGGATCGAGGCCCAGTACGACGCTCTCGTACGGGAGTTGCCCGGCGCGGCCGTCCGCTTCGCCGTCAAGGCGTGCCCCGTCGACGAGGTGCTGACCTGCCTCGCCGACCGGGGTGCCGGCTTCGACGCGGCGAGCCCGGCCGAGATCGCGCAGGCGTTGCGGACGGGCGTACCCGCGGACCGTATCCACTACGGCAACACCGTCAAGTCCGACGCGGGGATCGCCGAGGCCCACCGGCTCGGTGTCCGGACCTTCGCCACCGACAGCGTGCAGGACGTGGCCGCGATCGCCGCACACGCGCCGGGCGCCCGGGTGTTCTGCCGCCTCGCCACCAGCGGGGAGGGGGCCCTGTGGGGGCTGAGCCGCAAGTTCGGCTGCTCACCGGACGACGCGGTGCGGGTGCTGACGGCGGCTCGGGCGGCCGGGCTCACCCCGGCGGGGCTGTCCGTGCACGTCGGCTCCCAGCAGATGACGGTCGAGGCCTGGCAGGACGCCTTCGACACCCTCGCCGAGGTGCTCGTGGCGCTGCGCCGGCGGGAGATCGTGCCGGACCACGTCAACCTCGGCGGCGGCCTGCCCGCGCTCGGCTACCTCGACCGCTGGGGCCACAGGCTCGAACCCCCGCTGGACAAGATGTTCACCGTCATCCGCGAAGGCATGGAGCGACTGCGGGAGGCCGGCTCCGGCCCGCTCGACCTCGTCATGGAGCCCGGCCGTCACCTGGTGGCGGACCACGGCGCAGTCCGGGCCCACGTGTACCGGATGACCGCACGCCGGCGACCGGACGGAGCCGCCGAGCACTGGCTGTACCTGAGCGTGGGGAAGTTCAACGGGCTCTACGAGATGGACCAGTTGGGCTACCGGCTGGTCTTCCCCGGCCACGCGGGCCGGAACGGGGCGGAGTACGTCCACGCCGTCGTCGCGGGCCCCACCTGCGACAGCGACGACACCTACGGAGCCGGGCACCACCGGGTGCGCGTGCCCGGGGACCTGGCCTCCGGCGACCCGGTCTGGATCCTGTCCGCCGGCGCCTACGCCATCAGCTACATGGCCCAGCACTTCAACGGCTTCCGCCCACTTCCGCACGACGTCGCACGCATCCGCCCCGTCGCCGGCGCCGACTGGCCGGCCGTGGCGGCCCTGGAAGCCGCCGCGTACGCGGACTGCTCGCTCTCGGAGGGCCAGGACGCCCTGGAGTCCAGGGGCCGCAGCTCGCCGGACACCTGCTTCGTCCTGGAGCTCGGCGGCCGGATCGCGGGCTACGTACTCTCCCTGCCCTACCCGAGGTTCCGCTACCCGGACCTCACCAGACCCGAGGACACGGTCTTCCACTCCCGTAACCTCCACCTGCACGACCTCGTCGTCGCCGAGGACCTGCGGGGCCGCGGACTGGGCAGCCTGCTGCTGCGCCGGCTGACGACCGCCGCCGGGGCGAGCGGCTTCGAGCACATCTCGCTGGTCGCGGTCGGCGGCATGGAGACCTACTGGCAGGCCCACGGCTACCGGCCCCATCGTGAGGCCGGACTTCCGCCGGGCTACGGCAGCGACGCGGTGTACATGTCCACCGGGCTGCGTACCAGCGGCCCGCACGACGGCGAGGAGCCGGGCCGATGCAGATGCTGAAGCACACGCCACGCGCCCACGACGGATTCCGCCGCGAGAAGTGGGCGATCGCGGCCCTGTTCTGCTTCCTCGGCTTCCAGTACGCCACCTGGGCCTCCCGGCTCCCGGCGCTGAAGACCAGGCTGGACCTGACCGAGCAGGAACTGGGGCTGCTGCTCATGGCCTGCGGCGCGGGCGCCGCCGCCTCCTTCCCGCTCGTCGCGTCCCTGACCCGGCGACTGGGCTCACGGCGCCTGGCGCTCGGCTCCGCCCTGTGCCTGGTCGCGCTGCTCCTGGCCCTGTCCGTGGCGCCGAACTACCCGACGGCGCTGCTGGTCATCTGCTGCGACGGCGTCGCCGTCGGCTGCCTGAACGTCGCCATGAACGCACAGGGTGCCGCGCTGGAGAGCAAGTACGGCCGCACCGCCATGTCCCAGCTCCACGCGACGTTCAGCGCCGGACTGCTGGGCGCGGCACTCCTGGCCTCCGGCGTCAACACGGTGACACCGGCCGTCACGGCCCACTTCGCGGCGGCCGCCGTCCTGCTCCTGGCGCTCCTCGTCCGGGCACGGTCGCGGCTGCTGACCGACGGGCCGCCGGAGCAACGGCCGCAAGAGCGGAGGACACGCCGCTCCGGACTTACCCTGCCGTCCAGCATGACGCTGTGGATGGGCTGCGCCATGGCCTTCGGCACCATCACCGAAGGCGCCATGAACGACTGGTCGGCGCTCTACCTGAAGGACGTCGTCAAGGCCTCACCGGCCGTCGCGCCGCTGGGCATCGCCGTCGTCTCGGTCATGATGCTGCTGGCCCGCGTGTGCGCCGACCGCTGGCGCAGCCGCTGGGGCGACGCCCGGGTCGTCCGCGTCGGCGGCGCCGTCGCCGGCCTCGGCCTGGCCCTCGCCCTCGCGGCCGGCGGGGTACTGCCCACACTGGCCGGTTTCGCCTGCGTCGGCCTGGGGGCGGCGGCGATCACCCCCTGCGTGTACGTCGCCGCGGCGGCGCACGGCCCGGACGCGCTGGCCCTGGTCGCCGCGATGGGCACCACCGGCCTGCTGGCCGGCCCCGCCCTGATCGGCTTCATCGCGGGCGCCGGCAGCCTCACCCTCGGCATGTCCGCGGTCGCCGCCTCGGCCCTGATCGTGTCGCTCTGCGCGCTGCGGATCCGGTGGGGGACCGGTGCCGTTGCCGTCGGGAACTAGGCGGCGACGCCGGCGGGGTGCTGCGGCGCGGTCGTCGATGCGCGACTGATTGCGCCGAGTTCCCCGTGGGTGGGCGACTGGTGCGCTACGGTCTGGGCAACGGGCGGGACGAGTGGACAACAGGGCGGGGAATGCTGGAACAGGCGTTGACGGCCTTGGCCGCGATGGGCGGTGCCGCAGTAGTTCAGGCGGCCGGAACGGATGCCTGGGGTGGCTTCCGGGCCGCAGTGGCTCGATGGTTCGGCCGAGGCAGCGCAGAGCGTGAGGGCGCCGAGATCGAGCGTCTCGAGCGCAGCGCCGCCGCACTCGCGGCAGCATCCGGCGGAGCCGACCGGGTGCGCGAGGAAGGCCTGTGGCAGGCGCGTTTCGAAGCCCTCCTGGAAAGCGTGGACGGGGCCGCTCGAGCGCAAGCCGCGACCGAACTGCGATCGTTGCTCGCCACCTACGTCCCCGTCGGTCCTAAGGCGGCCGTCGATCCTGCCGGAGTGTCCGTCGGCGGAGACGTGCACCTTCAAGCGGAACACGGATCGGTTGCCGCGCTCCGCATGGGAGACGTCGTTCTGGGTTCCCCTTCGAGGCCGGGCCCGGACCGGGGCTGACGAGACCCGGCACCCCTTCACGCCCCGACACCACGTCAGGCACCGCCGTCCACGCGCAGCACGGCGGCATCGCCGCCCGAAACATCGGGCTGATCCAGATGCAGACCCTGGCGCGTCCGCGCCTGGTCTCCTGGCCGCATCAGATCGGGATCGTCCCTCCCCAGGCGGACTGCTTCCAGCACCGCGACGCGGCCGATGCCCTGGACCGGGCCCTGGCAGGCCATGTGGCTGCGGCCTCGGCGGGGCCGGCAGCCACGAGAGGATGCCTGATCCTCGTCGGTGCCGGCGGGGTGGGCAAGACGCAGTTGGTCGCCCAGTACGCCCGTCGCATGTGGCATTCGGGAGACATCGATCTGCTCGTCTGGCTGAGTGCCTCGACCCCCGAAGCGATCGTCGACGCCTATGCCCAGGCGGCCCGCCGCGTGCTCGACCTCGATCACCAGGGCCCGGGACAAGCCGCCGAAGTGTTTCTGACCTGGCTGGGCCAAGACCATGGGAAGCGCTGGTTGGTCGTACTGGACGACGTCACCCAGCCCGCCGACGTCCATGATCTCTGGCCTCCGCACGTCCCCGGCGGCCGGACCCTGGTCACGACCCGCAACCGCGACGCCGCCTTCCTCACGCAAGACCGCGCATTCGTCGAAGTCGGCTTGTTCACCCCCGAGGAATCGCACGCCTATCTCAGCACCAAGCTGTCCGTTCACCAGCGACATGACAGCGCGGGGCAGATCAGCGCGCTGGCGGAGGACTTCGGACACCTTCCGTTGGCGCTCGCCCAAGCCGTGCCGTACATGGTCAACAAGCATCTGGACTGCGCCGCGTACCGCCAGCGCCTGGCTGACCGCAGGCTGGCCCTCCCCGACGTGCTGCCGGACATCGGCGGCCTGCCGGACGGACAGCGACACACGGTTGCCGCCGCATGGTCCTTGTCGGTCGATCTGGCGGACAGGCTCAACCCCCCAGGGCTCGCCCGGCCCCTCCTCCAGATGGCCGCGATGCTCGACCCCAACGGCATTCCCGGCCCGGTTCTCGACGGGGGGCCGGCCCTCGGCCTCCTCAGCCGGGACCGCGCCACAACCGTCGACTTCGACGACGTCACGTGTGCGCTGTGGAACCTCCACCAGCTCAGTCTCATCGACCACACGCCCGAGGTCCTCCACCGAGCCGTCCGCGTCCACCAGCTCATCCAGAGGGCGGTTCGTGAACCGCTCCCGCCGGACCGGTACCGGCTGCTCGCACGAACCGCCGCGGACGCCCTGGCGGACGCCTGGCCCGACCGCGAACGCGATATCGACCTGGCCCGGGCCCTGCGCGCCAACACCGAAGTGCTGAACGACCATGCCGAAGGGGCGCTCTACCAGCCGAGGGCTCACGGTGTGCTCTACCGCTGTGGCCACAGCCTCGGCGAGGGCCGTCAGATCGGCGCAGCCGCTGATCATTTCGCCCGTCTCGCCACCGGGGCCCGGCGTCATCTGGGCGACGAGCACCCGGACGCCCTCCAGGCCTGTCATGACTCCGCGGTGTGGCGGGGGAGGGCTGGCGACGCGAAGGGAGCCGCCAAGCTCTTCGCCGAGCTCCTCGTACCCACCTTGCGTGCGCTCGGCGACACCCATCCACAGAGTTTCACTGTGTGGAGGAACCTCATCGACTGGCGGGAAGCGGCGGGCGACACGGCCGGGGCAACGGCCGCCGGTGCCGGTTTCCTCGACCACCTGACGCGAGTGCTGGGACCCGATCATCCGTTGACGCGCGCTCAGCAGCGGTTCGCCCGGTGACGGTCAGGTGGCCAGCCCACCCGCGGCAAGGCGGTCACTCACGTCGCTCACCAACCCCTTACCGGAACTCTCGGCCTTGGTGACGAGCGCTTCGAAGGCCCTGAGGCGACGGAACGTCTCGGCGTACGCCGTCTGCCTCTCCAAGGGAAACTGCAGTACCTGGAGACGCCGGATGTCGACCCGGGACGAACTGGAGGCGTGGGTGCCTGCCTGGCGGCCGTTGGCCGGTGCGCGCAGACAGCCCGCGAGGAAGTGGGCATCGAGCTTCTCGGGGTTCACCCGCAAGGCGAAGAGCTGAGGGCCCAGGGCCACCGGCGGTCCTTCGTGGACCCACGCCTTGAAGGCCCGGATCACTCCGGCGACCACGACGTCACCCTCCTCGGCGACGGCGTGGGCCGAGTCGACGGGCAGCAGTCCGCCGGGCGCGCCGTCGTGCAGGAGGTCGGCGACGGTGAGGAGCGGCACGGTGGCCCCGCGAGTCGGTGTCACCGTCTCCAGCGGTTGTTGTCCGGCGCGCAGTGTCAGGGCGCCGGCTTTGACCAGGTCTCCCACGGACGCGGTGGTCTGCGGGGCACCGGCCTCGAAGTCGAGCACGGAGAGGTGACGCGCGTGATCGGCCAGGTCGGCCAGCAGCGATCCGAACTCGTCCCACTTGGCGAGGAGTTCCTTGCGGGAGGGTTCCGTCGTCGATGCGGTGTAGCGCCCCGGGGTGACGTCCACCTCGTCGTCCAGCAGGTCCAGCAACGGGACTCGGACCGCTCCCTCCGGTGGGTCCTGGTCAGGGTGTTCGAGGGTCGCCATCGCGGTCAGGACGAATGACCCGAGAGCGGCCCAGTCGGGGCTCGGCTCGCGCGATCCGGGCCTTGCGAAACGTGTCGCATCCACCAGCAGGGCGTCCTGGCTCGGGGGAGCGGCGGCAGAGCCGTCCGCCGCTGCCTGGAGGATCCACAACTGCAAGGACACACTGTGCGGTTGGGCACTGCCGGGAGGCAGGGACACCACCGACCGGAGCGCCCCGGTGCGCAGCAGCGAACCACGGATACGGCGGCCCGCCTTGCGCGACGCGACCGCCGGCGGAAGGACGACCACGGCGGCCCCACCGGGCTTCAGGTGGGAGAGCAGGTGCTGCACCCAGGCCAGTTCGGGTTCGGTCCGTGGGGGCAGCCCATGGGTCCAGCGCTGGTCGGTGGCGAGCTCCTCGTAGCCCCAGTCACGTTCGTTGAACGGCGGGTTGCAGAGCGCGATGTCGGCCCTCGCTCCGGTGAAGGGGTCCTCCCGCAGCGCGTCGGCCGTGGCGACGCGGGTACGCATGTCACGGTCCTCCGCGACGAACTCGAGCCGGGCGGACGCCAGGGCGGCCAACGCCGCGTCCAGTTCGCAGGTGAGCAGTTCCAGACCCGGACGGTCGTACTCCTGCGCGGCCGCGGCGGCCAGGTGTCCCGTACCGCACGCCGGATCGAAGACGGTGAGTCCGTCCTTCTCCGGGCCGAGCCGGACGGCGAGGGCGATCCGGACCATCAGCGCGGCGAGTTGCGGCGGTGTGGTGCTGAGCTGCCGTACATGGGTTTCCAGCCACCGTTGCAACAGGAACTCGAAGGTTTCGCGCGGTCCCTCCGCCCGCCCCAGTTTCGCCGCCTCGGCCACCAGGTCCCGGGCCTGTGCGGAGAGTTCGGGATGGGCGATCCGTGCTTTGGCGGAACGCATCCGGCGAGCTGCCTCGGCGACGGCCAGTCCGGACTCGTTCCTGCTGCCCAGCGCCTCGAAACGCGGCCAGAGGAGCTCCCGGCCGCCGATGTCCTTCAGCTTCCCGTTGTCCCGCAGCCACTGCTCGACCTCGGCCAGCGAGAACTGCGGGCTGACGTCGGTGCCCCCGATCCGGGTGGGAAAGGAGTCGTGGCGGCGGCGCCAGTTGCTCACCGCGGCTCGCCCGACACCTGCGATCCGGGCGATCTCGGCCAGGCTGACGGGTACGGCGTCGGTGGTACTCATCGATCAGTCTCCGAGTCATGTGGCGGCTGGGCTGGTCGGCGTCCCAGCGGCCGCATTGCTGGGAAGGCTACTACGCTCATTGACTTTGTTCACAGGGTTCACGTTCCACCTTGATGTGTGGGGAATGTGGAGGTCAAGAAAGATGCCGGGTCTCGCGCCGGGATTGGTGCTCAGTGACCGCTATCGGCTGGAGTCGGTTCTGGGCCGGGGTGTGATGGGACAGGTGTGGCGAGGCCGCGATCTGCCCCTCGACCGCCCCGTGGCCGTGAAGACCGTCGCCACGGAGCTACTGGCCGTGGCGAGCGGGCGCGACGCGGCCCTGACCCGGTTCGGCAGGGAGACACGGGCGGCCGCGCGCCTGCATCACCCGAACGTAGCGACCGTCTTCGACGCGTCACTCGCCGACGACACCTGTTGCCTGGTGATGGAACTGATCGAGGGCACCACTCTCGAGTACCTCTTCGACCAGCAGGAGGACGGGCGGTTCGACGTCCCCTCGGCAGCCGCCGTCGCCGCTCAGCTGCTATGAGCACCGACCAGCACACTCGTCAGGCCGCTGAACTGGACTGGTTCAAGAGTAGCTACAGCGGGACGAACGGTGGCGACTGCGTGGAGGTGGCCGCCGGCCTGCACGCCGTGTATGTACGGGACTCGAAGGCATCGGACGGTGGGTCGTTTTTGCGGATCGCTCCCGGGTGAGTGGGCGGGCCTGCGTGCGCAGCATCCCATACCGCAGCCAGAACTCGCTGACCTCGTCCTGATCAGACCTGACGGTCGCCACACCCTGAGCATCGACGTAGACGTGCCGCTTGCGGTCCGTCGACTCCAGCAACACCATGGGCCCGTTAAGTCCACTATGGGCCCCTCGGGAGGTCGGCATGACCTGAAGCTCGACGTTTCGCATCTGCGCGCATGTCAGCAGGTGCTCCAACTGATCGCGCATGACCGCATCGCTGCACACGGTTCGCCGGAACGCGTCCTCCTCCACGATGAACACGAACACCACGGGCGTGTTCTTCCGGGACAGCAGGGCCTGGCGCGCGAGTCGCGCTGCCACACGTTGCTCGACGACCTCCTCGTCCAGAGGCGGAAAGTGCGCTTCGAGGAGCGCCTGTGCGTAAGTCTCGGTTGCAGTAGCCCAGGGATGAGCAGGGGATCGTACGAGAACCTGCTCAGCGCTTCGGCCTCCAGGAGCGCTACGTTCCTGAAAAACCTCGGCAACTTAGCCCGATCCACCTCATCCTGAAGAACCTCCAGAACTCCACCCGCCCCCAGCACCCGCTCCGCCGCCACCGTGAACGCCGCCTTCGCCGGCCGTCGCCCCTGCTCGACCGAGGCGACCTGCTCCAGCGTCGTTGAGCTGCTGCTGGTTCAACCCGGCCCGCTTCCGCAGATGCTGGAGCAGCACACCGTACGCCGACCACACGCCAGGCAGATCCGGCGCCTTCTCCTTGGCCTTCAGCGCCCGCCCGCTCCGCCCGTCCCGTACCGCCTTCACACGCCCACGCCCTTCCGTCCCGAAGCGCACCCCGCTGCACATCCACCCACTGGGCCATGTTCAACGCGGGCCGTAGCAAAGGGGAACGAGCAAATCCCGTACAACGCCCGTACAGGCCCCGTACAGCCAAGATGACTGTCAGCCGCTCACCCCGTACGACGAGACCGACGTACGGCCGTCGTACCTGGTCAGCGGACCCCTCGCCCACTCACCCTGACACCGTGACACAGCATCAGCTCGCCGACGGGACGCAGCCGCCCCGTACTCCCACCCCCACCCACCACCTGGCCCTGCGCTTCAGCAGCACCAGACGCGGCGCCCCGCTTGGCCCGCCAACTCGCCATCCAGCAGTTCACCGAGTGGACGGCCCTCCCGCACGACTCCGACCCCGCCCGAACCGTCGCCCTCGTAACGGCCGAACTCGCGGCCAACGCGATCCGCCACGGCAGCCTCCCCGGCCGCGACTTCCGCCTCGCGCTGCTCCTCCTGCCGTACGCACTCCGCATCGAGGTGACCGACACCCGCCCGGAGCGCCACCCCCGGCCCGCTTCCACCGCCTCGCAGGCGCCGGACGCCCCATCGGGATGGGGACTGCTGCTGGTGGAGGCGTACACCGAACGCTGGGGCTGGGAAAGCCGGGACGCCCACACGAAGACCGTGTGGGGCGAGGTGGCGTTTCCATCCTCGCCCGCCTGGCAGGCTTCCCCATGAAAGCCGTGGAACCGGAAGCCTGGCGCAGATGCCATGTGCTCGGGTGCCGATGGGGCCGGCTTCATCGGTCTACTCCTCTCCTGTTCGGGGCGGTTGGCCGATTCCTTTAGGCGCCTGAGTAAACCGTGAGCCTGGGCATAGTTCGCTTGACGTGAACCTGTTGTGGTGAGACCGAACAGTTGTCTCACAGGAAGGTCATAGGTTGACCCTCCCCAGCAGAAGAAGACGCCGTACAGCCATCGCCGCGGCCCTCGCGGTCGTCCTCGGATCCGGGGCCGCGGCCACCGCCAGCTACGCGGCTCCCTCCGACTTACCGCCGCCCGTGCACGGCCCCCAGGCACGGGCTGCGGCTGCGGCTGCTCCGAACACGCCCAACGGTCCCGAAGTGGGGCCGCCGTTCAAGCAGTCCGGCAGCGTGTGGCAGGCCGACAGCACCACACCGACGCTACAGAACACCGTCACTGCCCCCAGCGGGCACAAGACGACCTCGACGTTCGAGGTCCACACCACCGACAGCAGTGGCAAGCCGACCGGCACGGTCGTGAAGCTCACGGACGACAACAAGTGGGGCGTCCTCGTATCCGGTGAGGTCACAACGGGCCAGCCGACGTCGGTGAAGGTGCCCTCGGGGAAGCTGAAGAACGGTGTGACGTACGCGGTCCGCTCCTCGGGGTACGACGCCACCAGCAAGACGTACGAGAGCGACTGGTCTCCTTATTCGACGTTCAAGATCAGCGTTCCGAAGCCGGCCACGCCGGCGAAGCCGAAGAGTGTGGTGAACAACGGCAAGCCCGGACAGTTCACCGTCACCCTGCCTTCCGGGCACACGGCGAAGTGGGTCGAGTGGCAGCTCGACGGCGCGGCCTGGAAGCGTGTCGACGCTGCCGGGCAGACGTCGGTCACGATCGACACCGGCCTGCGCTCCATGGCCAGGGTGTCCGGCGACCACACATTGAACGTGCGCACCGCCAACGACAGCGGGAGTTCGGATCCGGTCACGGTCAGGTTCACGGGCGACGGAACCTCTGGTTCCGGCCCCAAGGTGGACATCACTCTGGACGCGCCGGACGAGTCGGTGAAGCAGCCGTCGCATCAGGACGGGCCAATTCCGATCTCTCTCGTGACACAGGATCCTGCGGCCTCACGAAGTGCCAAGGGCCTGGAGACGTGCCACAAGGACGGTGATGTGACGTACTGCGTGAAGACGAAGCGCAGGACGGACCTCGTGGCGAAGATAGACCCGAACAAGCCGCAGCCCAGCCGGGCTCTACGCGCCGCGACCTACGACCAGTGCTTCGACGGCCCCGCCGACCAGAGTGGCGTGATCGGGACCTTCACGCGTACCGAGGCGTGCGTAGCCCCGGAAGAGGTGACGCTCACCACCCTGGACACCGACGGAATCTGGAGCAAGTCGGTGTTCCTCGTCAGGGCCAAGGTGCAGCTTGACGCCAAGTCGCGGAAGATGACGCAAAGCGTCAAGATCGAGAAGAAGTCCTTCGACGGAGCTGTCTCCGCTGTCGAGTTCGAGGTCTTCCCCTACTGTGTCGGACCACAGCTCGGGTGCAGGCAGGACAAGAAGTTCTCGTGGGACGGCCCTACGCTGTGGACGTCTGCGGTGCAGCCCACTCCGGACGACCACTCGATCACGGGCACGATGCCCATGGAATGGGTGTCGCAGTTCACCGGTGCCGACACGAAGGACTCCCTCAACTCCGAGCAGTTGGAGATGTCCTGGTCCTACACGGCGAAGGTGGTGACCGTCGACAAGTCCCACACGTTCGAGGAGGAGGACGCCGGTCTCGCCCCGCTCAAGGCCCGCTGCGACTCGGTGTACGCGACGCCTGGCTGCGTCTTCCCGGACTACAGGCCCGGCTACGTCTTCAACTCCAAGAAGTACCCGGAAGCCGCCGCCCATGCGTGGCTGTATCAGAACAAGCTGCCAAGTCACTGGGGGGCGTTCGACCATCCGTTGCGGTTCCTGCCGGACAAGGTTCCCAACGGCACGGCCGGTGACCGCAACGAGTACGGGCGGGACCCGGACAAGAACCGTCAGGTGATCTGCGGATCGAGCTCCGGCTGGGACCCGCACCCGGATGCTGTCAAGGGCCTGGTCGAAGGCAAGAACGACAAGATCAACTGCGACGAGATGGCGTTCGCGTCGACCTACCAGTCCGGTGGGATGCCCGCGAACATGAAGGGCACCAACCCGGTCGGATCCGGCGCCGAGTGTCTCCAGACGTACGCGACACGGCTCGGCGCGAACGGAGACGGAGCCTGGAAGTTCTACAGCGATGAACGCAAGCACGTTCCGACCTGGAACGAGGAGTGCGGTCGGTCGGCGATCTCCGGCTGGATGAACTCCGGATCGGCTGCGGCCCTTCCTGGCTTCAACAGCAAGTACCGGATGCTGGACCAGGACAAGTTCTGGGTCCTCGTTCCTGGCTTCGAGTCGTGCGACCCGAGCAGGGACACGGTGAAGTGCTCCATGTCCTGACCGGACACCACTGATCAGCCGGCCACCCACACACAGTGGGTGGCCGGCTGCTTCACCAGGTGAGCCGGCCGTCCGACACCGCTCGTCCTCCGTCGGCTTCCAGTCGCTCGGCGACGTTCGCAAGCCGGTCGGACAGTGTCTGCTCCGATTCTTCGGGGGGGACGAACATGTTCTCCCGTGAGTACCAGCCGAGACGGCCCGTGCGGACATCGATGAAGTGGAAGTCCCTGGGGAAGGGGTCGGTGGTGTCCGTCGCGAGGGCCTGGACCCATGGCAGTCTCTCTCCGGCCAGATCGTCGAGGACGATCTCCATCATCGACCGGGAAGCCGTGCACTCCGCCACGGAGAACAGGTCGTAGCCGCAAAGAAGACCCTGGCTGGTGCCGTCGTGGATCTTCCACAAGGCCCGTAGCTCGGGCGGCAGGGGGCCCATGGTGTTCTCGGCCTCTTGGATGGCTGAAGGCTCAGCGGCAGGCGGGAGGGTCGCATAGGAGCTTGGCGCATGCTCCCGCAGCCAGGACTCGATCCGTTCCCATGCGTCCAGGGTCTGCTCGACTCGTATCTGCTCGTCGGTCATACCCCGTGACCTTACGGGGCTCCTGGGGCGGAACTGTGGCATCGGCCATTCGGTGCGTTCGTAGTTGGAGGCGCAGGCCCTCAGCACCAGCGCTGCCGTTCTTCTGGCCGAACTGAATGGGGCTGCCATGGAGTTGGCATGAGCGGCATGTGGTGATCGGGCTGCGGGGATGGAGGTCGCAGCCCCCGGCTTCTGAGTTCGGTCAGGACCTGCTGCCAGTGCATGGCGCCTTTACCACCTTCGCCGGCCCAAATTCCAAGATATCCCTCGAACCCTTCACGGACTTCGCGGAACGCGTAGTCTGCTTCATGATGTTCCTCCCCGGCAGGCTCTTCGGTACTGAACTAGCGTTTACTGGCCGGGAGTTGCGCGACTCTCCGTCAGGCCCGGCGAATGTGGCCGAGGTTTCTGCGGGAAGCCACAAGGAGTTCCTCGTCCAGCGGCCCAGACTCATGTCCGCATTCACGTGGGACTGCTTCCAAGCACTCTGATATCGAGGCGAACGACATGACTCTCTCTGCTTACGAACAACGGGAGTGGGACCGACTCCAGAAGCGAAAGGAGGCTTCCCTCAACAAGCAGGCGCGGAACCTGATTCCGCAGCAGGCCCGGGACCGGCTCGCTTCGCTCGGCCAGAAGGCGATGAGCGCCCCGGGCGCGGACAAAGTGGTTGCCGCCTACGGCGGAGCCGCACAGGGTCTCGGCAAGGCTGTGGGAGGCACCGCAAGTCGCACAGTGAGCAAAAAACGTGTTGTTGAGCAGTATCGACGTGCCGGACACGACGTACCCGGGTTGCAGGAGATCCGTGAGCTCGACCTGCGGGTCGTCGATGAGGTCGCGAGACACAACTTGGTTCGGTACGGCCACGCGCTCTCGGCAGTGGCAACTGGCCTTGGATCCGCCGCAGCCGTGACAGGCGGAGAGGTGCTCGCCAGCGCCGGAACAATCGCCGGCGCAGGCGCGGGTGCCGCACCCGGACTCGGGACCGTGGCCGGGGCGATGGTCGCTGACACTGCAGCGATGTTCGCCCTTGCCACTCGAACGGTCGCCGCCACAGCTCTCTACTACGGCTACTACCCGAGCGATCCCGAAGAGGAACTCTTCGTGATGTCAGTGATTGCTCTCGGAATGTCCACGGGCACGTCGGCGAAGACGGCCGCGTACGCCGAACTGTCTCAACTCACCCAGTTGCTGGTAAGGAACGCTCCTTGGGCAAAGTTGAACGAGAAGGTCCTCACCAAGATCGCCCAGGCCTTCGCGGCGAAGTTCACGCAGCACCTGACGAAGAAGAAGCTCGGGCAGTTCGTGCCCGTCGCCGGCATGGCTGTCGGCGCAGGACTGAGCTACATGCTCATCGATCGAATCGCTGTTTCGGCGCGCGACGCGTATCGCGAACGCTTCTTGATCGAGAAGTCGAGCGGCGACCTGACCGGTGACCTGAACTACGGCGACACCGACCTCGCACAGGACGATGACGCGATCGGCGTGATCGAACTGCTCTGGGAAGAGGGTGCTCTGCCGACGTCTCCCCCGTGCGACTCCGAGGACCAGCCGTACAACTGAGCTCGGTGCACCGCATCAGCCACATGAGATGACGGAAGTTATGCAAGTTGCTTGCCGCGGGCGAACAACGTGGCCTCGATCTGGTCGGGGAGGACACCCGCTTTCTGCGCGTGCTCGTGGGCGAGGAACAAGTACTGGCGGTACAACGGCGTCGTCCATCCGCTTGTGGGCCACTTCTCGCCGGTGTCAGCGGCCCGCAGTGCCAGGGCGACGAAACGGTCCAGGATCAGCGGACGCCACGCTCCATCGCACTGCTCGTGACCGGCGAAGTAGATCACCTTCGTGAAGAACGCCGGGCCCAGGAACTTGATGTGCTGGTCGTTGTTGAAGGCGTAGTACGCCGCGACGGGGCCCTCCTCCCGTAGCGCGCCCAACCCACCCTCCAAGCGCGCGTCGATGTCCCCGGCGGAGGCGGCCGCGAAGATGTCTGCGCGGCGCGCGACCGACCGGGCCTTGGTTCCCGTGCCCCAGACGAGGGCGGCGATCAGCAGGTGCCGACGGCCTTCGACGGTGTCCGATCGGCAGGCGACACCGAACACCGTGTTGCGGTCGACTCTCCGCCGACCGGCCACCGTCGGGCAGTCGTCGAGCTCCGGCGGCCACCAGTCGGCGCTGGGTAGAAGAGGCAGCCAACGAGCCCGGTCGAACGGGATCGCTTGCCCGAGCACCTCGCCACGGTCACGGAGGGGAGTCCCGGTGGGCATCAAGTCCACCTCGGCCGCCGTCATGCTTTGAGTGTTCCGCATCGCCGTATCAACTCCTCGGTGTCGGGGCGCCGGGACGGCAGCCGCAAGCAATACTGGAGGCATGCTTGTTCCCAGCGGTCAGCTGTCGCCGCTCCAGCAACACTTGTTGCGGGAAATGGATCTGTGTGACCTCCCGGCTCCCGAGACGGCGCCGGAGTCCTACGCGGCCCGGGACCTCGACACGGACGAGGTCCGGGACGCCCTGCCGACCCTGTTGTGGTCCGGGCTGGTCGAACAGCGCGGCGGCGACCAGGGCGCCCTCCGCCTCACCCCACTCGGCGCGGCGGTCCTGCGCGAGGCGGAGTGCGACGAGCTGACGGCTCGCCTGAGCGCGGTGGCGTCCTTCGCCGACACCGTGTCCCGGGGCGCGCCGCCCCGTACTGCTGGGCACGCCCTGAAACGGCTCGCGGAAGGGACATGGACCCTGGAGCAGGCGGAGTCCTACGTTCGCACGGGTGACGCGGGCGGCGCCGACCTCTCATGATTCGTCCCACTGGCCGAAGTCCAGGACGACACGGCGCCGGGCGCGCGTCGCCCCGGGCTGCGGAGGGAGAACGCCTGCGGACGTGAGGTCGGCGACAGTGATGACCGGCGAACTCACGATCTTGGCGGTGAGCGCCTGCTGCGAGGGTGCGAGGTCGACCAGCCGCCGGAGCACCGACAGCAGCTCGATCAGCTCTTCCGTCCACTCGCTCGGCCAGGCCGTCACGTGGATCTCGTCCAGCGGGCTGGTCTTTCTGCTGGTGGGGGAGGCCTTCCGGTAGCCGAACCACTTCTTGATGACGTGCATGCCACCGACTTCGTAGTTCCAGACTTCGGGCGGGACTCCCGTGAACGTGCCCGGGCCCACGTGCAGGGTGCTGGCCTCCTTGTCGTAGCTGAGCGTGTCGGGCACGGTGGAGCCGATTCCTGTCGCATACCGCACCTGTCGTGGGTCTCCCGACGGGAAACCGACGCCGTCCTGGCCGGACGCTGGCACATCGGGTGGGGCGCCGACCTCGCCGTAGGTCGCCGCCCACAGGAACTCGCGGCCGAGGCGGACCGCCTCGCGCCACAGTTCCGGGTCGCGGGTGAGAGGTAACCGGACGCCGGGGGTGAGGAGTTCCTCGGTGAAGTGCTCGGTGAAGGCGCTGTGACCGGCGACAGCCACGGCGTATGCGGCGAGGTCGTGCACGGTCACCTGGTCCCGGCCGAGGGCGGCGGCCACGTACCGGAGCAGGCCTGTGGGCACGTTGGCGCTTCCGTCGGGATGGAGAATGGGATGCACCCTTCCGCCTCGGCCATTGAAGTGGTGCGTGTCCGGTAACAGTGCGGTCGCCACCAGCGCCGGGCCGCTGTTGATTTCGTGGCTGCTTTGCTGGTTGAGGAACAACTGCCCAGGCTGCAAGGAATCCCATAGGTCGGGCCGTGGGAAGTCGAGCGCCCGGTTGTCGGCGATGAGCCACTGGCGGTCGAAACTGCGCCGGGCGATCCGCGCAAGCAGTGGGCGGCTACCGGCCTCTTCGTCGATAGTCCGGTCGGGATGGGGAAATCCCGGCAGACATCCCACTCGTCTGTCGAGCTGGCGGTCTCGTGTCTCCTTGAACAGCAGCGCCTTGACCTCAGGGTCCTCCTCTGCCTGGAGACGAGCCCAACGCTGCTGAAGGAGCGACTTGTACGGCGAGTTCACCCAGGACCTGTTCGTTGTGATGCCAAGGCTTCCCCACGGGAACAACTCGTCCAGCGCCGGATAGTCCTCCCACCCCGACAACGTGGCCGGAGTAAAAGGCCGCACCCCCTGCACGTGCGCATCCCGCCAGCCCCCATCATCCAGCCGCACCCCGCGAAGCTGCTCGAACTTCTCCGCCCGCCGGCCATGCAGAGCCCGGTAATGGATGCGCGCAGGCGCGTGGGAGTCGTGATCCGCGCGCCGTACGAAGACGCAGATCGACAGCGGCTGGGCGACGTGCGGGAACACCCGGGTGGCCACGTCCGACCGCTGCCCCTCCGGCGACAGGTTGATGACCCACCCCTCGTCGCACGTCCTGCGCAGATAGTCGCGCATGCCCCGCCCGGCGGGCCCGGTGGCGAACGCGGACGGGGTGATGAAGCAGACGACGCCGTGGCGGTCGTCCGCATGGGCGTCGAAGACCTTCCAGGTGGCCCAGCGCCAGAAGTAGACGTACATGTTCTTCAGCGCGTGCTCGTAACGGCCGTTGCCCGGATGACGGAAGTCGTCCAGGGGAGGACGGCCCTGGCCTTTCACACGCTTCTCGATCCAACCGCCGCGGTTCTCGGCCTTGTCGTCGTACGGCGGGTTCGAAATGACCACGGTGACGGGGACATTGGCCTTGACGTGGTTGGCGCGGGCGCGTGACACCGACAGGGCCGCGTACGTCGAGGCGAGCTGCTCCTCTTGGACGTACGGGTCGTCGAGCGTGTCCGTGACGTGGAGGTTGAGGCCACCCGGCGGGAGCTCGGCCCCGTGCTTCTTCAGCAGGTCGGCCGCGCGGAGTTCGGCGACGGCGAACGGGCCCATCTGGAGCTCGAAGCCGTACAGACGCTCGGCGAGCCGGCCGATCGCGTCGGGTGCCATGGCCTGGCCGTGTCGCTCGGCCGCCTGCCGGGCCACCCGCTCGATGATGGTGTGCAGGTAGGTGCCGGTGCCCATGGCGGGGTCGACGATGTGCACGCTCTCGTCCCCGTATCCGCGCGCCTTGCCCAGGCGGGTGCGCAGCACCTCTTCGGCGAGGCGGACCATCTCCTCCACCACCTGGTGCGGGGTGTAGTACGAACCGCTGCGCTGGCGGAGGCTGTCGTCGTAGACGGAGAGGAACGACTCGTAGAGGTGGAGGTAGGCGTCCCGATTGCCCTGGCGGATGGTGTCCCACTCGACGGCCGCGACGGTACGGGCGAGGAGGTTCAAGGTCACCTCGAACCGCTCGTTGACGTTGTCGGTGAGGAGTTGGAGGGCCTTGCCCATCAGGGCGTGGCCGGCGTTGAGGCGGCGGCCGATCTCGTGGAAGCTGCTGCCGGTGACTTGGATGCGCTCCGTTCGGGCGAGGAGCAGCGCGAAGGTGACGGTCTGGGCGTAGCCGTCGGCGAAGGTGGCGTCGTCGGCGGTGGGGAACAGGAGCCGGCGCCAGTCGCTTCTGAGACCGGTAAAAGGGCGCTCGGCCGTGGAGTCGGCCGCGTCGAGTCCGGCTTCGGCCCGCAGCTGTTCTCGTACGGCCTCCCGCAGCAGGCGGCACAGCGGCGCGATGTGCTGGACGAGTACCGAGACGCGCCGGATCTTCGGCGGTTTCCAGCAGAGCACGGCCTGGGCCAGCGCGTCGAAGGCGGCGAGGTTGCCGGCTGTCAGCTTCTCTCCGGCGCTCTTCAGGGCGCCCGACAGGACGACCTCCTCACCGATCTGTACGCCGTACTGGAAGACCCGCCAGTGCGTGCCGTTGGTGTAGAGCAGGTTGGGGAGGTCGCGCAGGCGCTCCCACTGCCTCTTGTCGTGACCGGTGAAGGAGTCGGGGTCGATGGGCTTCTCCGGCCGCTTCACCTCGATGTAACCGGTCACGTCCGCCTTGACGCGGACGGCGTAGTCGGGGCGCACTCCCAGGTGGGGGATGCGGGTCTCCGGGTGCCAGCTGACCTCGTCCATCGCGTGGTGCGCGGCCATGGTGCGGAACAGTTGCTCCAGAGGGCCGCGGATGGCTGCCTCGCGGTCACCGGGGCCCGTCAGGTTCCGTTTGCATTCGGCGCCGAAGGTGGAAACGGCCTCTTGGAGCCACTGAAGACGTGCGTCACCCATCGATTGTTCCCCCCGAGCCCCCAGGCCCCGACGACATACGGGACCATTCCCTCTTCGCGAAGTATGGGACAGAGACATGTCAAATGGGAGGGGCGTACAGGATTTCAAGGGAGGTGACGGTGCGCCCCCACAACACAGCAGTGGGCAGACGAGAGGGCCCGCCATAGTGTGGGCGGGCCCATCGACAACTGTTGCCGCGGTCGGCTAGTCCTCCAGGCGGACCGGCATCAGGATCGAGAAGGTCAGCTCGTCGTCGGGCCGACGGATCGCGATCGGTGCCGTGGGAGCGCCGAGCTCCAGGATCAGCTCGTCACGATCCTCGGCGGCGAGCGCGTCCAGCAGGAAGTCCCGGTTGACGCCGACGTCGTGCCGGCCGTCGTCACCGTCCTCGCAGAGAGTCACCGTGCCGTCGTCCTCGACCCTGAGCACGCTGACGTCGCAGCGCTCGCCGTCCTGCTTCCGCAGTTCGCTCGCGCGGACCGGACCGGCCTTCAGCGCCTCATGGAAGGCCGCCGTGCCGACGAGGGCCCGGCGGCCTTCCGGCAACTGCACCAGGCGACGGTAGTCGGGGAAGTCGTGGTCGAGGCACTGGCCGGCCGTCTGACGGTCTCCCGACTCCAGCGACACACGGTCACCTTCCACGGCGAGCCGCACCGGTTCCCCGCCCTGCAACAGTGCCCGCATCTCATCGGCGAGAGGCAGCGGCACGATGGCCTGCACGCGGGGTCCGTCGTATCCGGTGGTGGCGGCCTGGGCGACGGCCATCCGGTAGCGGTCGGTGGCCGCCACCCTCAGTGCCTCGCCCTCGATGTCGAACAGGACACCGGCGAGCACCGGCAGGTCCGGGTCCGAACCGGCCGCGAAACGGACCGCGTCCAGCGCGTCGGCCAGTTCGGTTGCGGGGACGGACAGTTCGACCGTGGTGGTGCTGAGCGAAGTCATGGGGTTCTCCCTTTGGTTGAGCAGTGCTCGGAGGGCGGAGAACTCGCTGCGTGCGTCGGACAGGCCCAGTTCCAGGCGACGCAGGTGCGCCCGGAGGAGCCCCCGCACCAGATCCGTGTCCGTGCTGGACCAGCCGGCCAGTACCAGCCGGATGTCCGCCAACGGCATACCGGCCCGGCGCAGACGGGCCAGCACTCGTGCCTCCTCCAGCTGCCCGGGGTCGTACCACCGGTAGCCGCTGACCGGGTCCACCCAGGCGGGGACCAGCACACCGGCACGGTCGTAGAACCGCAGCGCACTCACGCCCAGCCCACTGGCCCGCGCCATCTCCCCGATGCTGCGCATCTCGTTCTCCACACCCGGAACTCTGATCCCTCGACAAGGTCGAGGGTCAACCTCGGCCATGGTCGGCAAGTGTCACTCAGGCCGGGCAATCGGCCTGCGTGGTGGCCGTGCCCCAACGGATCATCATGTAGTGGGAGCCGCCGATCTCCGCCACGGCATAGCGGGAGTACGGCCAGGCGCTTCCCGCGCTCTCCCGTTCACTCACGAGAGCCCGGCACGCCTCACCAGCGGCCAGGCCCGCCCAGGAGTCGACCTGCTGCTCGTTCCACTGCACGTAGTCCGACCAGACGTACATCGCCGAGTTGGCCGGGTCGAAGCCCACCTTGATCTGCGCGTTGCCGAGCACACGATCCGTGCCAAGCGTCTGACGCATCCCGTTCGTGCCCGCGATGATCTTCCTGGCGGCGCCGTCCGCGACCCGGATCTCCGCGCTGTCCGTACTGGGGATCATCGCCTGCCCGAGGCCGTCGTCGTCCGGCTGCCAGTCCTGCGAACCGTCCGTGTCCTGCCCGCTGCCGTTGTCGGCGGCCGACTGGCAGTCGGTGTTGGCGACGAAGTCGTCCTGCCAGGTCACCTGGGGATCCTGCCCCTGTTGCTCCTTCACCATGACGTACGTGCGGTACGGCAGGTCGGGGTGCAGGCGGAGCACGACGTCCCGCAGCGTCAGACACATCGACCTGGCGATCTCCGTCTCCGCGTACATCGACCCCTGTTCGTCGGAGGTCAGCCGGTACGAGAGGTAGACCTCGCGGCGAGACTCGTGGAACCGCACGGTCTCCGGTGTGAAGTCGGCGCCGTCGCTGAGGTCCTGGGCCTCCACGCCCTCGTCGTGCAGGACCGCGCGCGCCACGTCGTGCTCACCCGCGCCCTGCGCGGCTCGCGCTTCCTGCCAGCTCGCCGCGCTCGGCTCACCGCCGCTGGATGCCTGTTGCTTCGACGCCGGGTCTGCCTTCGCGGTGCTCGCGGAGGCCTGCGCGGACCCCGTCGCGGCAAGCGGCGACGCCGCGGAAGTGGACGGATGGTGGCCGTTTCCGGTGTCGCCGGGCAGCAGCGCCGCCAGTCCTCCGGCAAGTCCGCCGACGACGCCTGCCGCGAGGACGAGGGCGCCGGCCAGTCGCTTCTTCGAACGGCCCCGGTCCCTGGGCAACTGCCACGTGGGGTCCTCGGCGGGTGGTACATGCCAGACGGCCGTGATCATGTCCACGGCCGTCGCCGGCACCGCGTCGGCACTCGCCACCTGGGTGACTTGAGAGGCCAGCAGCGCCGCGCACTCCTGGGCGGCTTCGGCGGCAGACGGGCGGTCACCCGGTTCCTTGGCCAGCGCCTTCTCCACGGTCCGGCGCAGTGCCGCGGGGACACCGTCGAGGTCGGCCTCGCCCGACATCACGCGGAAGGCCACCACGTCAGGTGCGCCGACTCCGAAGGGCAGCCGTCCGGTGGCCCCGTAGGCCACGAGCGCTCCCCACGCGAACATGTCACCCGCCGGCCCCGCGCTGCCCTGACGGTACTGCTCGGGGCTGATCCAGCCGGGGGTTCCGGTCATGACTCCGGTCCGGGTCACACTGGTGCCGTCGGCGGCGTGCGCGATGCCGAAGTCGAGCACCCGGGGGCCGGCGGACGTGAGGAGGACGTTCTGCGGTTTCACGTCACGGTGCACCACTCCCACGGCGTGAATCGCGGCCAGCGCCTGTGCCGTGGCGGCCGCGAAGGCGTACAGGCTTCCGCCCGTGAGTGGCCCGTGAGCGAGGATGTGCTCGTTCAGCGTCGGCCCCGGAACGTAGGCCGTCGCGAGCCACGGGGTCGGCGCGTCAGGGTCGGCGGTGAGAAGTGGGACCAGGTGAGGTCCGGTCACGCGGGAGGACAGTTCCACCTCGCGCCGGAAACGAGCCCGGAACTCCGGCTCCTGGGCCTGCTCGGGATGAACCACCTTGACCGCCACGCGCATGCCGTCGGACGCGACTCCGGCGTGGACGGTTCCCATACCGCCCGCGCCGAGGCGGCCGACGATGCGGTAGGGGCCTATGCGGGAGGGGTCGCCGGGACGAGCCGGCTGGACTCTTCCACCGGAGCCGATTGCGCTCACGAATACTTCCTTGAACTGGGAAACGGCCTGGAACGGGCCGACAGGGTGTGACGGGTGATCAGAGTGCCATGCCTACGAGGGAGTCGGTCGGGGGAGCTGTCTGCCCGGCGTACTCGACACTGCCCTTCCGCATCACGGTCCCCTCCCCGGCCGTCGACGTGTGGCGACGTGAGCCTATGCGTCCTGCGCACCCATGGACAGTCAGATCGACGATCTCTGTGAACATTTGTTGTGAACTCAGTGCATGGATCGCATACTGAGGGCCTCAGCGTCACCTGCTCGCCGGCCGGTGACTCAGTGTTCCCGGCGTCCCTTGTGAGGTCCCATGCTCGACCACCGCCTCGTGCAGACCGCCGTGATCGGCCACAAGAACTCCGATCATCCGGTCATCCTGCCGATGGACGCCTGGGAGCTGGACCGATGGCGCAAGGCGCATCCCGACTACAGCTACTGGTGTGGGTTGCAGCTCGGCGGCTGCGGTGGTGAGTTGAGCGACCGTCGTTACACGACCAAGGTCTGCCACTTCGCCCACCACCCGACCGCCCCGGCCTGCAACCGCAAGAACAACGGTGAATCGAGCGCCGACCACCTCTTCATCAAGCGCGGAGTCCAGAGCCTGCTCGGCAAGCGGCGGGCGCGAGGCCAGGTGCAGACCCGGGATCTCGGCAACGGGCCCGGTGACGCGGTTGACGTGCATCTGCCCGACAGCCGGCGCCGCCTGCGTTTCCAGCTCAGCACCGTGGACTACCGGGCGTGGCGCCGGGCCGACGACGAACTCGCGGCGGACGGCGACGACATCGACTGGATCTTCGCGTCCGAGGGGGCGATCACCCAGCAGCTCCTCGGCCGACACGGCTACTGCCTCCGGGTCCGCTGCGAGACGGTGGGCGGCGAGCGCCGCGTCCACATCGGCGCCGAGGCCCGGGACCGGACGGTCGCGTGGACCCCGATGGAGGACTGTGAGCTGACGCCGTCCGGCCTCGTCACGCCGGACACCGAACGGATACGCCTGAGTCACCCCCGTCCCCGGCCGACCGCGTTCCCGCTCCAGGGCGGGCTCGTCTTCGCCCTCGCGCCGGAGGCCGAGGTGCCCGCCGACTCCCCGTTCGCCTCGGAGCGACGGCACCTTCTCGCCGCCGATGTGAAGCCCCTGGACAGCCCCATCGTCCGGGCCCTGATCTCCCTCCCGGCGGACAGTCCGGGTGCCACCCGCCGAGCACGTCTACCGGGTGACTGACGGAGCACGCCTCCTCGTCGCCGAGACCGGCGCGGGCTGGGCGGTCGAGGCGAACCGGTACGTACGCCTGAACGCGCACGACGCCCAGCGCACGGGGCTGTGGACGCCCCCGCCTCACGCTGTCACCGAGCAGGCGGCCACATCAGAGGTACCGAAGTCCCGGCAGAGCAGGACCGAGCCGCCCACCCTCCCGATGCAGACCGAGCCCGTCCGTGCCACGCGCTCCGTACCCGGTGGCGAAGCCCCGAAGGGCGGGGCGCTCTTCAGCCACGCCGAAATGGTGACCGCCGTGCGTGACGCGCTTGCTCAGCACGCGCGGGTCCAGTCCACCACCACGTGGGACACCTTGGCCCGCACCGTCAGTCCCGCACTCGCCAAGTATTCGGACACCGGCCGACGCGATCTGCTCGTGGCGGTCGACAGCCCCCTGCGGGACCACGCCCCGGTCCTGTCCGCGCTCATCAGGGACAGGGGAGAGCCGCTGCCCTATCTGTTCCGGGTGCTGTCAGAGCTCGGTGTCCGGCACGCGGCAACGTCCCATCGCATCAAACGTTGGGCCGCCGTGGAAACCGAGCGCGCATTCGCCGCCTACGGCGTTCCGCCGCGCGCCATGCCGCCCCGCATGTCTCTCCTGCCCGCTCAGCCGGCACTGCCGCCACCGGCGCCGGTGCCAAGCGGCCTGCCGACCGCGGCTCCGAAGCGCAAGATCTCCCGCGCGGTGCCCGAAACCTCAACTGTGCAACGTCTGCGTTCCCGCACGGCGGAACTCGAAGCGATGCTGCCGCTGTTGGGTAAGGGCCCCGTAAGCGAGCCCGTAGGTCGCTCAGCTCGGCTCAGACCTGGCTCGCCCTTCGCGACGGCGAGGTGCTGCCCCAGCCGCAGCACGACACCGTGGCCCGGAAGAAGCCCGGCCTCCTCATCGTGGTCGTCGAGGAAGCACTGGAGACCGCCAGGGAGAGCGTCGTGGCGGCCAAGCGCTTCCGGGAAATTCACGAAGGGAAACAACTCACGGGCATCGTCGCGCTGGAGACACAACTCGTCAACGTTGCAGCGCGAGGAGGCACGATCGAGATCGGACAGCTGAAAATCACATCGAAGAACCATGGCGCCCGCCGCGTTCTCGGCGATCTGGAAAGAGAAGCCGGCACTGACAGGCCCATGCTCTCCGCCCTCGTCGTCGGTAAGAACGGCGGCCCTGTGCCCTTCTTCCGCGACATCCTGAAAGCCGCGGGCCTGGCTGTCCCGCAGACCGACGAAGCACTGCTGAAGATCTGGCGCCGGGAGCAGGAACGCGCGCACGCCGCACACGCGAACCCGCCCCGCCCGCTGCCACCGCGGCTCGTGCCGAGGGCGTCCCATGCCGAGTCGGCGAAGTGACTGTCAGTCCCTCCGCGCCAGATCCAGCGCCGCCACCCCCACGAACCAGTCCAGCACCTCGCAGATCTCTTCACCGTGCTCCGCGAAGACACTCACAGGGAAGGACGGCCGCAGCTCCAGCTTCGCCTCGGGCAGGTCGATGCCGTCGATCTGGTTCAGGCGGTTCAGCAACTCGCGGCGCTGTTCCGTGTCGTCGAAGGGGGTGCGGGACTTCAGGTACTGGAACACCACCTCGACCGTGCCGCTCACGGGGTAGATCCCGACCGGCCAGAGCAGATGCGGGCTGCGGCTGGCCCCGGCGTCCAGCATCGGGAAGCAGCTGGTCTCCTCGTACCGGCCGTAGTTGACGTAACCGCCCTGTCGGCGCCAGAAGTCGAGGGTCGCGATGACGCCGGGGTACGCGTCCGGCCAGTGCTTGTGCAACTGCGTCTGGAAGCGCTCGGCCGCCGCCGAGTCCTCCCCCTCGGGCAGCGGGTCGTGCGAGACCTGCTGTGCGACGTCCTTGCCCAGCAAGGTGGCCAGCTCCGCGGCGGACAGGCGTTGTGAGCGCTGCGCCCGGCCCCAGGAGTCGAAGCGCACTCCTTCGCTCGTCAGCAGCTCCTGCGGCGGCGGCCGGTCGTCGCCGTCCGCCCAGCGGAAGGCAGGCGAGATCTTGCCCTCCGCGGTGAGGACCCGGTAAGCGCCGATCACCGTCGGGTTGGCACCCAGGTAGGAGCCCACGGCCACCGGATGGCTGCCGATCAGCTCGGCGACGTCCCCGTACGTCGTCCAGGTGCCGCTCGGCATCGCCACGAGTGCGGCGCGCAGCTCGGCCCAGCCCGGAGACTCCTCACCGGCCGGCTTCACCCCGCCGATGGGACCCGGCCACAGCTCGACCGCGCGCTCGGCCAGACGGTCGGCCCGCCCCAGGATCTCCGCCTTGCCCCAGCGCTGTGCCGAGGAGATCTCGAGGTTCATGCGCAGGGCGCTGGAGTCGAGGATCTGCTGCTTGCGCTCGAAGGGGTGATTGGACAGTTTCGAGTTGTCACCGGTCAGCGTGAGGTTGCCGAGTGTGTGCACCAGGAGATCGTGCAGTTCCTGCGGAGTCTGGTTCGGCTCCGTCTCCTCGGCGAGCAGGTCGAACCACGCCGGAGCGGGGCGCTGCGGCAGGACGTGCTCCACACTGAAAGACGCCTTGGCGAAGTCCACGGGCTCGGAGGCACGGTAACTCTCCTCCAGGCGGCGCAGGATGTAGCTGCGCTGCGGAGGACGCCCGCTCCAGTAGAACGGCTTGGTGCGGATCGCCTCGCGCAGTTCCTCGTCGCTCGGCCAGCGACGGCGCCGGCCGGACAGGAACCGCCGTACCGCCTCGGCGGCAGGACGATCGGTCTCCAGCTCCTTCGGCGCCTCCATGAAGATCCGGTTGAGGTTGGTCGTGGGCGTCTGGCAGATCAGGCGCCGTACCAGATAGGACTCGACGTAGCCCAGCGCCTGCGCCGCGTCGTCGGGCGTTGTCCTGCCGGCGGCGACAAGGTCCAGCAGGTGCAGCGCGAGCGGGTAGTGGGTCTGGCCGCCCCAAGAGGCCAGGCGTTCCAGGACCGCTCGGACGGCGGGGGACTGCTCGCGGGCGGGGTCGACGATGCGCAGGAACCTCCCGGCCCGCTCGGTCAGCTGCTCGATCTCACGTTGCAGCGCGTCCTCGTCACCGGCCAGCGGCTGGAGCCGTTTTTGCTGCTCGCGGTAGATCTCGCTCTGCTTGGTCTTGTAGTGGCCGCGTACCACCAGGTCGAGCCAGACCAGGAGTTCGAGGTTCTTCGGACCGAGGCTCTGCTGCATGGGCAGCCACAGTTCCTGGTAGATCCGCTCGCCTCGCTTCGGCAGCAGCATGAACACGTAGTTGCGCAACAGGTCGCTCTGACTGAGCCCGACACCAGTGTTGTTGATGGACTCGAAGATCCGGTAGACGTTGTCACCGGACTCGGCGGTGATCTCCACGATGGACAGCAGATCCTTGAGGACCGTCTCGACCGTGGCGGTCCAGCGCTCGTCGCCCGCCTCGTGGCCCTCGGCGAGCGCGCCGCGGAAGAACCGGTAGGCAGCCCCGATGTTGTCGCCTCCGCCGGCATCGGCGCGGGACTGGACACAGGCGGTGTACGCCTCACGGTCCGCCTGCGTGGGCAGCAACCGGTAGTGGTCCGGTCCCTCGTGGAACTCGTTGACCAGTATCTGGCGGTGCACCCGGTCCACACCGCGCGCGTCACCCGTCTCCTTCAGATGGTCCCGGAGCGCCGTGAAGACCAGCATCAGCGTGGTCAGCCGCTGCTGTCCGTCCACCACCAGCCACCTCTGCACCCCGCCCGCCTGGATCTGGCCCGGTGCGAGCACCACCGAACCGAGGAAGTGCGGGGCCGCCGTCTCACCTGCCAGATGCTGCTCGACGAGTTCCCCGACGTCCTCCCACAGCCGCTGGAGCTGCTCTCTGCTCCAGCTGTACGTGCGCTGGTAGAGCGGCACCTGGAACTGCTTGTCCCCTTGGACGAGCTTGAGGAAGGTGATTTCCTGGGCGCGCATGCGGCTCCTTTCCTAGAGGCGGCCTTCTGCTGAATCTATGCCTCTTCAGGCGTTGTTGTCCGCCGATGTCAGGGGTGAGCGGCTGGAGATGCGGGGCATCGTCTCGTTGGGGGAGCGGCGCAGCAGCTTGATGCTGCGGCCCTCGACCCAGGCGTTCCACGCCTTCAGGTAGTAGAGCAGATGCTCGCGCGAGTCGTCGCGGCGCCGGTGTGCGTTGCCCAGAGCCAGGTTGACCATGGTGTTGCGCAGCGTGAGACGCGGGTCGCCCGGCTCCAGGCGTGCGCCGGTGACGACTCCTTCCTCCCAGGCGGACTGGTCGACGTCGGGCCGCGCCTCGGTGGTGACGTACCAGCCGATCGTCGCCGCCGTGACGGTGATGCGGCACCCGCGGTTCAACGCGATGCCGTGGTGCAGGGCGTCGCGGATACCGGGGTGCTTGGCGAGCAGATCCAGCAGCTGGTCGTTGCTCGTGACCGACGACCCCCCGCTCCACAAGGAGTTGGGGGCGTTCCGGTACAGGTGCAGCCCTCGCAGGGCGGCCGCCAGATGGGTCGCGTTCGTCTCACCCGCGAGGGCGAGCGCGTCGCGGCCGGTGTGCTTGCGGCCCGTGTCCATCACGGTGAACGCCGTGCGCGGCACACCGTGTGTGACGGTCAGCTGCACGGTGACGCCCGCCTTGACGATGGCCGCCAGGCGGTGCTGCCCGTCGATGAGAACACCGTCTTCGTCGAAGGCGATGCCCTGGTGGGTCAACTGCCATTCCCCGCGCTGGATCTGACCGGCCAGCTGCTGCACCGTGCTCTTGCTGAGTGGCCGGTTGTTGGTATTGCGGGTAAGCCACTCTGCCGCCAACTGGGGTGAGACGTCGGTCACTTGCATGTGCATGGGGCGATTACCTTCCTCCGGGAACGGCGCCGCGGAGACCGCATCGGTGACGCCGACGATATCCTGCCGTGTGATTGTGAACTCAGTCAATGTTTTCTAACGGGGATCGTGGCCTCTGCAGTGATGTCGGAGGCAGGTTGAAGTTGCCGACAGATCGCTCATCAGTGGCGATGTGTGCCGACGAGCCCCCAAGCGGGGTGAGGTGTCGAGGTTTGCCGATACGCTCGCCGCGTGTGCTCAGTTCACACTCAAGGTTGCGCGCCGGGGGGCGCCTCGTAGTCGGCTTGAGGCGGCTGGGCGGAATGTCACTGAACGGGCCACCGGATGGCCCTCAGCAGCAGTGGGGTGGGGCGTGTGAGCCAGGATGAGAGCGGGCTGAGCGACGGTCTGCGGCCGGTCGGTTCCGTCTACCAGTACGACGACGGCCTGTACGTACGGGTGGACGATGTCGCGCCGTACGAACTGGCCGACGCCGACGACAGCCACGGGTACCGGCCGGGTGACGATCTGGTGCGCTGCAGTGAGCAACGGCACCGGGCGGCCCATCGACGTGGACGGCATCACCCTGCTGGTGCGCGGCGGGCCGTACGGCAAGACGGGCCGTCAAGTGCAGGACCACGGTAGTGACGTCCTCGACGACGTGCTGGAGGGCACCCTGCGCGCGGGACGCAGGGCCTCCGCGACGTGGGCGTACAGCATTCCGGCCGGTACCGCCGGCGATCTGGACATCGAGGTCCGCTTCCAGGGTGGACACGACCGGGAGAGCGTCACCTTCACCACGGCCGCGGCCACCGCGTCGGCCTCTCTCAGCACCGGCATCGGCACCGTGTCCCTGTCCGTGGAGAGGGGCTCGGAGGCCTAGCCTGTGGGCGACCTCGACGACCTCGACGACCTCGGCGACCTCGGCGGTGGAGCGCTCGACGCCGTCCCGACCCAGCCGACCGGCCCCTGGCGCCAGTTCACGCAGTCACACGCGCCGCCGCAACTCTCCGCCGACGAGCTCGACGCCGCACGCGTGCGGCAGATCTTCCGGTTCCTCGCCGAGGCGGAGGAGTCGAAGACGCGCCCCGTGCGCACGCTCGACGGCGCGGCCGGCACCGTGTGGTTCGACGAACTACCGGACGACGACGGCGTCGAGGTGATGACCGACGGCGTACTCGACCCCACGAGTCGGCCTGGCTGACCGTCGCCCGCCCCGAACGCGAGGACGCGCCTCACCCCGAGGCCCTGCTCGCCCCCTGGGTGGACGAGACCCGCATCCGCGACTTCAAGCAGAACCGCGCCCCGCACCTGCGCCGGCGCATCGAGCCCGAGTTCCCCGACTGGTCGCAGGGCATCCCGCTCGACAAGACCTACCACGAGCTGGACGAACACCCCCTGCGGGAGAAGATCGAGAAGCTGTACGCCGCCTGGGAACAGGAATGGCTCGCCTGGGCGGAGCGGCGCCGCGCGATCGACCCCGTCGTCAGGCTGTACGACCGGTTGCACAAGATGCACGAGGACGCCGCCAACCTCGGTGAGGCCTACGAACTCGTGCTCGGTCTGGGCCGGCTGACCTGGCAGACGACCTCCGGGCAGCGGGTGGAACGGCACCTCGTCACCCACCGGGCCACCCTCAGGCTCGACCCGTCCACCGGCACGCTCACCGCGGCCCCGGACCCGACCGGCGCGGGCCTGGAACTCGAAGAGGGAATGCTCGAAGGGGCCCAACACGTGCCGGGTCCTGTGCGGGAGGAGATCGTCGAGGTACTGGAAGGCGCCTCCGACGTGACGGACCCCGAACACCTCGACGCCGTGCACACCGCCCTGCGCAGCTGGGTCAACGCCGCGCACAGCGCGGGCAGTTACGCGCCGGCTGTGGAGCGCGCCAAGCCGCGCAGCCTCGACGTGCCGCAGGTCGGACTCACCCCCGCACTCGTCCTGCGTGAGCGCAGCCGCCGCTCGACCATGGACGCTCAAGGCCATCGCCCGGCAGATCGACGCGGGCACCCCGCCCACCGAACTGCTCAGCTACATGGCGGGCCGGGACGGCGCGCTCACCGCGGCCGACCTCGCGGCGGCGGAGGACGACGGGACGGCGAACGACAGCGGCGAGATGTACTTCGCCCTGCCCGCCAACGAGGAGCAGCGCACGATCGCCGAACGCCTGCGCGCCAACCGGCTCGTCGTCGTCCAGGGCCCGCCCGGCACCGGCAAGACGCACACCATCGCCAACCTGGTCACGGACCTGCTCGCCCAGGGCAAGCGGGTCCTCATCACCAGCCACACGCTGCGCGCCCTGCGCGTGCTGCGGGACAAGCTGCCGGAGTCCATCCGCGACCTGTGTGTGAGCCGCACCGAGGACGGCGCCGCCGCCCAGCGCGAGCTGGAGGCGTCCGTGCACAGGATCCTCGGCGAGTACGCCGGTTACGACGAGAAGGCCTCCCGGAAGCAGATCAAGACGCTCCAGTCACGCCTCGACAAGGCCCGCGCCGCCCAGCAGGCCATGCTGCGTGACCTTGCCGCGCTGCGCGACCAGGAGACCCACCGCTTCGAGGCGGAGATCGGCGACTACAGCGGCAGCCTCCAGGAGATCGCCGAGCGCCTCACCGCGGAGGCGGGACGATACGACTGGCTCGGCCAGGTCCCGCAGGAACAGCCCGACCTGACCGCCGACGAGGCCCTGCGCCTGCTGCACAGCACCCGTGCGTACACCCCACACCACCAGGCCCTGGCCGCCGAGGTGCCGGGCCCCTCCGAACTGCCGGGTCCAGGTGACTTCGAGGAGGCCGTGCGGGTCGTGAGGTCGGCCGAGGAAGCGCACGCCGCCGCGCGCCAGGACGCCCTGTGCCCGGAGTACGACACAGCCGTGCGGAGCCTCAGCGAGACCGAACAGCAGCGGCTGTCCTCGGCGCTCGACGCGTTCTCCGCCGCCCGCGCCCGTGCCGCGTCCCTCGCCGCCCCGGCCGGCGACTGGGCGACAGCACTCCTGAAGCAGGTGACCGAGGGGCAGGACTGGCAGGCACGAAGCCGCCGGGCCGCCGTCACCGAGACCCTGGCAGCCGTCGACGCCTCGCTCGCCACCCTGGGCACAGCCATGGTCAGCGGCCTGGAGCAGTACGACCCGGCCACGGCGCTCGCCCAGGCCACCGCTCTGCACGACGGGCTGGGCCAGGGCCAGAAGCTGCGCGGCCCCCTCGGCATGCGCTCGAAACTGGCGAAAACGGCCGGCGCGTTCGTGGAGGCCGTACGGGTCGATGGACGGACCGCGGAGGACGTCGCGACGGCGGCGGTCGTCGTCGCCCGCGTTCAGCTCGAACTGCGGCTGGCGCAGGTCGAGTCCGAGTGGGGCACTCCCGTCGCCGCCTGGCACGGACACGGATCGCGTCTCGCCCGGCTGCGTCAGGACGCGGAGGTGCTCGACGCGCTGCTCGCCGTCGCCGCCGCCCGCACCGATGTTCTGACCGCCGCGGCCACCTCGCCGGCACTCGCCGTCGCCACCTGGCACGACGCGTCCGTCGAGAACGCCGTACGCGCCCTGCTGCGCGCGGCGACGACCCTGCGAGCGGCCGAACAGTCCCGCAAGGTCATCGCGGACACCGAGGAACTGCTGCGGGCCTGGAGCGACCGGCCCGGTGTCGCACCCGCGGTTGCCCGCGCCCTCGACGCCGTGCGAGACCGGGCCCCCGACGGCTACCGCTCGTTCAGCGAGGAGATGGCCGAGGTTCGGGAGGCCGCTCGGCTGCGGGCCGAACAGGACGTGGCGCTCACCCGTGTCCGCGAGGCCTTTCCGGCCCTCGCCGAGCGCATCACCGGCACGCACGAGGACACTGCCTGGGACACCCAGCTGCCCTCGCTCGCCGAGGCCTGGGCCTGGTCCGCGTGGCGTGAGCGCATGGAGCGGCTGACCGACCCCGAGGCCGAACGCGCCCTGCGCAAGCGGCTGACGGAGGCCGACGACGAGGCCCGCATCATGCTCGCGCGGCTGGCCGCCGCCCGTGCCTGGCACCGCTGCCTCGGCCTGCTCACCGGCAATCAGTCCCGTGCGCTCAGCGCCTACCAGCAGGCCGCTCGGCGCATCAAGGGCAAGTACCAGCACCGCTACAGGCGTGACGCGCAGGCCGCCCTGCGAAAGGCGCAGACAGCGGTGCCGGCCTGGATCATGCCGCTGCACCAGGTCGCCGAGACGGTGCCCATGGACCGGCCTGGAATGTTCGACGTCGTCATCGTCGACGAGGCCAGCCAGTCAAGCCTGGAGGCCATGCTGCTGAGCTGGCTCGCCGACCGGATGGTCGTCGTCGGCGACAGTAAGCAGGTCAGCCCCTCCAACGTCGGCCTCAAGCAGGACGAGTACTTCCACCTCAGGGACCGGCTGCTCACCGCGCTGGAACCCGACGTGCGCAGCCTGTTCGGCCCCGATTCCAGCTTCTTCGATCTCACCGAAGCGCTCTCGGCGGGCCGTGGCACGCTCATGCTCAAGGAACACTTCCGGTGCATGCCGGAGATCATCTCCTTCTCCAACGACCTCTGCTACAACCGTGATCTGCTGCCCCTGCGGCAGTACGGCGCCGACCGGCTGCCCCCGGTCCGCACCGTGCACGTCGAGCACGGCGAAGCCCTCGGCGCGAACTCCCGGCTGACCAACACCGCCGAGGCCGAGGCCCTCGTCGACGCGATTGTGCGCTGCTGCGCCGACCCCGCCTACGACGGGAAGACCATGGGCGTCATCAGCCTCCGCGCCAGCAAGGGTCACCTGACGGAGCTGGAGAACCTGCTCGCCGAGCGTCTCGACTACGAGCAGCGTGAGGTGCGCGGCGAGGGCGTCTTCCTGCGTGTGCGGGACCGCCTGGTAGCCGAGTGGGCCGTCCGTATGGAGAAGTCTCTGCCCATGGAGGCGCACAGAGAGGCGTACGCACGGTTCCGCGCCAACCGGAAGTCGGACCGCAAGACCAGTGACTTCGACCCCTATTCCGGCTGGCCCGGAGCCCGCTACATCGCCCTGCACACCCTCTCCCACCTGCTGATCCGCACCATCGCCCTGGAATGCGGCTACAACTCAGCCTCGCTCGCCGAACGCATCTACGCGGGAGACGAAAAGAACCCGAGGTCGGGCATCCTCATCTACACCGCGGTTCCGGACTCCGAGGGAACCCTGGGTGGTCTTGTCTCCCTCGCGGAGGAGCGCGAGTTCGACCGGATCATGCGCCGGGCCCTGACCGACGCCGGCCACTGCTCGGCCGACCCGCTGTGCGCCGAGCGCCTGCCGCACGACCCGGCCGACTTCCTCCACGGAGCCGCGTGCCACGTCTGCCTGTTCGTGTCGGAGACGACGTGCGAACGCGGCAACCGGTTCCTGGACCGTCGCTTCCTCGTCCCCTTGGCCGGGGACAAGGAACCGGTGCTGACGCCGGTCGGCCTGCTGCCGTGAGCCGGCCCGCGTTCGAGGCCGCAGCCGAGGCCGCCGTCGCGGCACTGGGGCTCTCCCGGAGCAAGGACCTCGTCGGCCTGCTCGCCCAGCAACACTCCAGGGAACGAATACTGACCGAACTGGCGACACCGGGAGTCGGCGAGGCCGTCGCGCGACTCTGCGACGCGATGGAGACGGAGTCGGTGCCGCCGGCCGAGGCCGCCGCCTATGTGCGCGGCTATGTCGCCGCCCTGCGGCAGGCCCGGGACTCGGTCCGGGTCCGCACCGTGTGGAGTGGCCCTTCGACGCCCGCCGTACCCGTCCGCACCACCGCCCAGGTGTTCGTCGCGGTCATCACCGAGGCCCGGCACGAACTGCTGGCCATGACGTACGCGGCTCGTCCGCATCCCGCCCTGACGCGCGCCCTGACCGAGGCCGCGGGCAGGGGCGTGCAGACGCACATCGTGGTCGAGACCCTGGCCGGCGCCGGGGGGCTTCTCTCGGGGAAGGAGCCCGCCGACGCGTTCTCGTCCGTGCCCGGACTGCGGCTGTGGGCCTGGTCCCGGGACCCTGCCGCACAGGCTCGCTCGCGGCAGCACGCCAAGCTGGCGGTCGCCGACCGCCGCATTCTCTTCCTCGGCAGCGCCAACCTGACCGAGTCCGCCGCTCGGCGCAACATCGAGGCAGGTGTGCTGGTCACCGGCGGAGAAGCACCGCGACGCGCGGCGGAACACATCGTGGAATTGCAGCGCCTGGGCGTACTGCGGCGTTTTCAGCCCTGAAGTGGATACCCACACGGGGAAAGGACACCAACCCCGTTGGTGACGATCCAGGACGTGGCGCGAGCCGCCGGAGTGTTCGCGGCGGCCGTCTCGCGTGTCTTCGACGACGGCGGGGTCACACCGGCACGCGCCCTGTCCGTACCTTCTTCACCTCGGTCGTCCGCGGCGTCGAGGGCTTCTGCGTCCAGAAGAACCCCCGCTTACATCTGAGCGTCGGTCAGGCCTCGGCCGCGCCGCCGTTCGCCGACAATGATCACCCGGAGTCGCCGTCGGCGGACCCGGGGCCCGTCCAGGGCACGGCGCGGGCACCGGCCCGTCTACCGGCCGGACCCACTCGCTCCCGGCTCCGCCAGGGTGGACAGGGTCTGGAGGCTCCTGAGGAAACCGTCGCGGTCTGCGGCCGGTAGTTGGTCGAGCAGCCGTTCCTCGCCCTTCTGGATGGCGGACTGGACGGTGTCCCGCAGCTGCCGCCCCTCGGCGGAGAGGGACAGCAGGCGCGCGCGCCGGTCATTGGGATCGGGCCGGCGGCGGATCAGCCCACGGCTCTCCAGATCGTCGAGGACCGCGATGATGCGGGTCTTGTCCGCCCGGATGGCATCGGCCAGTGCGGCCTGAGTGCGGATCGGTGTCTCGTCGAGGTGCAGCAGCACGGCATACGCCCACATCGTCAGCCCGTGTGCGTCGAGGACGGGTTGTTCCGCGGCCATCAGGGTGCGCAGCAGCGGCACGACCATCTCGGCAAGGTCGCGACGGGGCGCCCGTCCTCCCGGCGAGGCACCTGCGATGCCTTCCTGATCCGCGTTGTCGGCCATGACCAAGAAAATACCCGTTGACTATTGATAGGTGCGTGCCCATCATATGCGCATGCTTACTAATTCCTCCGCGCACTTGGACCGCTTACGGCGCCTCGACGCGCAGGCGGTCCGGTACAGCGTGGCCCTGGTACGCCGGGTGACCCCCGATGACCTGCTCCGCCCGACACCCTGCTCGGCGTGGACGCTAAGCGATCTGCTCGCCCATATGACGGGCCAGCACCGCGGGTTCGCGGCGGCCGCGCTCGGGCACGGCGAGGACCTCGCGCACTGGCGGGTCCGCCTTCCCGCCGAGGACGCCGCCACTGAGGACGCCGTCGCGGAGTACGGCGAAGCGGCGGAACAGGTCATCACCGCGTTCGCGGCCGTGGCCGCCCCCGACCGACCCTTCGCTCTGCCCGAACTGTCGGCCGTCCGGACGTTTCCGGCCGCCCAGGCCATCGGCTTCCACCTCATCGACTACGTGGTCCACAGCTGGGATGTCGCCCGCAGCCTGGGCGTCGCGTACGACCCCGGTCCCGAACTCCTGGCCGCCGCACTGCCCCTGGCCCGCACTGTCCCGGACGGCGACTTCCGCCTCGCCCCGGACAGTGCCTTCCGGCCCGCACTGCCCGCGGACGACGGCGCCAGCACGCTGGAACGGATCCTGACGACCCTGGGCCGATCGCCGGGCTGGCGCGGCCCGTCCGGCGATACGGCAGCGGACGCACGCCACAGCCCGGCCGTCCGCGACACGACATGCTGAGGTCCTCGTGGACGCCTGGCCAGGCCCATGACCACAGTGGCCCGGTGCTGGTCAGCGTCACCGACTTCAGGCTCGACAGCATCAGGGACCTGCCCGGCGTCTACCGGCAGGGCCGCCGACTGGCGGCGCGCTGGCCGCAGCTCGCGGGGGCGTACGGGATGTGCCTCTGGACGATCCCCACCGCCCGCCGGTGCGGGGCCGTGGCCGTATGGCGCGACACAGCCGCCTTGCACGGCTTCATCGCCTGGCCGCCTCACGTCGCCATCATGCGCGCCTGCGAAGGCCGCGGCACACTGACCTCGGTCACCTGGCAGGCGGACGCGTTCGATTCAAAGGCGATCTGGACCCGCGCGCAGGCCGCACTGAGGACAGCATCTTCGGAAGGGCGCGGCCAGAGGACGAGCCGTCGGCACTAGGCCCTGTTCGATGGATCATGTGACCGCCTGGCTCTTGGGCCATCGTTGCGCTCGTGGGGCGGAGCGATCTGACCGACGAGGAGTGGGCGCGGCTGGCGTCGCATCTGCCGAAGCTCGGCCACCCGGGCGGACAGTGGAGCGATCATCGGATGGTGATCAACGGGATCCTGTTCCGGGTTCACGGCGCACAGCGCGAGGAAACCGGTCATGGCGGCGGCCATGTGGATGGCTCCGGGTGTGCTCAGGGTCCTGGCCGGGGAGGAGTGACCGTCGGGAACCCGGCTCCGGGGTCGGGGGGGAAGAACACGGACAGGAGAAACGACGCGCCGAAGACGCCGATCAGCAGCGGCGCCCAGGTTCCGCCGAGCGCACCGCCAGCACCGAGCACCGACCGGCTTCGGGGGGTGCGGTGGTTCCGGAGGGTGCGGTGGTCACCCGCACATCGGCGAACACCACCAGCGATACGCCGTCGGGCAGGGCCCGGACCGCTTTCGGCGGGCCAATGGTCGTACGGCGCGGACGTCGCGTCGGCCGAGGGAGCGGGTTCGCGGCGGCGTCGTCGGCGACGGGACGTTCACCGCGGCGGCGAGGTCGAGGCCGAGCACGGTCTTACCTGCTCAAACGGAGTCGCGGGGGCGCTGTCGTGTCGGCCGTGCGATCGGGTACTCGGAGAGGGAGCCATCGGGGCACCAACGTCTCTGTGACCCGCCGGCCCGGGGTCCCGGGTCGCGGTGTGGTCTGTGCGGGAAGGACGGCGGCGACGTGGAGGAGGGCTTGAGGTCCCGGGGAGAGCACGAGAGGCGGCTGTCGGCGGCGAAGCCGGCTCTGTGGCATCAGGTGGTCGAGCAGCTGGGCACGGCCGTTGCCGTGGTCGACCCGGCCGGGCGGATCGTCGCGGTCAACCCGGCCGCCGAGCGGCTGCTGGGTCGCGCGGCAGCGGTGGTGTACGGGCAAGACCTGCATGACCTGTGCCATCGGGACCCGGGAGGTGCCCTCATCCCGCGGGAGCGCTGCCCGCTGCTGGGGGCGCTGGCCGAGGGGCGTCCTGCACGCGGGAACGACGACAGGTGCCTGCGGGGTGACGGACGGCTGATCCCGGTCTCCTGGTCGGCCACCCCTCTGACGGACGACGACGTCTCCGGCGTCTGCCCGGGCATGGCCGTGCTGATCGTCGAGACCGCGGCGGACCGCCGTGCCGGAAGGGCACGCGCGGAACGTACGGAGCAGTCAGAGCGGGTGGATCAGGCGGAACGAGCCGCTCATACGAGCGCTCTGGAGAGTCTCGCCGAACGGTTGACACTCGTCGCGGAGATCACCGACGTGCTCGGCCAGACCCTGGAGGTGGACGAGGCCCTCGCCCGGTTGAGCCGGGTCCTGGTTCCCCGCCTCGCCGACTGGGCCGCGGTGGACCTGCGGGTCGGCTCCCGTCAGGTGCACCGAGTGGCCGTGACCGGCCCCGAGGGCCGTGATGGGGGGCAGGAGGACTGGCGCGGTCAGCTGCCCCCGGCCGGGGAGGCGACCCACTTGCCCCTGGTCCAGGTGCTGAACGGAGGCGGTCCCGTCCTGCAGGACCGGGCGGACCTGGACGCACTGCCCGACTCCCCGCTGGCCACCGTCCACAGCGCCTTCCTCGGAGCAACCGGCGCGGCATCCGTCATCACGGTGCCGCTCGGCAGCGGACGGCAGGTCACCGGTGCGCTGACACTGGTGCGCACCGACCCGGCACGGCCCTTCGACACCGGCGATCTGGACGTGGTGAGCGACATCGGTCGCCGGGTCGGCCTGGTCATCGACAACGCCCGCCGGTTCGGCCGGCAGCGTGCGGTTGCCGAGGCCATGCAGCGCAACCTCCTCCCCCCGCTGCCCGCCCACGGCCGGTTCCAGCTGGCCGCCCGGTACCCAGCCCGCTCCGCCCGGATCCCAGGTCGGTGGTGACTGGTACGACGCGTTCCCGCTGAGGGACAGCACGCTCGCTCTCGTCATCGGGGACGTCGTGGGCCACGATCTGACCGCCGCGGCCGGCATGGCGCAGCTGCACGGCATCCTGCGCTCCCTCGCCTGGGACCGTTCCGGGCCGACCGGTGCCGTCGTGGACCGCCTCGACGACGCCATGCACGCCATCACCACCGTGCGGATGGCCACCCTCGTCCTCGCCCGGGTGGAAGGTCCGGAGACCGGCCCCTGGACGCTGCGCTGGACCAGTGCCGGGCACCCGCCGCCCCTGCTGCTGACCCCCGACGGGAACGCGCGGTACCTCGAAGCCGGGCAGGGACTCATCCTCGGAACCCATCTGGGCGCCGGCGGTCATCGCCCGAGCGCCGCCCACACCCTGCCGCCGGGGTCCACGCTCCTGCTCTACACCGACGGCCTGATCGAAGTCCGCGGCAGCGACCTGGACAGCGGGCTCAGCCGGCTGCGCCGCCACGCCCTCGCCCTCGCTCACGAACCACTGGACACCTTGTGCGACCAGCTGTCGGTCCAGGTGCCCCCCGGCAGCACCGACGACATCGCCCTTCTCGCCCTGCGCCTGCCCGTGCCCTGACCGGGGCCGAGGCGTGATCCATGACGGGGTGGCCGCTTATGTCCCCGGAGCCAGCACCAGAATGCGGAACGGACCGGGCGGCACGGCCTGGAGGGTGTCGTCTCCGGCGTACCGCCAGCCCCAGGACCGCATTGTCTCAACGGTCCTGTCGTCCCGGACGTCCACCAGTGCGACGCCGAGCGCAGCGCCGTGGTCGGCGAGCAGTCGCCGTTGCAGGCGCCGGGCGAGGTTCCAGACATGGTCCCGGTGCTCCCGGCGCACGTGAGGCGGGACGACGATCCCGGAGACGACGAAGACCCGACCGGAGGCGGCGCGGCGGAGCAGACTTGCCCGAACGTGTCGGTCGAAGCCCGCCCACCATGGACCTGCGCCGCCCGTGGGGAAGCCGTAGGCGTATCCGGTCAGGGCGGTGGTCTCCGCGATCAGCAGCGAGAACCCCGGTCGTCGTGCGTCGGCCGCGAGATGGCGCAGGAAGGCGACACGCGCCTGGTTCCACGCCCATGGGTCGCCACCCGAGGTCTCCGCGTACAGGTCGCCCAGTTCCTGCAGACGGTCCACGACCTGACCACGCGTCAGCGGGCGGACGCGTTCTGCGGCCTGGGGCGAGGATCTGTGCTCCCCCTTCGGCGGGCTCGGGATGCGGGGTCGCGGCCTGCCCCGTGCGGGCCGGAACGCCGGGAGGGCCAAGGTCGTCGGGAGGAACACCTGTGCGGTCATGACCAACCCTGCCCCAGGCGCGGACAAAGGCCGCCCCGGCGTCGTCGATCCCCGAGAACGGCACCGGTGCCTGAGGCGGTGCGCGGCGTGCCCTCGGTGTCTCCACCGTACTCCCGGCCGGGCCCGCCTCGGCGGGCCCGGCGGTGTCGCCGACGACTGCGGCAGCCGACGCCGAGAACGGCACCGGCCGTCCGCGAGCGGTCGTTGTTCTCCGGCCCAGGCCGGCTCGCGTGGCCACCGGGCTCGGCCGGGCGACCGGCAGGCGGCCGGTCGCCCGTCGGTCATGGGTCGCCCGGCCGGTCATGGGACGCACGGCCGCCCTTGACCGGCATACCCTTCAAAAGGGGCAGTCGTAGAAACGCGACGCAGGCCCCGCACAGTCGCCCGGTGTGTCGGGCGGCGCCGGAATCATGGTTCGTACCCGTAGCCTGCCAGGAGGTCCGTATGGAGCACGAGCCTTTTCCCTCCGAGAGTCACGCCGAGGTCCGCATCGTCGCGGCGACCCCGGAGGTCGCCCGGCGCGTCGCCGAAGTACTCCGGCGCTGTTTCGCCTCGACCGAGCAGCGCAGCTACCCTGCCGGCCGCGAAGGAGGGACCCGGCTCCATCTCACTCTCGACACCGCGCACGCCGCGGAACCCGCACGGTCCTGGCTCGCGACCAGCACATCGACAGAGCAGGCGCACACTCACGCCGACGAGGTACCGGGTCCGTGAGGCCACGAGGATCCACCGGCGCGTCCGTCCCGCCGCGGCCGTCACCCCGGAGAACGACAGCCATGACGAAACTCCGCGAACGCAAGAACAACCGGGAGGCGGTCCTGCGATCCCTGTACGGGGCCGTCGAACTCAATCGCCCCGAGGTCAGCGGATCGGCGCTCCGCGCCGAGCTGGGCCTGCCCGACGAGGACCTCTCCGCCGCCTGCGCCTATCTGGCTGACGAGGGCCTGATCAGCGTGGACTGGACCTCGCACCGGACCCCCGCGGCCGTCTCGCTGACACATGAGGGCATCTGCCTGATGGAGGAGCTGGAGGAGGAACAGGAGGAGCAGGAGGAACAGGAGACGGCAAAGGAGACGGAGCCGGACGACTGACCCGTCCGCTTCTCCTCGGCCAGGAGTAGCCTGACCGTACCGAGGGCTTTTCGCGTAGCGCTTCCGGCGGTGCCGTTCCCGGCGACTGACGAAACGAGCAGTCGACCCACGGCTGCCGGGACGGGACCGCACGATGGAACCCAGCCGCACGCCGGCCGAAGGTGCTTCCGGTGCTGACGCGCACACATATCGCATGCCCCTGCCCCGCCTGACCCTCACCCCGGACGTCAGCCACGGCCCGCTGGACGGGGCCTGGTGGCCGCGCTGCGATGCGCTGGAACTCGAACTTCCCTCGCTCCTCGGCTCGTTGGAGCCGGACCCGGGGGCCGCGATACGGGTCACCGTGGACTCCGCCGAATGGCCCGACGCCCCGCACACGGTCATGGCGCCCGGCCGGGTGATCGCCGTGGAGCCGGCCGGACCCGGAAGCGACGCGCACGTGATCACCCTGGACTGCGGCACCGTGGGACGCTGGGTACTCCTGGTCGTCCCGCCCGAGGAGCCCGCCGGAACCGCGGTCCGGATGCTGGCCGCCGCCGGCCTCGAGAACCCGCTGACCGCCGCACGCATGCTGGCGCTGGCCGAAACGGGTCGCCCGGTGGGCGCGACCGGGGCGGCGGAATGAGGCACGGGGCCCCTTGGGAGCCCACGGCAGGGACGACCGACCGGCCTCAACCACTGTCCGCGCGCGAGCTGTTGCCCACTCGGCACGATGCGTCTGCGCTCTTCTCGGAGTGCCGCATCGTCCGCGCACACGGCGAACTGGACAGGCGGAACGTGGCACCACTGGTCCGCGCCCTGGCCGAGGCCCGCGCGGCCCGGCCCGGACGGCTCCTCCTGATCGTCGACCTGAGTGAGGTGACCTTCACCGACTCCAGCATCCTGGCGCCACTGTGCGAGGCGTGGTCCGACTGCCGCGCCCGGGGCGGCTGGATGCGCGTCGTCCGCGACAACCACATGATCGACCTGGTCTTCCGCCACACCGGCCTGCTCGACCGCTTCCCCGCCTACGCGAACGCACAGGACGCCTGGGAGGGACGAACGGCCGACGCCACTCCACCTCACCGCGGGCTCGCTCCCGGCAGCCGAGGCGCACCGTCCGGCCGAGAACGACATACCGCGCCGAACCACTCGACAGGACACCTCATGAGCAGCCAACTACGGCACTCGCGACCGGCCGTGCCCCTCCTCCGCCTCTACCTCGCGCCCGAGGGAACCGTGCCACGCCGCATCGACGGGGCCTGGTGGCCGCGTACCTTCGATCTCCTGGCGGAACTCCCGTCACTGCTCTCCGGTCTGCCCCGTGCCTGGGGCCAGATCGTCAGTGTCCTGGTGAACGGCACGGCGTGGACCGGGGCACCGGGCCGCATGCTCGTTTGCAACCAAGTCGTCCGGCTGCGCAGGACCGCCACGGCGCGCAGTCCGAGCACCATCGTTCTGATCGCCCCCGCCCTTGGGCGCCGGGATCTGCTGGTCGTGCCACCGGAGGCCACCGAGCAGGCCGCCGAATCGCTCATGTCCGCAGTGGGACTGACACCGGACCAGGGCCACTTCGCAAGCTGAGTGCGCGGGTGCGGCCCGTCCAGCGGCACAGGTAGGCACACCCGACGAGGATGCGCTCGCTTGGTGACGCTTTCCGGGGCGACGACAGGTCATGCGCCGTTCGCGGCTTGGAAAACCGCCGCTGTGGCACCCGGCCTGTGAGCGGACCGGACGCGCGAACCGCGTCCCGAAGGGGCCAACGGTTCGGCAGTGAGCCGCAAGCCGCACGACGCCGGTACGGCCCGGCAATCGCCGTCGATCCGCTAGGTGCTGGCTTGCGGGCGAGGGCTTCTTCCGGCGCGGCCCTGTGCGCGACGCGGTGCGACGTCTGGCGTGGGTACGGCGGCTTAGGGCTGTTGACCGGTGGCCTTTGGCGTGGGCGCGGGGCGTTGTTGCGGTCGCGGTGCGGTCATGTCGAGCAGGAGCAGGGCGTCGTGGTCGGGAGTGCCGGGTTCGGCGGTGTAGACGCCGATGCGTTGACCGGGGGTGCCTTCTACGTGCAGTGACTGGGAGGTGAGGGTGACCGTGCCGATCTGGGGGTGGTGGAACGTTTTGTGCGCGGGCTTGCGTCCGGTCACCTCGTAGCGTTCCCAGAGACCGGCGAAGTCGGGGCTCTTGAGGAGGAGTTCGCCGACGAGGTTGGTCAGGTCGGGTGCGTCGGGGGCGGTGCCGGCGATGGCGCGCAGGCGGGCGACGCAGGCGGTGATCTGGCGGTCCCAGTCTTGAAAGAGGTCGCGGGCCGCGGGGTGGAGGAAGAGGTAGCGGGCGAGGTTGCGCTGTTTGGCGGGCCAGTCGTCCAGGCCCGCGTAGAGGGCGAGTCCGCTGGGGTTCCAGGCGAGCACGTCCATACTGCGGCTGATGACGTAGGCCGGGTTCGGGCGCAGGGATTCGAGCAGCAGCTTGAGGTGTGGGCGCACGGTGCGGCTGGGGGCGGGCGGCGGTTCGGGGGTGTAGCGGGCGGCGCGGGCGGAGAGCTCGCGCAGGTGCTGGTGCTCCTGGTCGTCCATGTGCAGGGCGCGGGCGAGCGCGTCGAGGACGGAGGGGCTGGGGCGGGTCTCCTTGCCGCGTTCCAGGCGCACGTAGTAGTCGATGCTGATGCCGGCGAGGGTGGCCAGTTCCTCGCGGCGCAGGCCGGGGGTACGGCGGATGCCGGCGCCGACGGTGAGGCCGACGTGTTCGGGGCTGGTCTGGGTGCGGCGGGCGCGCAGGTAGCGGCCCAGCTCGGCTCCCTCACTGGTCGCGCTCTCGGATGCCATGACTTCAGTCTCACCCGTTCAGTACCTGCCGCGCGGGGGATGAGGGGGGCCCTGTCATTACCCCTGAAGAGCCCGCCCTGCCACACCGGCGCCATCCAGGGGAAGGTGAATGAGCAAGACGCCGGCACCCCCGCTGCCCGAACCACAGCAGGCACGACCTGCCGGTCCGGGCAAGCGTGAGGGGCCGGGCAACGACACGAACAGAAGAGGGCGAGATGCGGTACATCAAGCTGCGTGACCTGGAGGTTTCCCGGATCGGCCTGGGCGCGATGGGGATGTCCCACGGCTACACCGGTTCCGGCACCGATGAGGCGGAGTCGATCAGGACCGTGTACCGGGCACTGGAGCTGGGGGTCACGCTCATCGACACCGCCGAGATCTACGGCCCCTACACCAACGAGGAACTGCTGGGCCAGGCGCTGAAGGGGCACCGGGACCAGGTGGTGCTGGCCACGAAGTTCGGCCTGGTCTCCCACGGCGGCGACGGCGCCTGGAACCTGGACTCCAGCCCGGCCAACATCCGCACCGCCGTCGAGGGCTCCCTGAAGCGGCTGGGCACCGACCACATCGACCTGTACTACCAGCACCGGGTGGATCCGAACACGCCGATCGAGGAGACCGCCGGCGCGGTCGCGGAGCTGATCGCCGAAGGCAAGGTGCGCGCCTTCGGTCTCTCAGAGGCCGGCCCGGACACGATCCGCCGCGCCCACGCGGTCCAGCCGGTCACCGCGGTTCAGTCGGAGTACTCGCTGTGGACGCGCGGCATCGAGGAGCGCATCCTGCCGGTCCTGCGCGAGCTGAACATCGGTCTGGTGCCGTTCTCCCCGCTGGGACGCGGATTCCTGACGGGCACCGTGCGTTCCACCGATCAGTTCGACGCCTCCGACTTCCGGCGCGACAACCCGCGCTTCACGGGCGAGAACTTCCAGCGCAACCTGGCGATCGCCGACGAGGTGCAGGCCCTGGCCGCCGAGGTCGGCGCCACGCCCGCGCAGGTCGCGCTGGCCTGGCTGCTCGCCCAGGGCGACGACATCGCCCCGATCCCTGGCACCAAGCGGGTCAGCCGCGTCGAGGAGAACACCGCCGCCGACGCCATCACGCTGACCAGCGAGCAGCTCGACAAGCTCAGCAGCCTGCCGCCCGCCGCCGGCGACACCCACACCGAAGCCCAGGCACAGATGCTCGAACGCTGACCTCACCCCTTCCCCCCGCCGGCGCGAGGCACGGCAGCCCCCTGTTTGGAGTAGTACCCCTATGCGTGCAGCAGTGATGTACGGAGCCGGAGACGTCCGCGTCGAAGACCGGCCCGACCCCAGGATCGTCCAGCCGGCCGACGCGGTGGTGCGCACGGTGGCCGCGTGCGTGTGCGGCAGTGACCTATGGCCGTACCAGTCGATGCCCGCCACCGGCACCGGCCGCCCCATGGGGCATGAGTTCCTCGGCGTCATCGAGGAGGCTGGCGCGGACGTGAGGGGTCTGAAGGCGGGCGACCTGGTCGTCGCCCCGTTCACGTACAGCGACAACACCTGCGACTACTGCGCCAAGGGCCTGCACATCTCGTGCCGCAACGGCGGCCGGTATGGCTTCGACGGCGTGGATGGCGGGCAGGGCGAAGCCGTCCGCGTCCCGAATGCCGACGGCACCCTGGTCAAGCTGCCGGTGGCCGCCGACTCCGCGCTGCTGCCGGCGCTGCTCGCGCTGTCGGACGTGATGACCACCGGCCACCACGGCGCGGTCACCGCCGGCGTCGCCCGCGGGGATGCGGTGCTCGTGGTCGGTGACGGCGCGGTCGGCCTGTGCGCGGTGATCGCCGCCAAGCGGCTGGGCGCCGAGCGGATCGTGCTCGCCGGCCGCCACGAAGCCCGCACCAGCCTGGGCCGCGAGTTCGGCGCCACCGACGTGGTCGCCGAACGCGGCGAGGAGGGCATCGCCCGCATCCGCGAGCTGACGGGCGGCGTGGACAAGGTGATCGAGGCCGTCGGTACCCGTCAGGCCCTCAACACCGCCCTGGGTGCGGTCCTGGACGGTGGCACCATCAGCCGCCTGGGCGTCCCGCAGTACGAGCAGGGGCCGATCGGTCCGGCCGAGTTCATGCGCAACATCACCCTGACCGGCGGCGCCAGCCCCGCCCGCGCCTACATCGAGCAGCTGCTGCCCGACGTCCTGGACGGCACCATCACCCCCGGCCGAGTGTTCGACCAGACCTTCACCCTCGACCGGACACCGGACGCTTACCGGGCCATGGCCGACCGCCAGGTCCTCAAGGCCCTCATCCGTCCCTGACTTTCCCCCTCCCACCCGCACAGCGAAGGACATCCCGCTCATGCAGACCGTCATCCTCAACAACGGCGTCGACATGCCGCTCCTCGGCTTCGGCGTCCATCGGGCAGCGTCTGCCTGCCCACAGGCTGAACGGCCACGTTCCTCGCGGGGGCGACCGGGTGGCTTCAGGACCGCACAACGCCGAGTGCGCCGGCAGATGCAGACGTTCTTGGCTGAGCGCGAGATCGAATTTGGTCCGTGACTGGTCCAGAGACCTTGCCGACTGAGGCCGTGTGGCGTCGGATCGTTCTTGTCACGTCACGGACAGTGACTGTGGCAGTCGAGTGCCTGAGGCGCAACGTTCGCTTCCGGCACCCGACTTCAGGCTCTAGAAGAACCCGAGTTTCTTCGGGCTGTAGGAACAAAGAATGTTCTTCGTCTGCTGGTAGTGCTCCAGCATCATCTTGTGCGTCTCGCGGCCGATTCCGGACTGCTTGTAGCCGCCGAACGCCGCGTGCGCCGGGTACGCGTGGTAGCAGTTCGTCCAGACGCGGCCCGCCTGGATCGCGCGGCCCGCGCGGTACGCGGTCGTGGCGTCGCGGGTCCACACGCCGGCGCCGAGGCCGTACAGGGTGTCGTTGGCGGTCTTGATGGCGTCGTCGAAGTCGTCGAAGGAGGTGACGGAGACGACCGGGCCGAAGATCTCCTCCTGGAAGATCCGCATGCGGTTGTCGCCCTCGAAGATGGTCGGCTGGACGTAGTAGCCGCCCTTCAACTCTCCGTCGTACTCGATGCGTTCACCGCCGGTGAGGATCTTGGCGCCCTCCTGCCGGCCGATGTCCAGGTAGGAGAGGATCTTCTCCAGCTGGTCGTTGGAGGCCTGCGCGCCGATCATCGTGTCGGTGTCGAGGGGGTGGCCGGGCTTGATCTGCCGGGTGCGGGCGACGGCGGCGTCGAGGAACTCGGCGTAGTGGCCCCGCTGCACGAGGGCGCGGGACGGGCAGGTGCACACCTCGCCCTGGTTGAGCGCGAACATGGTGAAGCCCTCGAGGGCCTTGTCGCGGAAGTCGTCGTCGTGGGCCCAGACGTCGTCGAAGAAGATGTTCGGTGACTTGCCACCGAGTTCAAGTGTGACGGGTTTGATGTTCTCGGAGGCGTACTGCATGATCAGCCGCCCCGTCGTGGTCTCCCCGGTGAACGCCACCTTCGCCACGCGCGGGCTGGACGCGAGGGGCTTGCCCGCCTCCACGCCGAAGCCGTTGACGATGTTGACCACGCCCGGCGGCAGCAGGTCCGCTATCAGGCTCATCCAGTAGTGGATGGAGGCCGGGGTCTGCTCGGCGGGTTTGATGACGACCGCGTTGCCCGCCGCCAGCGCCGGGGCGAGCTTCCAGGTCGCCATGAGGATCGGGAAGTTCCAGGGGATGATCTGCGCGACGACCCCGAGCGGCTCGTGGAAGTGGTACGCCACCGTGTCCTCGTCGATCTCCCCCAGCGAACCCTCCTGCGCGCGGATCACACCCGCGAAGTAGCGGAAGTGGTCGATGGCCAGCGGGATGTCGGCGGCCAGCGTCTCACGCACCGGCTTGCCGTTCTCCCAGCTCTCGGCGACCGCCAGCGGCTCGAGGTGGGCCTCCATGCGGTCGGCGATCTTCAGCAGGATGTCGGAGCGCTCCGTCACCGACGCGCGCCCCCAGCCGGGCGCGGCCGCGTGCGCCGCGTCGAGCGCCCGCTCCACGTCCTCCGCGGTGCCGCGGGCGATCTCGGTGAACGGTTGCCCGTTGACCGGCGAGGGGTTCTCGAAGTACTGCCCCCGGGCGGGCGGCACGTACTCGCCGCCGATGAAGTGGTCGTAGCGCGCCTGGTAGGAGACGATCGCGCCCTCGGTGCCGGGCGCCGCGTAACGGGTCATGCTGGTCTGCCTCCCGATGAAACGCTGCCCGCCGTTGGGCAGCTTCCGGCGCGAGGCTAGGAACCGGAACGTTGCGAGGACGTTGCGCGGCCGGTCAGCGCGCTGCCCGATGGGCCGGAGCCGTTGGTTCCGCCGGTTCCGCCGTCAGTTCCGACTCCAGCGCCGTGAGTCGCGCCCGTACCGCCGCCGTCGGTCGCACCACCGCGAGCGCCCGCCACACCTCGAGGTCCTCCTCGCCCCAGGGGGCGTGCGCCCAGTCGGCCAGCAGATCGGGGTCGCGGCGGCCTATCAGCGCGGCCCGCAGCCCGTCGGTCAGGCGCCGCCTCAGCCGCACCACCGCAGGCGCCTGCGAGGCGGGCAGCAGCGGGCCCGCGTACGCCGCCGCGGCCGCCGTCACCGAGCCCGCCCGCAGCCGCCGTTCGACGACGGTGACATCCGACTCGACCGGGGCCGTCAGCCGGTACGGCCGTGACGCGAGCAGTCCCGGGCCGAGCAGCCTGCGCAGCCGGGCCAGTTCGGCGCGCAGTGTCACCGGCGGCACCGACTCGTCCTCGTACAGTGCGCACAGCAGTTCGTCGCCGGTCAGCCCCTCGGGGTGGCGGGCCAGCAGCACCAGCAGTTCGCTGTGCCGGCGGGTGAGGACGATCCGGCGGCCGTCCAGCCGGAGCGTGGCCTCGTCCCGGCCCAGCGCGGTCAGCGCGGGCGCCTCGTCGGCGGGCCCGGCCGGCGCGAGCAGGGCGAGCTGCGACTCGGCGGCGCGCGCCACTGCCTGTACGAAGCCCAGGCTGTGCGGGTGTGCCAGCCCGTCCCCACCGGTGATGTCCACCGCGCCGAGCACCCGGCCGGTGTGCGGATCGTGCACCGGCGCGGCCGCGCAGGTCCACGGCTGGACCCGCCGGATGAAGTGCTCCGCCGCGAACACCTGCACCGGCCGGTCCACGGCGACTGCCGTGCCCGGCGCGTTCGTCCCGACCGCGGTCTCCGCCCAGCGCGCGCCCGGGACGAAGTTCATCCGGTCCGCCCGGCGCCGGGTCGCCGGGTGGCCCTCGACCCACAGCAGCCGGCTGTGCGCGTCGCACACCGCGAGCAGATGCTCGCCGTCCGCGGCGAACGGTCCCATCAGCTCGCGGACCAGCGGCATCGCCCGGGCCAACGGGTGCTCCGCGCGGTAGGCGCCCAGGTCCCCGTCGGTCAGTTCGACGCTGGCGGTGCCGTCCGGGCCGACGCCGGCCCGCGCGCTGCGCCGCCACGAGTCCGCCACCACCGACCGCACCGGCCGCGGCACGGTGCCGGCCGTGGTGAACGTCTCGTGCGCCCGGCGCAGCGCCCGGACGCGCTCGGCGGGGTCGGCCCTCGGCTCGAGGGCCATCCACGGATCGGTCAACGAGGCCTCCCGGACGACGATGCGGCTGGGGACATCGTCACTCGGGGTGGTGACCCGGACAACCGGTCAGGCGAAGTTGACCAGTCTGATGTAGCGGACCCAGTCCCAGTTCGGCCCCGGATCGGTGTGGTCGGTCCCCGGTACCTGGTAGTGGCCGATGATGTGGGCCCGGTCCTTCGGGATGGCGTACGTGTCGCAGACCGCCGCCGTCAGTTTCGCCGACTGCTCGTACAGGGCGTCGGTGAAGTAGGCGGGCTGGTCCACCCAGCCCTCGTGCTCGATGCCGATGCTGCGGGTGTTGTAGCCCCAGTTCCCCGCATGCCAGGCGACGTCCGCCTCGCGCACGCACTGCGCGATGTGCCCGTCGGCGGAGCGCACCAGGTAGTGCGCGGACACCGCCTTCTGCGGGTTCTGGAAGATGGCCAGGGTGTCGGTGTACGTCTCCTGGGTGACGTGGATGATCACGCGGTCGATCGTGTAGGTGCCGGGTCGGCCGGACACTGTGTAGTTGGAGCTGGTCGCCGGCTGCCACTCGGCGCTCGGGTAGTCGACGGTTTGGGCCTCGGCACCGGCCCGCGTGGTGGGCAGCAGTGCGCAGGGGACGGCGGCGAGGGCCGCGCCCTTGAGCAGGTGTCGTCTGGTGGGCAGTGATCTGTGCCGGTCCATGCTGGGGTTGCCTTCCGGAGTGGGGGTGTGGGGGAGTGGGCTGCGGAGTCGGGGCACGGCCGGTCGCGGAGGGCCGCGGCCGTTTCGCGCAGCCGTGCGTGCGGCCGTTCCTTGCGGATCTCGGCCACGCACGTGTGATCGGTGTCGCACACGTTGGCCAACGGCGATTCGACCGCCCGGGTTGCGAACTGATACGCGTCCAGCCCAGCGAATCCGTAGCCACCTCGCGCAGCACGACGGCGTCGCGCCGCGGCCCGGCTGACGTCTCCCCCGACATGTGTTTCCCCCGTCCGGATGTGTCCCCTCGTCCACCTCTCGCGCCGCCATCTCGAGCCGTCGGCGGCTGCGCCTCGCGTGAATCACGGTACGGCGCCTGCCGGTTGGGCAGAAGGACGCTGGGCGTTTCCGTGGATGACGCAGGAGTTGGGGACAACTCCGTCACTCGATCGAGTGAACTCGTCCCGGGACTCGGCCGGTTCCGGCCCTGTGACGGTCCTGTGGCCGGAGGAGTGGCTTCCATCACAGCCCGCCGCGGCCGCGTACTGATCCACTCGGCGGATGCGTGCCGCCCCCGCCATCGTGTCGACTGCCGTCGCCGGCGTCCTGCTGCTGGTCACCTCGTGCTCCCGGGCCACCGGTATCGCGGTCCCGTCCGACAGTCCCGCGTGCGGTGCGCACCTCTCCCCGGGGCCCGCCGCGACCGCCGAGCCCCCCGCCGGGGCGACGGGCGATGTCCGGATCGACGACCCGGGCGGCGACGACACGCACGACTGCGGCCGGTTCCAGGTCACCAACCACGCGACGAAACCGTTCACCTACACCATCAGCTTCGCCTTCGTCTCCGACCTCGGGGCACCACTGGCCGACACGTACCGGATCGTGCCGAATGTCGGGCCCGGCCGGACGGTGACCGGCACGGTCGGCACGAGCGACCTTCCGCCGGGTGCGCGGGGCTGGTCGGGGGTGCGCATCACGAAGGTGCGCAGCGTCCCCGTCGACGAGGCACCCGCTCCGGGCGGTCCCTGCCCGTCCTCGGGACTGCGCCTGTACGCCGACGAGGGTGATGCCGCCATGGGCCTCCGCGTGGTGGGCCTGCACCTGGTGAACTGCGGGTCCAGGCCCCAACGGCTCACCGGCTACCCCCGGCTGAGCCTCCTGGACGAGGACCACCGTCCGGTCGACGGGGTGCGGATCCTGCGGGGTGGTTCGGCCATCGCCTCCGGCACCGGCGCGGACGGCCCGGCCCGCCCGCTGTCCCTGAAGCCGGGCCAGAGCGCGCACGCGGGTCTGGTGTGGCGCAACACCGTCCTGTCCGGCACCGCGGTCAACGTCCCCTACGTCAGGGTCTGGGCGAAGCCGGGAGCCTCGCCGGTGATGGTGACACCGGAGCTGGACCTGGGCACCACGGGGAAGGTCGCTGCCGGTCCCTGGAAGCGGGACGTCTAGGTGAGGGGTTCACCCTCCCGCAGGCAGACGACGGTTCCGGACAGGGCCGCCGTGTGCAGCGCGATGAGGCCGGGGAGACGGGCGGTGAGCGGCGTCCCGGCCAACTCGTCGACGGCGAACAGCCCGTAGCCGTCGTGCTCGGCGCTCAGCCGGACGCGTGCTTCGTCGTCGAGGGCGCCGCCGTGGAAGAAGCAGTCGAGAACCGGTCCGGTCCCCAGGACGTCCACCCGGTGGTCGATACCGATCAGATTGGGGATCGGCCCCAGTTCGATGCCGGTCTCCTCCCGCATCTCCCGCCTTGCCGCCGCCCACGGGTCCTCGCCGTGGTCGACCATTCCGCCCGGCAGCCACCATGTCCCTGCTGTCGGTTGTCCGGGCCCGTACCGCAGGAGCAGCATGCGGTCGCGGTCGTCCAGCATCACGACGCAGGAGGCGAGAAGTGCCTGCGGCTGGGTCTTGACCCACTCCTCACGAGGTATCCATTCCGCCACCTGTGCCCCCTCGCTCCTCAGTTCCGTTTCGCTCCTCAGCCGCGTTCCGCCACCGCCGCCGGATCGTCGAGGACGGCGCGTATCACCGAGTGCGCGGCGCCCAGCAGCGGTCCCTCGGGCCCCAGGCGGGACACCGACACCGGGCAGGCGGGTCCCGCGGTGCGGCTCGCCAGCTCGGTCTCCAGGGACGGCAGGAGCCAGGGAGACAGCCCCGCCAGCGCGCCGCCCAGGACGACGGAATCGGGGTCGAGCAGGTTGACCGCCCCGGTCAGGGCTATGCCGAGGGCCGTACCGGCGTCGCGGAGCGCCCCGCGTACGTCCGCGTCCCCCTCCTCGGCTCGCCGGGCGAGCAGCCCGACCAGGTCCTCACCCGGTTCGAGCCCCGCCGCGCGCAGAACCGCTTCCTCACCGGCGTACTGCTCCAGGCAGCCCCGCCCGCCGCACGGGCACCGGGGTCCGTCCGGGCGGACCGGCACATGCCCCAGCTCGCCCGCGAACCCCCGTGTCCCGCGCAGCAGCCCGCCGTCCACGACGACCGCGGCTCCGATGCCGATCTCCGCCGACACGTGCAGGAAGTCGCCGGGGGTGTCCGTCCCGAGCCAGAGCTCCGCCAGCGCACCGAAGTTGGCCTCGTTGTCCACGGTCAGCGGTATGTCCGTGGGCAGCAGGGCTCCGAGGTCGGTGTCGTGCCAGTCGAGGTTCGGGGCGCGTACGACCGTACGGGCGTCCCGCGCCACCAGGCCGGGCACGGCGACCGCCAGCCCGGCGGGCCACAGGCCTTCCCGCTCCGCCTCCGCCACGACCCGGCGGACGAGTGCGTCGAGCTCCTCGAGCACCGGTTCGGGCACCCGGCCGCGGTTCGCGCGGTGCCGGACGGCCCGGGCCCGTACCTCGCCGCGCAGGTCGACCGCACACACCGCGAGGTGGTCGACGCCGACCTCCGCGCCGATCCCGGCCGGCCCCCGCCCGCTGACCGCGAGCGCCGACCCCGGCCGGCCCACCCGGCCGGGGCGCTCGGGGCCCAGTTCGTGCAGCAGTCCCCACCGGACCAGCTCGTCCACCAGCGTCGACACCGCCGCCCGTGTGAGGCCGATGCGCGAGGCGACCGCGGCGCGCGAGAGCGGTCCCTCGGCGTTGACGGCGTGCATCACCCGGGCGAGGTTGCGGCGGCGCATGCCCTGCTGGGTGTCCGGCAGAGCCCGGCCAGGGCCGACCGGGCGGGTCTCGTGCAGCGGTGCGCTCATGCCTCCCCCAGTCCTCGGTCCGTCTTTCCGGTCAGTGCGTCATCCCGTCGGTACGCCGGGCGGCCGGCCCGTACCCGAGCCGTCGCGTTCCGGACGGCGCACGGTCAGCGGCCGTCCGTCCCCCGCTCCAGCAATGGCGCCGCGTCGGAGAGTACCCCGGCGATCCGGGCCAGCGTCTCCTCGTCCCGCTCCACGGCGTCCAGCACCGGTCCCGCCGTGGTGTTCCAGCGGCGGGCGACCGCGGCCGGGTCCTCGCCGGTCAGCAGCCCGGCCGCCTGCGCCGCGGCGCCGAGCGCGACCAGTTCCCTGGCCTCGGGCACCTGCACCGGCCGCCCCGACAGTCGCCGTACCGTCTGCTGCCAGGCCGTGCCCCGGGCCCCGCCGCCGATCAGCAGCAGCGGCGCGGTGCGGTCCGCGTCCTCGTCGAGCACCAGGTCGAGCGCGCCCAGCAGGGAGTGCACGGCACCGTCGTACGCCGCCTGAAGGAGCTGTCCGGCGGTCGTGTCGTGGCGCAGGCCGTGCAGCAGGCCGGAGGCGTTCGGCAGGTTCGGGGTGCGCTCGCCGTCGAGGTAGGGCAGGAGCGTCACGGAGGTGCCGGGCTCGACGGCCTCACGGTCCAGGCCCAGCAGGGCCGCTACGCGGTCGACCGCGAGGGTGCAGTTCAGGGTGCAGGCCAGCGGCAGCCAGTCACCGCGGGCGTCGGCGAATCCGGCGACGGTGCCGCTCGGGTCGGCCGGGCGGTGCCTGGAGACGGCGTACACCGTGCCCGACGTGCCCAGGCTGAGCACCGGCGTGCCCGGGCGCAGCCCCAGGCCCAGTGCTGCCGCCGCGTTGTCGCCGGTACCGGCAGCGACCAGGGTCCCCTTGGAGAACGGGAGGTCGTGGCTGTCGCGGACCGTCCCGGCCACCTCGCCCGGCCGCACCACCCGCGGCAGCAGCGCCGGGTCGAGGCCCACGTGCGCGAGGATCTCCTCGTCGTACGCCTCGGTCCCGGACGCCCACCAGCCCGTCCCCGAGGCGTCGCCGCGGTCGGTGGTGCCCTGTCCGGTCAGGTGCCCGGTGAGGTAGTCGTGCGGCAGCCGTACGGCCGCGGTGGCGCGGACCGCGTCCGGCTCGTGCTCGGTGAGCCAGGCCCACTTCGTGACCGTGAAGGACGCGCCGGGCACGCTGCCGGTCCGCTCCGCCCAGGCCTTCGGGCCGCCCAGCTCCTCGACGAGCCGGCGCGCCTGCGGCGCCGAGCGCACGTCGTTCCACAGCAGCGCCGGGCGCACCGGCTCACCCCGGGCGTCCAGGGTGACCAGGCCGTGCTGCTGGCCGCCGATCGACACCGCGGCCGCCTCGTGGGCCGCGTCCCCGCACTGGTGCAGCGCCGTGCACAGGGCCTCCCACCACTGGCGGGGGTCGCTCTCCCGGCCGGCGCCGGAGGAGACCGTGTGCGGCGCCTGGCCGCTCGCCACGACCCGCCCGGTGGCCGCGTCGACGACCAGGACCTTGGTGGACTGGGTGGACGAGTCCACCCCGACGACGAGCGGACCCTCGGCTGCTGACATCGGGCTCTCCCTCTTTCCGCGGCTCGCGGGATCTGGTCTCGAGATCCGACCTCGAGAACATCTTGTCCCTTCCCAGGGACGCGAGCGCATACTAATTTGTAAATCGCCATGACGAAATAGTCGCAAGCGAGCCAAGCGAGCAAGGAGCCGCGGCATGAGCTACCAGCCCACCCCCGAGCACAGGTTCACCTTCGGCCTGTGGACCGTCGGCTGGCAGGGACGGGACCCGTTCGGCGACGCCACGCGCCGCGCCCTCGACCCGGTCGAGACGGTGCAGCGCCTGGCCGAACTGGGCGCCTACGGCGTGACGTTCCACGACGACGACCTGATCCCCTTCGGGTCCTCGGACACCGAGCGCGAGTCGCACATCAAGCGCTTCCGCCAGGCCCTGGACACCACCGGTATGACCGTGCCGATGGCCACCACCAACCTCTTCACGCACCCGGTCTTCAAGGATGGCGCGTTCACCGCCAACGACCGCGACGTGCGCCGTTACGCGCTGCGCAAGACCATCCGCAACATCGACCTGGCGGTCGAGCTGGGCGCGAAGACATACGTGGCCTGGGGCGGCCGGGAAGGCGCCGAATCCGGCGCCGCCAAGGACGTGCGCGTCGCCCTCGACCGTATGAAGGAGGCCTTCGACCTCCTCGGTGAGTACGTCACCTCCCAGGGCTACGACCTGCGTTTCGCCATCGAGCCCAAGCCCAACGAGCCGCGCGGCGACATCCTGCTGCCCACTGTCGGCCACGCGCTGGCGTTCATCGAACGTCTCGAGCGCCCGGAGCTGTACGGCGTCAATCCCGAGGTCGGCCACGAGCAGATGGCCGGGCTGAACTTCCCGCACGGCATCGCACAGGCCATCTGGGCGGGCAAGCTCTTCCACATCGACCTCAACGGCCAGTCCGGCATCAAGTACGACCAGGACCTCCGCTTCGGCGCCGGTGACCTGCGGGCCGCGTTCTGGCTGGTCGACCTCCTGGAGAGCGCCGGTTACGACGGTCCCCGCCACTTCGACTTCAAGCCGCCGCGGACCGAGGACCTCGACGGCGTGTGGGCCTCGGCGGCCGGCTGCATGCGCAACTACCTCGTCCTGAAGGAGCGCGCGGCCGCCTTCCGCGCCGACCCGGAGGTCCAGGAGGCACTGCGCGCCTCGCGTCTGGACCAGCTGGCGCAGCCCACCGCCGCGGACGGCCTCCAGGCTCTGCTCGCCGACCGTACGGCCTTCGAGGAATTCGACGTGGAGGCGGCCGCCGCGCGCGGGATGGCCTTCGAGCGCCTCGACCAGCTGGCCATGGACCACCTGCTGGGGGCGCGCGGCTGAGCGCACGCACGCGCGCGTGCCGGTGACGCGTACGCGCGCGTGGCGCTGATCTGCCCGCGCGCGGAATGCTCCGGAATCGTGCGGTCCATGGTGTGAGCCGGTATCAACTTCCGTGCGCCGGTCGCCCGATGAACCGTATGAGGCGATGGTGGACGGTATGACCACACCATCCGTACCGCCTCCGCCGCCCGGACCGCCGGGCGGCGGTTTCGGACCCGCTGCCGACGGGCCGGGCCCCGGCCCGCGGAGGCGCCGGGGCCCGCTCTTCGCCGTCCTGGCCGTGCTGGTGGCGGCCGTGGCAGTCCTGGTCGTGACCGTGATGACCTCCGGGGGTGACCGCTCCCCGGACGACCAGCGGCCGGAGAGCACTGCTACTTCCAGCGGCTCCGCGCGGCCCTCGTTCGGCCTCCCGACCGAACTGCCCAGCAGGCTGCCGTCGGGCCTGCCCTCCAGGCTGCCGAGTGGTCTGCCGTCGGGGTTCCCCAGCGTGCTCCCGAGCGAGGTGCCGAGCGATCTGGAGTCGCTCATCAGCTCGCTCCCGGACCTGTCCTGAGACCGGCGCCCGTCAGATGCCGTCGGGCAGCCGGACGTACGTCACCGTCGTCTCGACACCGCTGTCCACCAGCCGGCCCTGCGGGTCGAAGGCGCCCGCGCCGTCCGTCATCCCGAAGTCGTTGTCGTTGATGAGCGCCAGCGTGTCGTCGTCCACGCGCGCGATGCCCTCGATCTTCCCGGGCACCCCGGCGACCTTGCCCAGGTCGACGACGAGGCGCTTGGCGAGCACCGGTACACCCTCGGCCGCCGGGTCGTCGAGCTGCTCCAGGGACGGAGACGTCGTGTCGTCGTCCCAGGGGCCACCCAGGATGTCCGACCTGCGCTGGAGTTTCACCAGCTGGAGCCGGGCCGCCTTGTCGGTGCGCTCCTCCACAAGGAGCCGGTCACGGCCCACGGCCACCACCGAGGAGATCTTGAGCTCCGATGTGTCGTCCTCGCTCGGGTCGACCACGTTCACCGGGTCGAACCGGTAGGCGTACTCGGCGGTGACCGCTTTCTTCTTCGGCGAGAACCGCAGCAGCCGGGTCGTCCGCGAGGCGTCCCCGGCGTCCGCGTCCGGCAGCGAGAGCGGGCTCTGCAGCGCCATCACCAGATCGCCGCCGGGCAGCTGGGCCAGCCCCTCGAAGCCGCGGTTGATCTTCCGGTGCAGCAGCACCGACGGCAGCGCCTCCACGACCGGATAGTCCGCGCCGGTGAGACCGAACCCGCGGGGCACGTAGCGCGTGAGCACCTTCCCGCGCGCGGAGACGTGGATCAGGGACGGGCCGTACTCGTCGACGAGCCAGAAGGTGCCGTCCTCGGCCCGCACGATCCCCTCGGTGTCCAGGCCGTTCGGGTTGTACGACAGCTGTGTGGCGGCGTTGTAGGTGTACGGCGCCTCGTCGCGGCCCTGCTGGTTCGGCAGCCCGGTGACGGGCTTCCCGGAGGATGTGGTGATCGGGACGGCGTCGATCACCTTGACGGTGTCGCCGGACACCCGGATCTTCACGATCGCCGGGGCGAAGCCCGGTACCGGGAAGGTGCGGCGCTTCTGGCCGCTCACCTTGATCTGGCCGTTCGGGCCCCGGTCGGTCACCGTCCAGTACTCGCCCTTGCGGCCCGCCGGACAGATGTCGCTGCCGATGCCGCCGAGGTCGATGCCCCGGTCGTCGTCCACGCTGCCGGGCAGCAGCCCGTTGCTGAACGCGCCGAGGGGGATGTCGCCGAGCGTGGCCGTGTGGGTCACGTACGCATCCCCCGAGGGCGCCGCCGCGGCCGTACCGGCCGCCATGAGAGCGACCGCCAAGGCCAGCGGCAGACCGGTCGCGACAGTGCGGTGGACGCGGCGCCGACTGGTGGTGTGCGGGGACATCGTGCCTCCTGGTGGGCAATTTCGCTGACGCGGCAAGATTTGGGCCCACGGCGGAACCGTGCGCGGCCGGCAGGTGAACGCGGGGCGTCGCCCACTCGTCGGCTTCAGCTGGAAGGAGCCGGCCATCGGCTTCCGGGGGGAAGACACTGGTCCTCAGGGGTACGTAAGGGCCGGGCCTCAGGGACGTCTCAGGGTCGCGGCCTGGAACCGCGGGAAGCGCGGGCCCGTTCTCAGATCAGAGAGCGGCAGTGGCCGCGAAGGAGGCGACGCTCATGTCGAACAACGCGAAGATCGCCGCAGGAGGTGTGGCGGTCGGGCTCATCCTGCTGATATGGCTGCCCTGGTGGGTCTCGTTCCTGATCGTCCTGGGAGTGCCGGCGGCCGCGTACCTCACGCTGGATCCCTCACAGCGACGCAGGCTGCGCCGCGCCGCGCGCAAGGAAATCGGCCGCTGAGGCGAGTCGACCACATCGCCGCCCCGGGGCCGGCCGACGGTCCGGTCCGCGGGCGGCGATGAGCCGGCGTCCGTGAATTCGCTTGCGACGTTGATCACCGAAGGACCACGATGACGGCCATGACGTATGGAAAGGAGGCCCAGCGACTCCACGGTGAGCGCTGATGGCCGGACACGAGGCGCCGCAGACGCCGTCCCGACAGTCCCTCCCTCCGCAGGCGCCGCTGACGCCCGCCTGGCTGAGGGCCCACTTCGACCCCCTGCCGTTCCCGGAACGCATGAGTGCCCTGGCGCGCTACGCCCGCACTCTCACCCCGGACGCCTACGAAACCCTGCACCACGCCCTCGACACCGGCGACCGCGACGAACGGCACACGGCGCTCTTCCTGGCCGTCGTACGGCGTGACCTGGAACGCGTGGCCGATGTCCTCACGGATCCCTTGCTCGGGCACCGGGCCCGTGCGGCCGCCATCCGGCTGCCGGTTCCCGAACACGCCCTGGAACGACTGGCCCTGTGCGAGATCAGGGCCATCCGTCACGACGCCTTCCGACTGCTCAGGCTCAGCCGTCGGAGTGCACTCGCCGACCGGCTGCTGCCTCGCGTGCACGAGCGGCACGGGGTGCGTGACGCGGCCGCGTTGCTGCCCGCGTGCCCAGCCGAGACCGCGGGGGCCTGGCTGAGCCGCCTCGATCCCTCCCAGGGAGTCCTCAGCTCCCTGGCCCGCACCGCACCGAGAGCCGTGGCCGGGTATCTCGCCGCACAGTTCGAAGGGTGTCCGCGACAGGAGAGGCACCGCTTCATGACCCGGTACCGCGCCGTCGCCTCGATCGCCGCCCACCGCGATCCCGGCACGGCACTCCTGCTCCTGGAACGGGCCCCGGGCCTGCTCACCTCCCGAGGGGTCCTCTCGGCGCTCCGACGGCCCGCCGAAGCGGCAGCCATCCTGCGTGCGGCGGAACCTGACGAGGACGGCCGACTGCCCCACCATTCCGTACCCGCAGGGCCACTGCCGCCCTCAGTACGGCGGGCACTGAGCGAACTGCCCGCCGAGGAGCTCGCGTTCCTGGCCGAGCGCTGCCCCGCGACCGGCAGCCGCATGCGCGGCCCGGAACGGCGTGAGGTCGCCCCCGACGGGCTGCTGGCGCTCCTGCCGGCGGCGGACCGGCGAAGTGTCGCCGAGCGCCGGTTCACCGGCGGCAGAGGACTGTGGGGTGCCCCGCTCAGTCTGTTCGCCGCCCTCACCCCCGCCGACCGCGCGGAAATGATCCGGCCCCGGCTGGACCGTCACAGCAACAGACCCTGGACCCAGGCCCGGCTGGCCGCCGCCCTGCCGTTGGCCGATGCCGAACCGGTGCTGCGGGACATGACATCGAACCACCGGTCCCACCACCGGGCCATGGCCTGGCCGGCGCTGCTGGCCTGCGCGGAACTCGACGGGAATCCGGATGAGTTCGCCCGGATCGCGGTCGACTGCGAACGCGCCTGGCACGACCAGGTCGACGTACGCCGCTGGGCCCTGGAACAACTCGCCGGTGCCGCGACGCGGCTGCTGGCCGCCCTGCCCGAACGCGTGCTGCGCGACGCCGTGCTCACCACCGTCCAGTCGCGGGACACGACACCGGCCTGCCTGGCTGCCGCCGAGCGGCTGCTGCGCCGCGTCGTCGAACAGGCCGCACGGGCCGGCCGGCGCGACCGTGCCATTCACGTGGCCGGACTGCTGGGCCAGGTCGTGCTCGCGACGCCGCACGACCGAGCGGTGACCACCCTGAGCGTCGACCGGGAGGCGGCCCGGGCCATCTGGGCGGCCACCTCCGGGCCGGCGCGGAACCGGCCCGACGTCACCACGGCGCTCGCGGAACTCCTCGCTCACCGGCTCACCGCCCTGCCCGCCCTGGACTCCGCGGTCCGACAGGTCGCACTCACCTGCGACGACACGGAACTCGCCGCCCGTGCCGCGGCGGTCTGGGTCCGGCCGCCGCACCTGCGGGAAAGGCGCTGCGCCGAACTCGTCGCCGTGGACGCCACCTTCGCGACCCTGCCGGTCGTCCTGCGGACCCTCGCCGTCCGGCGCACGGACGTCCTGGACACCGTCCTCGCGGCCGCACGAGAACGGTTCACCGGGCGGCTTCGGCCCCGTCCGCTGCCCTGGGCGCCCAAGATGCACCCCGGGCCCATGGGCCGGTGGCTGCCCGGTCAACGGGACGCGTGGGCCGAGCACCTCGCCGGCGTGGCCACCGACGAAACCGCACCCCTGCGCACCCGGGCCGACGCCGCCGCCCTGCTGCGAGACCCCCGGCGGCTGACGGCGCTGGCGCGGGAGGCCCCGCAGCCCGTGGCCGCGGCGGCGCTCACGGCCCTCGGGGAAGCCACCGACCGCACGCTGGAGGCCGGCCGCGCAGAGCTGCGTGATCTCCTGCTGCGACACGCCGCGACCGGAGGAGTGCGCGGGCGGGCCGCCCTGGCCGCGCTGCGGCGGCTCCTGGAGCGGGCCCCCGACCGCGACGCCGTGGCCCTGCTGGCGCCCGTCGCGGCAGCCACCGTCGCGCCCGTGGGCACGCGCAAGGAGGCCGTACGCGCCCTGGGCACCCTGGACGGCGCGTTCGAGGCTCTCCTGGCCGCCTGGGACGCTCCGGGACAGCACCCGGATGTACGGGCCGTACTGGCCCGCGTGCTGCTGCCGGACATCGACCGCGCCGGCGTCTCGGACCGGCTGCGCGCGGCGGCCGACGAGCCCGCCGTACGGGACGCCGTCGTGCACGCGCGCGTGCAGGCGGTCCCCGGCAGCAAGGGCGAGCCGTACAGGGCGTTCCTCGTGCGGCTCGTCGAGGAGGGCGGCGAGGACACCACGGTGGCCGCCTGCCGGGCGCTGGCGGGCCGGCTGACCCCTGAGGCCACCGACGCCCTCCGCGTGCTGTCCGAGGTGATGGCTGACCCGGATCGGCCCCACCGGGTCTGGCGGGCGGCGGCACAGCAGCTGATGTTCTTCCCGCCGGGGCCGGTCGCCGAAGCCGCCGCCCGCACCGCTTTCGACGCCATGGCCGAGCGGGCCCGCGCCGACGATCCCGCAGCACGTGTCGAGGCGTTGCGGCGCCTCCACCAGTGGTGCGAGGCCATACGGCCGGGCCTCGGAGGCGGCAAGGCCCTGCATCTCCTGGACGGGCTGGCCGGCACGCTGGAGTCCGTCGGCATGCACGCCGACGCCGCACGCCTCAACTGGGAGGCCGCAGTGGAGGCCGTACGGCACGGACTCCATGAAGAGCACCGGTGGAACCGGCTGGTGCGATGGTGCGAAACGGGCCCGGGACGCATCCCCAGCACCACCGACTACCTACCCGTGGACCTGGACCGGCCGCCCACGCGCGCGGCCCTGCTCGCCGCCGCTCGCAGCCTGCGCACACGTGCGACGGCCGCGTCCGGGGTGCTCGCCCTGGCCCTGGTCCGGGTCGGCGGCCGCAGAACGGACTGGACGGAGCCGTGGCGGGCCGAACTGGAAGCGCTCAGGGCCCACGAGGACCCGGACATCGCAATGGAGGCCCTCCTGATCGACACGGACAGGAGCGGGTGACCCGCACCGCCGCCGGTGCCTGGCACGGCGCCGGCGGCGTCAGCTCGGCCGTACCGCCACCTTGTCGAGCGCCTCCAGCAGGCCGGGCAGCTCCGGCCCCCGGCCCACCGGCAGCACCTCGCCCGGTTTCTCGTCGAGCAGCACGAACGCCATGTCGTCGGTGCGGGCCACCATCGACCAGCCCGGGCCGTCGGCGCGCAGCGTGCGGGCGTCCCCCGGGGCGAACGACGAGCGGACCCTGCCGAGCGGCGGTGGCGTGTCCACGTACGCGCGAGCCTCGGCCAGGACACGCCGAATGCCACGTTGGCCTCGCGGCGACGTGTCCGCCCTGCCCTCCCGCGCGTCCCCGGAACCGTCCTGCGTGTCCGCCCCGTCGTCCCGCGCGTCCGCCGGGCCGTCCTGCGCCGGGGCCGAGCCGCCCGGTGCACGGAAGTCGGCCTCGTTGATCTGCCCCCGCCACATGGCCCACTGCGAGGCGATCTCGTCGGCGCCCAGACGCCGCTGGGCCGGTCCCCAGGAGGTGGTGTCCGGCGGGGCCAGCGCCGGACGGTCCGTGGCCTCGGGACCGGGGTCGTGCGGCGCGGGCACGTTCGGAGCGGCGACGGCGACCGCCAGGGGCCAGCCGGGCAGGGCGGCGACGACCGTGCGCTCGTCGGGCGACAACTCGTACTCCATGCCGCAGTCCCAGGACGCGATCGCGACGGCGACCAGCGAGACGTCGTCGATGACGACCGTCCAGCGAGCGCCGTAGCCGTCCTGGCCGAGCACCAGGCCGTAGCCGTCCGCGTACGGCGCCAGGCCGAGCGCGGCGCACGCCTCCGGATAGTCGTCGCCCAGCACGCTCGGAAACTGCGCCGGCGTCAGCAGCACAGCTGTGAGCACGTACAGCGCATCGTCCGCGGCGGCGACGGCCTCCTCTTCCGTCCCAGGCATCCCAGCCTCCCCAGTGGTTCGTCCAACGGCGCGCACCCTAGTGCGAGCGGAACGTCGTTGTCACGACTGCCACCACGCAGAGCTCCAGGTATCCACCTGGACGGGGCGAAATGCCGCTCGCCGGACCCGGGTCAGGCCACGGGCAGCCCCAGCAGGTCACGGGCCACCTTCCGCGGTGACTCGTCGCGTTCCCGGGCCAGTGCCATGACGGCCCGGCACGCCAGCTCGCTCACCCCGAACGACAGCGCCTCCGGCGACACCCAGGACGCGGCCTCGTCGATCCGGTCCTGGTCGTCCTCCGCGCGGGCCGACACATAGGCGGCCGCGGCATCGAACAGATTGTGCGTGCGCTTTTCACCATCTCCACCCGTCTCTCCGCGCCCCGAGACGGCCGGCCGGGCGATCTTCTCGCGGATCCTGCCCCACATACGGACCACCTTCCCCTGAGTGGCATCTCTTGCTGATCGTCCATCCGTCGTTGCTCAACATAGAGTTGAAGCCTCGGTGGCAAAAGAGGGACGACGCGGTGAAGCGGCCTCCCCCTCCTGGCTCGCACCCCGCTACGCGCGGCGGCTCCCGAGGCCGTCGAGTGAGGCCAGGGTCTCGCGCAGCCAGGTGAGTTCCGCCCGGCTCGTGGCCCGGGCGACGGTGAGGACGCCGCGCCGGAACGGGTCGTCCAACTCCTCCGCACGCAGCGGCCGGTCGCCGTCGTAGAAGAAGCTGGCCGGCTCCTCCAGGAAGGCCAGCCGGCGCCGCAGCACCGCCGCCTGCGCGGCCGGGTCCTCGAGGTGCCGGAGAAAGGCGAGCACCGTGAACCATCGGTTCTCGTCGGTGATGTCACGCGGGGCCGGTTCGGCGAGCCTGCGCCACAGCTCGTGCCTGCCCTCCTCCGTCAGCGTCAGCACATGGCGCGGCGCGGCGACGGAGCCCGGCTCGGTGGCGCGCGCCAGCAGGCCGGCCTTCTCCAGGCGTTTGATCGCGGGGTACAGCGTGCTCTCGGCGATGGGCCGTACGTGGCCGGTCAGTGCCGCGATGTGCTTGCGCAGGACGTAGCCGTGCAGCGGGGCGTCGTACAGGAATCCGAGGATGGCGAGCTCCAGCATGCCCGCATTCTCCCTCAGGTCCGCTGTATGTCGAAGAGCCTGTATGTCGGACCACGAATATATCTGTTCCGCAGTACATCGTGACCGATGTATTGTCGCCACGTCGACCGCAGCCAGGGCTGTGACCAAGGAGGACGTGATGAAGCACGCCGAGTTCGACGGCAAGGGGAGCCGCATCCGGTGGACCGAGACCCCGGGTGCCGGACCCGCGCGCGTGTACCTGCACGGGCTGGGGGCGGCCTCGACCGTGTACCACGCGCACATCGCGGCCCGGCCCGAGCTCGCCGGCCGGCGCAGCCTGTTCGTCGACCTGCCCGGGCACGGCGTGAGCGACCGACCGGAGGACTTCGGCTACACCCTGGAAGAGCACGCCGACGCCGTGGCGGCCGCGCTGGACGAGTCGGGCCTGACGGGGGCCGAGCTGATCGCGCACAGCATGGGCGGAGCCGTCGCCGTCGTGCTCGCCCACCGGCGGCCCGACCTGGTCTCCCGGCTCGTCCTCACGGAGGCCAATCTCGACGCGTTTCCGCCGGCCACCGCGGGCAGCAGCGGAATCGCCTCGTACGAGGAGGAGGACTTCGTGGCGGGCGGGTACGCGCGCGTGCTGGAGAGGGTCGGCCCGCTGTGGGCGTCGACCATGCGGCTGGCCGACCCGCGCGGACTGCACCGCAGTGCCGTCGGTCTGAGGAGGGGCTCGGACCCCGTCATGCGCACCATCCTGGAGGGGCTGGGGATCGAGCGCGTGTATCTCCAGGGCGAGCTGAGCGGTGAACTGACCGGCAGGGAACGGCTGGAGGCGGCCGGGGTTCGCGTGCGGACGGTGCCGGCCGCCGGCCACAACATCATGTTCGACAACCCCGACGCGTTCGTGGTGGCGGTCGCGGGGGAGAATCCGGCCCGAGCCACGGCCTGAAACCGGGTGACAGCGGCTATCCCTCGCGGACCGCCAGTGCCAGGAAGCGGGCGTCTTCGTCGACGTACGACCTCATGCGCCATCCGGCACCGGCCAGCAGCGGCCTCAGGTTGCCCTCGGCGCGCAGGTCGTCCGGGGTGGTGCGACGGCCCTGGCGGGCTGCCAGCGCGGCGCGCCCGATCGGGTGGAACAGAGCCAGGGTGCCGCCGGGCCGCACCACGCGCGCCAGCTCCCGGAGGTTCTCCGACGGGTGCGGCAGGTGCGCGATCAGGCCCGCGCCGAACACGGCGTCGAACGACCGGGACCGCAAGGGCAGCGCGGCGACGTCGGCCAGGAGCAGCCGCCCGTGACGATCCCGCCCCGCCCGTACGGCGGCCCGCAGCATCGCCGGTGTCAGATCGACCCCGATGACGACGCCGGACGGGCCCACGGCCGCGCGCAGCGGCGGCAGGGCGCGTCCCGTGCCGCAGCCGGCGTCGAGCACGCGGTCGCCGGGGTGCAGCCCGAGGTCGTCCACGGCGGCCGCGAAGGCCGGGCCGTCCTCCGGGAACTTGCTGTCCCAGTCGTCCGCCCGGGCGGTGAAGAACTCCTGGACGTGTGTGTGATCGTCGCTCATGGTGCGCATAATCCCTCACTTGTAAGGAGGGGCGCCCTGCGCGCATGTTCGAACGTGACGCGATCGTTCCGGCGCACGTCTGTGCCAGATTCCGACACCTTTCGAAATGCGCCCCCTTTGTACGCCCCTGCCGGGGCTAGCGTCCCGGGGCCATGGGACACCTGGACCACGCCTCCCTGGGTTGGCTGACCCCCGCGCTGTCGTACGTGATGGCCTGCATCGGCGCCGCCCTGGGACTGCGCTGCACCGTCCGCGCGCTCGGCACCACCGGACGGGCGCGCCGCAACTGGCTCGTCACCGCGGCCTCCGCGATCGGTACCGGCATCTGGACCATGCACTTCGTGGCCATGCTCGGCTTCAGCGTCAGCGGCACCGACATCCGCTACGACGTGCCGCTGACCATCCTCAGCCTCCTCGTCGCCATGGTCGTCGTCTGCGCCGGCGTCTTCGCCGTCGGCTACAGCCGCGATCGCACCCGCGCCCTCCTGCTCGGCGGCCTCACCACCGGGCTGGGCGTGGCGAGCATGCACTACCTCGGCATGGCCGCGGCGCGGCTGCACGGTGACGTGACCTACGACCCGGTACTCGTCGGGGTCTCGGTCCTGATCGCCGTGGTCGCCGCGACCGCGGCCCTGTGGGCCGGTCTCAACATCAAGTCGCCCATCGCGGTCACCGTCGCCTCGCTCGTCATGGGAGCGGCCGTCAGCAGCATGCACTACACCGGCATGTTCGCGGTCCGCGTGCACGTCACCCCCTCCGGCGAGGTCCTGCCCGGGGCCACGGCGATGCAGTTCATCTTCCCCCTCGCCGTCGGCCTCGGGTCCTACCTGTTCATCACCTCGGCCTTCGTCGCCCTCTCACCGACCGCGGGGGAACGCGAGGCGTCCGCCTCCGCGCAGCGTCCAGTGCAGAACCCGGCCGGCTGACCGGCCTCCCGCCACAGAGCGTGCCACGATCCACTTCCGAGCGAGAAGGCCATGCGTACACCCCGTAGGACCACCCCAGGCGCTCAGACGCCGTCCCCGCCGCCCGCGCGCGGCCGTCGCGCCCATGCCGGGCGACCCGCCGAGGAGGACCCCGACGACCCGCCCGGCCAGGCCCCGGACGGCACCCCCACGCGCGCGGGGCGCCGGTGGCTCCGGCCCCGGACCGTACGGGCCAAGGTCGTCTGCCTGCTGATGGTGCCCGTCGTCTCCCTGCTCGCCCTGTGGGCGTACGCCACCGTCAGCACCGCCCAGGACGTGTCACGACTGCGCCAGTCACAGCGCGTGGACGCCGAACTGCGCACCCCGCTCGCGGACGCCGTCACCGCCCTCCAGGCCGAGCGCGCGGCCGCCGTGCGGTACGCGACCGATCCGGCCGCCGGACAGGGCGGCGACCTGCGGACCCTCGCCGCCCGCACCGACCGGTCCGTGGCCCGGCTGCGGCTCGGCGACGACAACACTGTCGCGGACAGCGAGGAGCTGCCCTCCGGTGTCGCACAGCGCTTGGACGCCTTCGTCACCGGGGCCGAGCACCTGCGCACGCTGCGCACGGCGGTGCTCGACCGGCGCGCCGGCTGGGAGGAGGCGTACGGGCAGTACACGCGGACCATCAGCACCGCCTTCAGGGTGGACGGCGCCCTCACCGGCATCCAGCAGGCCGACCTGGGCTCCGACGCGCGCGTACTCCTCGAGTTCTCCCGCGCGCAGGAGGCACTGGCACAGGAGGACGTCGTGCTCGCCGGCGCCCGTCTCGCGGGCGGTCTCGCGGGCGAACGACTGCGGCTGTTCGCCGGCGCCGTCGACACGCGCCGCACGCTCACCGACACCGCCGTCGCCGATCTGCCCGACGCCCAGCGTGCCGCCTGGCAGAACCTCGCCGCGAGCGGCGCCTACACCGGCGTCGGCAGCCTCGAGGACAAGGCCCTCGCCGCCGACCCGGGCGCCCGCGCGGTCGACGCGGCCCCGGCAGCCGACTGGGAGACCGCCCACGCGCGCGTGCGGGACGGAATGCGGGCCATCGGAACTGACGCCGCGAGCACCGTCGCGGGCCGGGCCGACCCGTACAGCCGCGGCCTCCTCACCCCGGCCGGCGCCGCCGTCCTCTTCGGCCTCGCCGCCGTCGCCGCCTCGCTCGTCATCTCCGTACGCATCGGACGCGCCCTCGTGGTCGAGCTGGTCAGCCTGCGCAACGGAGCACTGGAGATCGCCCGCCGCAAACTTCCCGAGGCGATGCGGAGACTGCGCGCCGGAGAGGACATCGACATCCGGACCGAGGCCCCTCCGGAGCCGCCCGCCGAGGACGAGACCGGCCAGGTCGCCGAGGCCCTCAGAACAGTGCACCGCGCCGCCCTGCGCGCCGCCGTGGAGCGCGCCGAACTCGCCAGCGGCATCTCCGGGGTCTTCGTCAACCTCGCCCGCCGCAGCCAGGTCCTGGTGCACCGCCAACTGAGCTTGCTGGACAGCATGGAACGCCGCTCGGACGACCCGGGCGAACTCGGCGACCTCTTCCGACTCGACCACCTCACCACCCGCATGCGCCGCCACGCGGAAAGCCTGATCATCCTCTCCGGCGCGGCCCCCGGACGGGCCTGGCGCATGCCCGTCTCCCTCACCAACGTCGTGCGCGCGGCCGTCTCCGAAGTCGAGGACTACGCGCGCGTGGAGGTGAGACAGCTCCCCGAGGCATCCGTCGTCGGCGCAGCCGTCGCCGACCTCACCCATCTGGTGGCCGAACTCGTCGAGAACGCCGCCCAGTTCTCCCCACCCCACACGCGCGTACGGGTCACCGGCGAACCCGTCGGCAACGGCTACGCCCTGGAGATCGAGGACCGTGGCCTGGGCATGGGCCCCGAGACACTCGCCGAGGCCAACCGGCGCATCGAGCAGTCCGAGGCGCTCGACCTGTTCGACAGCGACCGCCTGGGCCTCTTCGTGGTCAGCAGGCTCGCCGGGCGCCACGGCATCAAAGTGCACTTGCGCACCTCCCCCTACGGCGGCACCACCGCCGTGGTCCTGGTGCCCACCGCCCTGCTGCACAGCGGCGCCGCGGGAGCCGTCAACCGCTCGGCGGCGGACCCGGAACGGGCCGGGCACCCGGCGTACGCGCGCGTGTCCGGCGCACCCCAGAAGGCTGTGGTCACGTCCGCCGACCGGCCCGCTCTCGCGGCCACCGGCCGGCCCTCGGCAGCACCCGCGCCCGAAACCCCACCCCCGGGAGTCACCACCTTGCGGCTGCACCGCCCCCCGAACGACTCCGAGGGCTCCGACGGCCTCCCGCGCCGGATACGGCAGGCGAGTCTGGCGCCCCAACTGCGCGAACACCGCCCCGAGAAGTCGTCTCCGGCACCGGACGCGCACAGCGACGACCGGCGCACCCCCGAACTGGTGCGGGACCGCATGGCGGCCTACCGCGACGGCTGGACGCGCGGCGGCGGCAGGCGACCCGGCCGCGGCGCCACCCCTGATCCCGAAGCGGGCAGCGACAGCAGTGAAGGAGACCCTGCATGATCCAGGACCCGAGCATGAGGGCCGCTCAGCGATCCGGCGAACTCGACTGGCTGCTGGACGACCTGGTGACCCGCGTGGGCGACGTACGGCACGCGGTGGTGCTGTCCAACGACGGCCTGGCCGTGGGCGCCTCCACCGGCCTCGAGCGCGCGGACGCCGAGCACCTCGCCGCAGTCGCCTCCGGCTTCCACAGCCTCGCCAAGGGCACCGGGCGGCACTTCGGAGTCGGCGGGGTGCGCCAGACCATGGTGGAGATGGACGACGCCTTCCTCTTCGTGGCCGCCGCCGGAGACGGTTCCTGCCTCGCCGTCCTCACCGCGGTCACGGCCGACATCGGACTCGTCGCGTACGAGATGGCACGGCTGGTCAGGCGCGTCGGCGAACACCTCTACACGGCACCCCGGGTCGCCGCGCGGCCGCCTGCCGCCGGATGAACCGAGAGGGTGGTCGGCACAGATGACCGAGAACACCACAGACGCCCCGCGGGAGCAGGGCAGCCAGTGGTACGACGGCGAGGCCGGACCTCTCGTCCGTCCCTACGCCATGACAGGCGGCCGCACCAGGTCCGGCCCCACCGGAGTGCGCTTCGACCTGATCGCACTCGTCACGTTCGACCCCGGCGGCCTTCCCGCGGACGGTGACCCCGCGCTCGGCCCCGAGCACCACACGCTCGTCGACCTGTGCCGCACGGAGACGCAGTCGGTCGCCGAACTGGCCGCAGGCGCGGACCTTGCCGTGGGCGTGATCAGGGTGCTGCTGGGCGACCTGCTGGACCTGGGCTGCGTCACGATCAGCCGCCCGGTACCGCCGGCGCAGCTACCCGACGAACGCATTCTGCGCGAGGTCATCGCGGGATTGCGAGCGCTGTAGATGACAGTTCACCACCCACCGGACCCACGCCGCGCCGCCGGCCGCGACTCCCACCCCCGAGAGAAGTGATCATGGTCTCCGAGCACCCCGACGCCACGGACGACGAGACGTCCGCCCTGGCGCTGAAGATTCTGGTCGCCGGCGGATTCGGCGTGGGCAAGACCACCCTGGTCGGCGCGGTCAGTGAGATCCGCCCGCTGCGCACCGAGGAACTGCTCAGCGAGGCCGGGCAATTGGTCGACGACACCGACGGCGTGGACCAGAAGGTCACCACCACCGTGGCCATGGACTTCGGCCGCATCACCATCCGCTCCGGCCTGTCCCTGTACCTCTTCGGCACACCGGGCCAGGACCGCTTCTGGTTCCTGTGGGACGAACTGTCACAGGGCGCCCTCGGAGCGGTGGTCCTGGCGGACACCCGGCGGCTGGAGGACTGCTTCCCGGCCGTGGACTACTTCGAGCACCGGCACATCCCGTTCGTCGTGGCCGTCAACTGCTTCGCCGGCGCCCGCGCCTACGGTGCCCACGACGTCTGCCGCGCCCTCGACCTCGACCAGGGCACGCCCGTGGTTCTCTGTGACGCCCGCGACCGGGACTCGGGAAAGGAGGTGCTGATCCGGCTCGTCGAGTATGCCGGGCGGATGCACACCGCCCGGCTGCTCGACTCGGTGGGCTGACCCGCCGATGGCGGTCTCAGCCCGCCAGGTCCTTCACCGCCACCACGTGGTCCACGGTGACGCGGACCAGGAGCTCGCCCGGAACGCCGTTACGGGCGCCGAACTCCTCGGCGCGTTCCTCACCCATGTACCGTGCGGCGATCCGGGTCGCCCAGTCCCGGACCTCGCCGAGGTCCTCGGACAGCCGGGCTCGGCCGCTCAGCGTCACGAAGTGGAAAGGCGGCCGGTCGTCGTCCACGCAGAGCGCGACGCGCCCGTCACGGGCCAGACTGCGCCCCTTCACGGTCTCTTTGCCCGTGTTGAAGACCACTTCGTCGCCGTCCAGCAGGAACCAGATCGGCGCCACGTGCGGGCTGCCGTCGGCGCGCACAGTGGACAGTTTGCCGGTGCGGGTGCCCTCCGAGACGAACGCCCGCCATTCCTCATCGGTCATCTTCTGTGCCATGCCCCCATCCTCCTTGCCCGGACGGCGGTCGTGGGGAAGGCTGGCGGGAAGTTCCTCCAGCCAGGGGGAGACGTCACACGGGGAGAGACGGAAGATGGCGCAGAACCAGGGACTCGGGTGGCTCCTGGACGACCTGACCGGGCGCGTGGAACAGGTACGGCACGCGCTGGTCCTGTCGAACGACGGTCTGGTGACGGGCGCGAGCACCGGCCTCCGCCGCGAGGACGCGGAGCACCTCGCCGCCGTCGCGTCCGGACTGCACAGCCTGGCCAAGGGTTCGGGACGCCACTTCGGCGCGGGCAGAGTCCGCCAGACGATGATCGAGTACGACGACGCCGTACTGTTCGTCACCGCCGCGGGCAGCGGCAGCTGCCTGTGCGTGCTCAGCGGCGCGGAGGCCGACATCGGCCAGATCGCCTACGAGATGACCCTGCTCGTCAACCGCGTCGGCGAGCACCTCGGCGTGGACGCCCGACAGCCCGGGCGTGAACCCAAAGAAGACCTCTGACCTGCGAGTTCGTTGCCCCGTACGGAGTTATCCACAGGCTTGCCCGGAAATTCGCCGGACCGGCTACGGTTTTTTTCACGGCGAGCGCGGACGGCGTGAGCCACCGACTCCACGGGGGAGACGACCATGTCGGGCAACACCATCGAGGCACCACGTGACCAAGCACCACGTCACCTGACCTGCACGCCGAGCCGCGCCGCTCGCGAACTCGGCCTCAAACGAGGTGAATTCGATCTCGCGGTACACCTCGGACGGATCCGTACCGTGCCCGACGAGGGCGGAGGCGGGGGCCGCCGCGTCGACCGGGCCGAGATCGAGCGCCTGCGAGGGCAGGACGGATTCCCGGAATCGTTCCGGGAGAGCGTCAGGGTCGTGGGCACCACAGAGGGCGCGGCGCTGATGGAGGTGTCGGCCGCCAGATTCACCCGGCTCGCGCGCCTCGGCCTGGTGGTACCGGTCAAGTTCTATCTGAACCGGTACCGCGCCGTGGTGTGGCTCTATCTGGCGGAGGAACTGCGGAAGTTCGCGGCGGACGAGCGGAACGCCCGCCTGCTGACCGGCCGTACCCCTCAGGCTCTGCGCGACCGACTGGGGGAGGGGCTGGACCTGCGGGCCCGCACCTGGCGCGGACGCCACCTCGGATTCCTGCTGCGACAGGCCGACGATCCGTGGGAGCGCGCCGGGACCGTGGCCGCCTTCCTCGACCCCGTGCACATCTCGGACGTGGTCAAGGACCCCTACGAACGGGCCCATGTGAACCGGTTCCGTCCGGGGCCGCCCGCCCACGGCACCCCGGGCTCGCCGTCGGCGGATCTCGCCGAGCGGATCATGACTGCGGACGACCCCGACGAGGTCGGCTGGCTCCGCGGCGATCTGGCGCAGACGGTCGACGAGGCCCGCGCCCACCGGCCCGCCCCGCGCCCGGCGCCGCGCGAGTCCCTGCCCGCACGGCCCCCGGCCCTATCCGCATCACATCCGGGCCCGACAGCACCGCACTCGCCCCCACCCACGCCCGCACCGCACGCGGCGTGCTCGACGAAGGCCTCACGCGGACTACGGGGCTGGCTGCGCCGCAGAAACCCCAGGCCCGCGGAGCACTGAGCGGCGGCTACCTCGGCGACAGCGACTGCAAGGACCTGAACAGTCCTTCCTGGACGACCGACACGAGCAGACGCCCGTGCAGGTCGTAGATCCGCCCGCGGGCCAGACCACGACCCCCTATCGCGATCGGGGACTCCTGGTCGTACAGGAACCACTCGTCCGCGCGGAACGGCCGGTGGAACCACATCGCGTGGTCCAGCGAGGCCATGTCGAAGTTGCGTGTGCCCCACAGCGGCTCGACGGGAATGCGGACCGCGTCCAGGAGGGTCATGTCGCTGGCGTAGGTGAGCGCACAGGTGTGCACCAGCGGGTCGTCGCCCAGCGGGCCGACCGCCCGCATCCACACCGCGCTACGCGGCTCGGCGCCCTCGATCTCCTCGGCGTGCCAGCGCAGCCCGTCGGCGTAACGGATGTCGAAGGGCTGGCGGCGCGCCATCCGCTCCAGCTGTTCGGGCAGAGCGCCCAGGTGCTTGCGGATCTCCTCCGTGACCGTCGGCAGGGATTCCGGGTGCGGCACCTCGCGGGCCGGCGGCAGCTGGTGCTCGAACGGTCCTTCCTCAGGCTTGTGAAAGGAGGCGGTCAGATTGAAGATCGTGCGGCCCTGTTGCACGGCGGTGACCCGGCGCGTCGTGAACGACCGGCCGTCCCGGACCCGTTCCACCTGGTACACGATCGGCACGCCCGGGCGGCCCGGGCGCAGGAAGTACGCGTGCAGCGAGTGCACCGGACGGTCGCCGTCCGTGGTGCGCCCGGCGGCGACCAGCGCCTGTCCCGCCACCTGCCCGCCGAAGACCCGTTGCAGGGACTCCTGCGGGCTCAGCCCACGGAAGATGTTGACCTCGATCTGCTCCAGGTCGAGCAGGTCGACGAGTCTCTCGGCCGGGTTCGTCATGGGTGGGAGTCTCCTGCGCTCACAGCTGGCCGACGTCGGTGACGCGGACGACCGCACGGCCCTCCACGTCGGAGGCCGCGAGGTCGACCTCCGCGCTGATGCCCCAGTCGTGGTCGCCGTTGGGGTCGTCGAAGATCTGGCGGACACGCCAGAGTTTGCTCTGCGGCTCCTCCTGGATCACGAGCAGCTTCGGACCGCGGGCGTCGGGACCGGTACCGAGGTCGTCGTACTCGTCCCAGTACTTGTCCATCGCCTCGCCCCAGGCCTGCGCGTCCCAGCCGGCCTCGGCGTCCAGCTCGCCCAGTTCGTCGACCTGGTCGAGGGCGGCGAGTTCCACGCGGCGGAACATCGCGTTGCGGACCAGCACCCGGAAGGCACGCGCGTTGGTGGTGACCGGCTTGACCTCGTCGGCCTTCTCCTGAGCCTCCTCGGCGGTCATCTCCTCCGGGTTGGCCAACTGCTCCCACTCGTCCAGCAGGCTGGAATCGACCTGGCGCACCATCTCGCCGAGCCATTCGATCAGGTCCTGAAGGTCCTCCGACTTGAGGTCGTCCGGAATGGTGTGGTCCAAGGTCTTGTAGGCGCCGGCCAGGTAGCGCAGCACGATGCCCTCGGTGCGAGCCAGCTCGTAGAAGGACACCAACTCCGTGAAGGACATTGCCCGTTCGTACATGTCGCGGATCACGGACTTCGGCGACAGCGGATGGTCACCGACCCAGGGGTGGCTCTTGCGGTACGTGTTGTACGCGTGGAAGAGCAGCTCCTCCAAGGGCTTCGGGTAGGTGACGTCCTGGAGGCGCTCCATGCGCTCCTCGTACTCGACACCGTCCGCCTTCATCGCGGCCACGGCCTCGCCGCGCGCCTTGTTCTGCTGCGCGACGAGGATCTGGCGCGGGTCGTCCAGGGTGGACTCCACGACCGACACCATGTCGAGGGCGTAGGAGGGCGACTCCGGGTCCAGCAGCTCGAACGCGGCGAGCGCGAACGTGGACAGCGGCTGGCTGAGGGCGAAGTCCTGCTGGAGGTCGACCGTGAGGCGTACGATGCGGCCCGTGGGGTCCGGCTCGTCCAGCTTCTCGACGATGCCGCCGTCCAGCAGCGAGCGGTAGATCGCGATCGCCCGCCGGATGTGCCTGAGCTGCTGTTTGCGCGGCTCGTGGTTGTCCTCCAGGAGGTGGCGCATCGCCTTGAAGGCGTTGCCGGGCCGGGCGATCACCGACAGCAGCATCGTGTGCGTGACCCGGAAGCGGGAGGTCAGCGGCTCCGGCTCGGAGGCGATCAGCTTCTCGAAGGTGTTCTCCGTCCAGCCGACGAAGCCCTCCGGCGCCTTCTTGCGCACCACCTTGCGGCGCTTCTTCGGGTCGTCGCCCGCCTTGGCGAGTGCCTTCTCGTTCTCGATGACGTGCTCGGGCGCCTGCGCGACCACGAGCCCCGCCGTGTCGAAGCCGGCCCGGCCGGCCCGGCCCGCGATCTGGTGGAACTCACGGGCGCGCAGGGTGCGCACACGGCTGCCGTCGTACTTGGTCAGAGCCGTGAACAGCACCGTGCGGATGGGCACGTTCACGCCGACACCGAGAGTGTCCGTGCCGCAGATGACCTTCAGCAGACCGGCCTGTGCCAGCTTCTCCACCAGGCGCCGGTACTTGGGCAGCATGCCGGCGTGGTGTACGCCGATGCCATGGCGGACGTACCGGGAGAGGTTGCGGCCGAACTTCGTGGTGAAGCGGAAGTTGCCGATCAGCTCGGCGATCTGGTCCTTCTCCTCGCGCGAGCACATGTTGATGCTCATCAGCGCCTGCGCCCGCTCCACGGCCTGCGCCTGGGTGAAGTGCACGATGTACACCGGCGCCTGCCTGGTCTCCAGCAGGTCGGTGAGCGTCTCCGTGAGCGGGGTGAGCCTGTACTCGTAGGAGAGGGGGACCGGGCGGGTCGCCGAGCGGACCACCGACGTGGGGCGGCCGGTGCGGCGCGCGAGGTCCTTCTCGAAGAAGGAGACGTCGCCAAGTGTGGCCGACATCAGGACGAACTGCGCCTGCGGCAGTTCGAGCAGCGGGATCTGCCAGGCCCAGCCGCGGTCGCCCTCCGCGTAGAAGTGGAACTCGTCCATGACGACCTGGCCGACGTCCGCGTCCTTGCCGTCGCGCAGCGCGATGGAGGCGAGCACCTCGGCGGTGCAACAGATGACGGGCGCGTCGGCGTTCACAGAGGCGTCGCCGGTGAGCATGCCGACGTTCTCGGTGCCGAAGAGCTTGCACAGCTCGAAGAACTTCTCCGACACCAGTGCCTTGATCGGAGCTGTGTAGAAGGTGACCTCGTCCCGGGCCAGCGCGGCGAAGTGGGCACCTGCGGCGATCATGGACTTGCCCGAGCCGGTGGGCGTCGACACGATCACGTTCGCACCCGAGACCGCCTCGATCAGCGCCTCCTCCTGGTGGGGGTAGAGCGTGAGACCGCGCTCCTGGGCCCACGACTCGAAGGCTTCGTACAGGGCGTCGGGGTCGGCGGTCGGCGGCAGCTGATCGATGAGGGTCACGCACCCATCTTGCCTGGCCTCCCGGCCGATGGGGGAATCGGCTGCGAGCAGGAAGATCACGGCAGCTACGCTGTGTCGCCGACGGAGCGTCAATGCACCCGGTCAACTGGACAGCGGCACACGAGGAATGGGGCGGGCAACGGCCATGATGGGACCAGCACACTCACTGTCGGGGGCCGCCGCCTGGCTCGGCGTCGGAGCGGCAGCCGCCGCGGCGGGCCACCCGATGCCCTGGCCGGTGCTCCTGGTCGGCGCGCTGATCTGCGCCGGTGCCGCGCTCGCCCCCGACCTCGACCACAAGGCGGCCACCATCTCGCGTGCCTTCGGGCCGCTCTCCCGCTGGGTCTGCGAGATCGTGGACAAGCTGTCGTACGCCGTCTACAAGGCGACCAGAAAGCAGGGCGACCCGCGGCGCTCCGGCGGGCACCGGACGCTGACGCACACCTGGCTGTGGGCGGTCCTGATCGGCGGGGGCTGCTCGGCGGCGGCGATCACCGGGGGCCGGTGGGCGGTGCTGGCGATCCTGTTCGCGCACATGGTGCTGGCCATCGAGGGCCTGCTGTGGCGGGCGGCCCGCGGCTCGAGCAGCGATGTCCTGGTCTGGCTGCTGGCCGCGACCAGCGCGTGGATCCTGGCCGGCATCCTGGACAAGCCGGGCAACGGTTCCGACTGGCTGTTCACCGCGCCCGGGCAGGAGTACCTGTGGCTGGGGCTGCCCGTCGTGCTGGGGGCGCTGGTGCACGACATCGGGGACGCGCTGACCGTCTCCGGCTGCCCGATCCTGTGGCCGATCCCCGTGGGCCGCAAGCGCTGGTACCCGCTGGGGCCGCCGAAGGCGATGCGGTTCCGGGCGGGCAGCTGGGTCGAGCTCAAGGTGCTGATGCCGGTGTTCATGCTGCTCGGCGGGGTGGGCTGCGCGGCGGCGCTCAACGTCATCTGAAGGGCTCAGGCCATCTGACGGGCTCAGGCCATCTGACGGGCTCAGGCCGGCTCGCCACCCTCGCCCGGAGCGGACCCGCCGGTGGACCCGGCGTCCGCCCCGCCGTACCGGCGCTCGAAACGCGCGACGCGTCCCTCGGTGTCGACCGTGCGGGCCTGGCCGGTGTAGAAGGGATGGCTCTCCGAGGAGATCTCCACGTCGACGACGGGGTAGGTCTCCCCGTCGTCCCATTCGATGGTCCGGTCGCTGGTCGCGGTGGACCGGGTCAGGAAGGCGTAGCCGGCGGCGCGGTCGCGGAAGACGACCGGGTGGTAGTCGGGGTGCTTGTCCTGCTGCATGGCGGCTCCTCGCGCGGGGCGGTCGGCGGGCGTGCTGCGTCGGGTTCAGCCGTAGGTGTCCTCGTCCACGATGTGCATCGCGGCCTCCTCGGCGGAGGCGGCCGCGCCGTCGATGCCGACGTCGGTGGCGACGAGGGCGGCCTCCTCGTCCTCGTGCGCCCCTTCGTCGGGGGCCACGAGACGGCCGGAGCGGAGGTCGCCGACCTCGTTGTCCAGGGGTTCGCCGTCGGTGTCCTCGACGTCGCCGATACCGTCGCCGTCAGGGGCGGCGAGGTCGGGCATCTCCTCGGCCAGGCGCTCGTCCAGGCTCTCGCCCTGCCGGCGCTCGCCCGCCGTCACGCCCGCGTGCTCCACCGCCCACGGTCGCTCGGGAGGGGACCAGCCGCGGTCCAGGGGATCGTCGACACCGTCGTCGACGAGTGTGTCCTCCGCGTCGAGCAGTCCCGCGTCGTCCTGAATCTCGGACGCATCGGGCTGGTATACGTCATCTCCCCATCCGTCGGTGTTGTTCACGGGTACCTCCAGCTGCTGGGCACGGCCCGTTCTCACCGCGTCCGGCGGCGGACCGCCGGGATGCGCGGCACAAGTGTTACCCGGCGCGAACCGGACGGTGACCGGACGGTTCCCGGGCGCTCCCCAAGCCGGTGCCAGTCTCCAGCCTTCCACCCCGGTTCGGCACCGCGCAACGGCACGGGGCCTGGCCCGAGAGTACATACCCCGGCCCCGGCCCCGCGTCGTCCGTCGGCAGCGCGCACGGCCCCTCTGACCCCGCCCCCGGCCGTACTGCCTCCCGCGAGATCACCCGTGCCAGGAACGCCACAGCGCCGCGTACGCGCCGTCCGCCCCGACCAGCTGATCGTGGCTGCCCAGCTCGCTGATGCGGCCGTTCTCCACGACGGCGATCACGTCGGCGTCGTGCGCGGTGTGCAGACGGTGGGCGATGGCGACCACCGTGCGGCCGTCGAGGACGCGGGCCAGGGAGCGTTCGAGATGCCGTGCCGCGCGCGGGTCCAGGAGCGAGGTCGCCTCGTCCAGGACCAGCGTGTGCGGGTCGGCCAGCACCAGCCGGGCCAGCGCGATCTGCTGGGCCTGGGCCGGGGTGAGCGCCAGCCCGCCCGAGCCGACCTCGGTGTCCAGGCCGTCGTCCAGCGCCCGCGCCCAGCCGTCGGCGTCGACCGCACCCAGGGCGGCCCACAGCTCGGCGTCGGTGGCGCCGGTGCTGGCCAGCAGGAGGTTGTCGCGCAGGGAGCCGACGAACACATGGTGCTCCTGGTTGACCAGGGCGACGTGCGAGCGAACCTGCTCGGCGGGCATCCGGGAGAGTTCCGCGCCGCCCAGGGTGATCCGGCCTTCCCGGGGAGCGTAGATGCCGGCGAGCAGCCTGCCGAGCGTGGACTTGCCGGCCCCCGAGGGACCCACGAGAGCCAGCCGGGTGCCGGGGGCGACCTCCAGCGACACCTCGCGCAGGACGTCGACGCCCTCGCGGTAGCCGAAGTGCACCCGGTCCGCCTGCACGTCGCGCCCGTCCGGGTCCGGCGCGGCGTCCCCGGCGGCCGGCTCGATGTCGCGCACGCCGACCAGGCGGGCCAGCGACACCTGGGCGACCTGCACCTCGTCGTACCAGCGCAGGATCAGGTTGACCGGGTCGACGAGCATCTGCGCGATGAGAGCGCCCGTGGTGAGCTGCCCCACCCCGATCCAGCCGTGCAGCACGAAGACCCCGCCGACCATGAGGACCGAGCCGAGGACCGTGACATGGGTGGCATTGATGACGGGGAAGAGCACGGACCGCAGCCAGAGGGTGTAGCGCTCCCAGGCCGTCCATTCCTTGATCCGGCGCTCCGACAGGGCGATGCGGCGCTCACCGAGGCGGTGGGCCTCGACGGTGCGGCCGGCGTCCACGGTCTCGGCGAGCGCGGCGGCCACGGCGGCGTACCCGGCGGCCTCCGAGCGGTAGCCGGACGGGGCCCGCTTGAAGTACCAGCGGCACCCCGCCACCAGCAGCGGCACGGCCAGCAGCACGGCGGCCGCCAGCGGCGGCGCGGTGACCACGAGCCCGCCGAGCAGCAGCGCCGCCCACACGACCCCGATCGCCAGCTGCGGTACCGCCTCGCGCATGGCGTTGGCGAGCCGGTCGATGTCCGTGGTGATACGGGAGAGCAGGTCGCCGGTGCCGGCCCGCTCCAGCACCCCCGGCGGCAGCCCGACCGACCGGACGAGGAAGTCCTCGCGCAGGTCGGCCAGCATCCGCTCACCGAGCATCGCCCCGCGCAGCCGTACTTCGCGTACGAACACCGCCTGGACGGTCAGCGCGAGCACGAACAGGCCGGTGGTCAGGCCCAGGTGCAGTTCGCGTGCCCCGTCGGAGACCCGCTCCACCAGTCCGCCCACCAGGTAGGGACCTGCCATGGAGGCCACCACGGCGACGGTGTTGACCGCGATCAGGATCCCGAAGGCACGGCGGTGCCGGCGGAACAGTTCGGCCACGTAGGCGCGTACGGTCGCCGAGGCGCCGACAGGCAGGGTGGTGGCCGTCGTCGGGGCCGCCGGGTCGTACGCCGGTGGCGCGACGCCGATCATGCGCTCTCCTCGATCTCTTCCAGCGCGCCCCGGAGGGCGGCGCGCTCGTCTTCCAGTGGTTCGGTCACGCGAGCCTCGTCGTCGGTCTCGCGGGTCACGACCGCCCGGTACCGGTGCTCGGTGTGCACCAGCTCGCGGTGCACACCGACCGCCACGACCTCGCCGTCGTGCACGAGGACGACCCGGTCCGCGCGGTCCAGGAGCAGTGGCGAGGACGTGAACACCACCGTCGTGCGGCCGGCCCGCAGCCCGCGCACCCCCTCCGCGATCCGTGCCTCCGTGTGCGAGTCGACGGCGGAGGTCGGCTCGTCCAGGACCAGTACCTCGGGGTCGGTGATCAGCGATCGGGCCAGCGCGAGCCGCTGGCGCTGGCCGCCCGAGAGCGAGCGACCGCGTTCGGTGATGCGGGCGTCCATCGGGTCGGTGGCGTCCAGCGATCCCTGGACGAGGGCCTCCAGGACATCTCCGCACTGCGCGGCGGCCAGCGCCGCCTCCGCCTCGACGGCACCGGACGCGGGCACGTCGAGCAGCTCGCGCAGCGAACCGGACAGCAGCACCGGGTCCTTGTCCTGCACGAGGACGGCGGTGCGGGCGCTGTCCAGGGGCAGCTCGTCCAGCGGCACCCCGCCGAGCAGCACCGAGGGGCCCGGCTCGGTGGCGTGTCCGCCCAGTCGTTCGGCGAGCCGCCCGGCCGCGTCCGGGTCCCCGCAGACCACGGCGGTCAGCCGGCCGGAGGGCGCGAGCAGACCGGTTTCCGGGTCGTACAGCTCACCGCCCGGCGTTTCCGCCGCGCGCGAGCCCCCGGCGTCCGTGGGGCGATCCAGGGACAGCACGCGCGCGGCCCGTTTGGCAGACGGGCGCGAGAAGGAGTACGCCATGGCGATCTCCTCGAAGTGCCGCAGCGGATAGGCGAGGATCATCACAGAGCTGTATGCGGTGACGAGTTCTCCGACGGTGATCCGGCCCGTGCGGGCCAGGTGGACGCCGTGCCAGACGACCGCGATCAGCAGCAGCCCGGGCAGCAGCACCTGGATCGCGGCGATCAGGGACCACATCCGGGCGCTGCGCACGGCCGCCCGCCGTACCTCCTGGGAGGCGCTGCGATAGCGGTCGAGGAACAGTTCCTCGCCGCCGATGCCGCGCAGCACGCGCAGGCCGGCCACGGTGTCCGAGGCGAGTTCGGTGGCCCGGCCCGCCTTCTCGCGCTGCACGTCGGCGCGCCGCGTCGCCCGGGGCAGCAGCGGCAGCACGGCGAGCGCCACCACGGGCAGCCCCACCGCGAGCACCACGCCGAGCTCGGGCTGGTAGACGAGCAGGGCGACGCAGACCACGACCACCGTCAGCGCGGCCGCGGTGAAGCGCGAGACCGCCTCCACGAACCAGCCGATCTTCTCCACGTCACCCGTGGAGACGGCCACCACCTCGCCGGCCGCGACCCGTCGGGTCAGCGCGGAGCCCAGCTGTGCGGCCTTGCGGGCCAGCAGCTGCTGGACGCGGGCGGCCGCCGTGATCCAGTTGGTGACGGCGGCCCGGTGCAGGAAGGTGTCGCCGACGGCGATGCCGGCGCCGCACAGCGCCATCAGCCCGCCGGTCAGGGCGAGGCGTGTGCCCGAGCGGTCGACGACGGCCTGCACGGCGAGTCCGACGCAGAAGGGAAGCGCGGAGACGGAGACGAAGTGCAGCAGGCCCCAGGCCAGCGACTTCATCTGCCCGCCCAACTGGTTCCGCCCGAGCCACCACAGGAATCGGGGACCCGAACGCGCGTCGGGTACGCCCGGGTCGGGATAGGGAAGGTCTTGAATCTGCATGGCGTATGACGTCCCAGTGGCTTGTGTCGGGGGAGTCCGGGGGAGACGGCAACAAACCGTGAAAGGTTCGCGTCGCAGCGTGGTCGAAAGCAAACGGTTTTCCAGGAGGGCGATGCGGGTGTGATGTCCGGAACCTTGCGCAATCAGCCGGTACGGAGTGTCACCATGGTCCGGTGCGGACGAACGGCGTGCGGCGCGCGACAGTCCTGGTGGCGGCGCTCGGAACCCTGCTGACAGCTCTGACCGCCCTGTCATCGTGTGGCTCGGCGGAAGACGGCGGAGCCCGGACCGCCGGAGATCGCGGAGCCCCCGCCCGGGACCGGCACGGCAGCCCCGCCGCTGGCCGCACCACCCGCATACCGGGCGTCGGCGACGGGCTGCACCGGCGGATCCCCGCGGCCTCCGGCCAGGTCCTGGTGGTCTACGGCCGGGGCAGGGACTCGGCCGAAGCCACGCTCGTGCTGTACACCAAGCGGGGCACCGGCTGGGAACGGACGCGCAGTTGGCCGGCGCACAACGGCAAGAAGGGCTGGACCGTCGACCACCACATGGGGGACAACCGCAGCCCCGTCGGCGTGTACACGCTCTCCGACGCGGGCGGCGTGCTCGACGACCCCGGTGCCGGACTGCCGTACACACGGGACGAGTCGTTCGCGGCCCCGCGCCAGTGGGACGAGTCGCACTGGCACGACTTCGACTACGTCATCGCCATCGACTACAACCGGGTCAGGGGCACCCCGCCGAACGACCCGACCCGTCCCGAGGGCGAACAGAAGGGCGGCGGCATCTGGCTGCACATGGACCACGGCAGTGGCACGTCGGCCTGCGTCAGCGTCTCGAAGGAGGCCATGGAGTACCTGCTGCGCACGCTCGACCCGGCCCGGCATCCCGTCATCGTCATGGGGGACCGGGCGGGCCTGAAGGCCTGATCCGCCCGGGCCTCATTGCGGCCGGGCCCAACTCCCCGTAGAACACCGGCCATGAGAAGCCGGATAGTCATGTCCATGCTCGCCGGGCTCACCCTCCTGGCGGGCGTCTTCCTGGGAGCGGCTCCCGCCCGGTCCGCCGACGTCCCCGCCGAGTTAGGCACCGACTGGCACGATCCCGTGACCGCCGCCCCGCCGGTCACCGCACCGCACACCAAGTCCTGCCGCGTCACCCTCGCCGAAGCACAGTTCCGGGACTTCACCCCGTACAAGGGCACCTACACGCCCCCCGAGGGATGCGGCGACCGCTGGAGCAAGGTCGTGCTGAGGCTCGACGGCAAGGTGAAGGGCCGTCAGTACGACCGGCTCGGCTATCTGCACGTCGGCGGCGTGGAGATCCTGCGCACGTCGACACCGGAGCCGTCGCCGGACGGCATCGAGTGGTCCGTGGAGAAGGACGTCACGCGTTACAGCTCCACCTTCCGCGACCCGAGGGACGTCGACATGCTCATCGGGAACGTCGTCGACGACACGTACACGGGCGTCATCGACGTCAAGGTCACGCTGACCTTCTACGCGGGCCGTCCCACCGCCACCGTCCCCGACCGCGTCCTCACCCTCACCGACACGGCCGCCGGGACCACCCTCACCACTCCGCGCAACAGCGAGCGCGTCGTCGCCGAGGTGTACGCCACCGGATCCGGCGGCGGCTGCGAGGAGTTCTGGTACCTCGCCGCGCCCGACCCGGCGCCGTACTCCTGCAAGGCGGCCGGGGGCCCCTACCGCGAGGTGCAGGTCAAGGTCGACGGCCAACTGGCGGGGATCGCCGCGCCGTTCCCGAACGTGTGGACCGGCGGCTGGTCCAACCCCTTCCTCTGGTACGTCATTCCGGGCCCGCGTGCCTTCGACGTCCGGCCGATCGAGTACGACCTCACCCCCTACGCGGGGATTCTCAACGACGGCCGCCCGCACCGCGTCGAGGTCTCGGTGGTCGGCGTCCCCGCGGGACAGACGGGCTGGAGTGCTCCCGTCAACGTCCTGGTCTGGCAGGACGCGGGCCGGGCGCACGTCACCGGCGGGCTCACGGTGCACAAGGAGGGTGAGGTCAGGAACTCCTCGACCTACACGCCCGGTTCGGAACACCGCGTGGACACCGACGCCGGCCACCGGCTCACCGTCGCCGGATACGTCGACACCTCGCACGGCCGCGTGAGGACCACCGTCAGCCGGACGCTGGCAAACACCTCCGCACACCGGTGGACGGAGGGCGAGACGACGGACGGACTCGACGTCACCTGGACGGACGACGAGTCGGTCACGATCGACGGACGCGGGCCCGCCCGGACGACGCACACGCACCGGACGTACACGATGAACGGCACCACCACGATCGGTGCCGACGACCGGCTGCGCACGGTGCTCACGCTCGGCGACCGGGCGGCGGTGGCCGAGACCCGCGGCGGCAGGCGCACGGTGTGGTCGCGGCTCGACGACAGGTACACCGGCGACGCCACGTACACCCTCGACGTCCCGCGCGACCAGCGCCACGCGGTCGGCACGACGAGCGAGCGCTACCGGCTCCACGGCTCGGGCGGCTGTTACGACCGCTCCCTGACGACCGTCCAGGGGGTGCTGACCGAGGACAACAGCCGTTGCTGAGCCGCGTGATGTGGGACGCGTCACCCCGGCGCGTGATTTACACGGGTGCAACACGGAGGTTTTCCAAGGGATCACCGAGTCTTCCAGAGTGGTCGTCACGGAATCGGCTTTCCGCATTGCAGAAGTCCTGTTGGAAGTGTCGTCGGACTTCTGGGTGTCGACGTCCCCCCTAGGAGTGCCCGTGCCGCAGTCCGTACCGTCCCTGCCGCGACGCGTCGCACGCATACTGCGTACCTCCCTCTTCGCGCAGGTCGCCTGCGCGCTCGTGCTCGGCATCGTCGTCGGAAAGCTGTGGCCGGACTCGGCCACGGCTTTCCAGCCGCTCGGCGACGGTTTCGTACGTCTGATCAAGGCGGTCATAGCGCCGCTGGTGTTCTGCGTGGTGGTCGTCGGCATCGCCAAGGCCGGTGATCTGAAGGCCTTCGGGCGGATCGGGCTCAAGGCCCTGATCTGGTTCGAGGTCGCGTCGACGGCCGCACTGCTCATCGGCCTGATCGCCGCCAACGTCGTCGGGCCCGGTTCCGGCATGCACGTCGATGCGTCGAAGCTCGACGCCTCCGCCCTCGACCAGCAGACCCAGGGCGGCGCGCTCCCCTCGACGACCGAGTTCGTCCTGGGCGCGCTGCCCAGTAGTTTCGTCGGCGCCTTCGCCGACAACGCCCTGCTCCAAGTCCTTGTCCTGGCCTGCCTGGTGGGCGCCGCGCTGCTGCACCTCGGCCACACCAGGGTGCCGCAGGTACTGCCCGCGATCGAACAGGTCCAGGAGGTCGTCTTCGCGGTCGTCGGCTTCATCATGCGGCTCGCCCCGCTGGCCGTGTTCGGCGCGATGGTCCACCTGGTGGGGCAGTACGGCCTCGGCGTGATCAAGACCTACGGCAAGCTCATCGTGCTGTGTTACGCCGTCGCCGCAGTGTTCCTCGTGCTGCTCGCCGTGGCACTGCGCCTGGTCAGCGGGCTGAGCCTGTGGAAGTTCGTGCGCTACACCAGTGCGGAGCTGCTGCTCGCGCTGGGCACCGCCTCCAGCGAGACCGTCATGCCGCGCATGATGCAGAAGCTGCGCCGAGCGGGCTGCCGGGACGACGCCGTGGGCCTGGTGCTGCCCACCGGCTACTCCTTCAACCTCGACGGCGCCTCCATCTACCTCTCCGTCGGCACCCTGTTCATCGCTCAGGCGGTGGGCGTCGACCTCGATCTCGGTCGGCAGATCACGGTCGTCCTGGTGCTGATGCTGACCAGCAAGGGCATGGCGGGGGTGCCCGGTTCGGCCTTCCTCGCACTGTCCGCGACCGCGAGCTCCCTCGGCGTCATCCCGGCCGGAGCGGTCGCCCTGCTGCTCGGTGTGGACCGCATCATGGACTCGATGCGCGTCACCACCAACCTGCTCGGCAACTGCGTCGCCGTCTTCGCGGTGTCCCGCTGGGAGGGCGCGCTGGACACCGAGCGTGCGAAGAAGGTACTGGACGGCGAGGACGTGTTCGTGCCGGAGGCGGCGCAGGAAGCGCCGAAGGCCGCGATCCCGGCCGCGGTCGCCAAGGAGCCCGCCCCCGAGGCAGGCTGAAGGGCCCCCGGCACACGGCGGCTCCCGCTCCGGCAGTACGGAGTGGGAGCCTCCGTCGTTTCATGCCACGCACGAGGCAGTCAGCAGCGCTTGACCGTCGACCCGTCGACCAGGATGTCCAGCAGATCGCCGAGCACCTCGCGCTGCTCGTGCGTGAGCGGCGCCAGAATTTCCCGCGCGGCCGACCGGCGCGCGCCGCGCAGCTCCTCGAGCGCCTTGCGGCCGGCCTCCGTCAGCTCTATCCGGGTCACCCGCCGGTTCGTCGGATCGGCCACCCGGCGCACCCTGCCGCTCGCCTCCAGCCCGTCGACCAGGGTGGTCACCGCGCGCGGCACCACCTCGAGGCGCTCGGCGAGGTCGGCCATCCGCGGCGGAGAGCCGTAGTGCGCCAGGGTGCGCAGCAGCCGCGACTGGGCCGGGGTGATGCCCAGGTCGCGCTGTTCCAGATGGTGCTTCTGGATGCGGTGCACCCGGCGCGTCAGCCGCAGCAACTGCTCGGCGAGCAGGCCCTCGGGATCGGGGGTGGTCATGCGGGAACAATATCAGGATGCCGTTCATTGTGAGTATAGGTAACAATGGCCTGAGATCCCTCAGCCGTCGTCGGCCGGCCTGATGCGGTCGCGACGCCGACGCCCGTTCACCTCCGTAGGAGCCCATGCATCCCGACCGTGAAACCTCCTGGACCCCACCTGCCGACGCCAAGGAACAGCCCCGGCAGGTGCGGCGCATTCTGAAACTCTTCCGCCCCTACCGCGGCCGGCTCGCGATCGTCGGCCTGCTGGTCGGCGCCTCGTCGCTGGTCTCGGTCGCCACGCCGTTCCTCCTCAAGGAGACCCTCGACGTCGCGATCCCCGACCGCCGCACCGGACTGCTGAGCCTGCTCGCGCTCGGCATGATCCTCAGCGCCGTCCTCAGCAGCGTCTTCGGCGTGCTGCAGACCCTGATCTCCACGACCGTCGGTCAGCGGGTCATGCACGACCTGCGCACCGCCGTCTACGGCCGCCTCCAGCGCATGTCGCTGGCCTTCTTCACCCGCACCCGCACCGGCGAGGTGCAGTCCCGCATAGCCAACGACATCGGCGGCATGCAGGCCACCGTGACCTCTACCGCCACCTCGCTGGTCTCCAACCTCACCAGCGTGGTCGCCACGATCGTCGCGATGGCCGCCCTCGACTGGCGTCTCACCCTCGTCTCGCTGCTCCTGCTGCCGGTGTTCGTGTGGATCAGCCGCCGCGTCGGCAACGAACGCAAGAAGATCACCACCCAGCGCCAGAAGCAGATGGCCGCGATGGCGGCCACGGTCACCGAGTCGCTCTCCGTCAGCGGCATCCTGCTCGGCCGCACCATGGGCCGCGCCGAGTCCCTGACGGCGTCCTTCGCCGAGGAGTCCGAGCGGCTGGTCGACCTCGAGGTGAGGTCCAGCATGGCCGGCCGCTGGCGGATGGCCGTCATCACCATCGTCATGGCCGCCATGCCCGCCGTCATCTACTGGACCGCCGGAGTGGCCCTCCAAGTGGGCGGCCCACAGACCTCGCTCGGCACGATCGTCGCCTTCGTCTCCCTCCAGCAGGGCCTGTTCCGCCCGGCCGTCAGCCTGCTGTCGACCGGCGTGCAGATCCAGACATCGCTGGCGCTGTTCCAGCGCATCTTCGAGTACCTCGACCTGCCGATCGACATCACCGAACGGGAGCGGCCCGTCCACCTCGACCACGTCAAGGGCGAGGTCCGCCTCGAAGACGTCGAGTTCCGCTACGACGGCAAGAGTAGGCCCGTCCTCGACGGCGTCGACATCACCGTCCCGGCGGGCGGCAGCCTGGCGATCGTCGGCCCCACCGGCGCGGGCAAGTCCTCGCTCGGCTACCTGGTGCCCCGGCTGTACGACGTCACCGGCGGCCGCGTGACCCTGGACGGCGTCGATGTCCGCGACCTCGACTTCGACACCCTGGCCCGCGCGGTCGGCGTCGTCTCCCAGGAGACGTACCTCTTCCACGCCTCGGTCGCCGACAACCTCCGCTTCGCCAAGCCGGACGCCACCGAAGAGGAACTGCACGCGGCGGCGAAGGCGGCCCAGATCCACGACCACATCGCCGCGCTGCCCGACGGCTACGACACGGTCGTCGGCGAGCGCGGCCACCGCTTCTCCGGCGGCGAGAAGCAGCGGCTGGCCATTGCCCGCACCATCCTGCGGGATCCGCCGGTGCTCATTCTCGACGAGGCGACCAGCGCCCTGGACACCCGTACGGAGGCCGCCGTCCAGGAAGCCATCGATGCCCTGTCGGCCAACCGGACGACGCTCACCATCGCCCACCGCCTGTCCACCGTCCGGGCCGCCGACCAGATCGTGGTGCTGGACTCAGGGCACGTGGCCGAGCGGGGAACGCACGAGGAACTGCTGGAGCTGGACGGGCGGTACGCGGCCCTGGTCCGCCGGGACGCGCAATTGGAACCGACCAGCTGAAGATATGCCGATATGAACCATATATGCCGGGATTATGACGGTATGCAAGCTACCGTGCCCGCATGCAGACGAACACTCCGCCACGGAGAACCACCCGACTGACACGCCGGGGCCGTATCGCCCTCGTCGTGACCGGCGCCGTCCTGGCCGGCACCGCCGTGGCGGTGCCGCTGCTCGGTCTGGGCGACGAAGTCAGCCCCCGGACCATGAGTCTGGTGATCCCGGAAGGCTCGCGCGCGAACCAGGTCTACGAGGCCGTCGACAAGGCCCTCGACCTGCCCACGGGCACCACTCGGAAGTCCATCGGCAAGGCCGGCCTGAAGCTGCCGAACGAGGCGCAGGGCAATCCGGAGGGGTACCTCTACCCGGCGACCTACCCGATCCACGAGAAGGCGACCCCGCAGTCCCTGCTGCAATTCATGGTCGACACCGCCAACCAGAAGTTCAACAGGGCGCCGGTCGCCGCCGGTGCGCAGCACAACGCGATGAACGTCTACCAGACGGTCACCATCGCGAGCATCATCCAGGCCGAGGCCGCCTCCAAGGCCGAAATGGGCAAGGTGGCCCGGGTCATCTACAACAGGCTCCAGCGCGGCATGCCGTTGCAGATGGACTCCACCATCAACTACGCCCTGGACCGCAGATCGGTCCGGACGAGCACGGACGACACCCGTATCGAGAGCCCCTACAACTCCTACCAGCGCATGGGTCTGCCGCCCACGCCGATCGACAACCCCGGTGCGGAGGCGATGCGCGCGGCGATCAACCCGGAGCCGGGCGACTGGCTGTACTTCGTCACCGTCAAACCCGGCGACACCCGCTTCACCACCGACTACGCCGAGCACCAGCGCAACGTGGCCGAGTTCAACGCGATGCAGCAAGGCAAGGCGCGGCCGTCGGGTCCGGGCCCGGCTCCTCAGTCCTCGCCGAGCGTGCCCGCGCAGCAGCAGCCCCCGCTCTCGCAGTCCCCCCGGTGAGCGGGAGCGCGGTCACGCGGCGACGGGCTCGGCGGCCAGCAGCCGTCTGATGTCCCGCACGGCCGCGCGTCCCGCCCGGTTGGCGCCGATGGTGCTGGCCGACGGCCCGTACCCGACGAGGTGGATACGCGGGTCATCGACCGCGCGCGTCCCCTCGACCCGGATCCCGCCGCCCGGCTCGCGCAGCCGCAGCGGCGCCAGATGCTCGAGAGCGGCGCGGAAGCCGGTCGCCCACAGGATGACGTCGGCGGCCACCTTCTGCCCTCCCCCAAGCTCTCGGCTGCGCTCGAGCAGGGGGGACCCCCATCGCCACTCCACGCCCTCAGGGGTGACGCGGTCGAACATCGGCAGCCGGTCCAGGACGCCGTCCCGCAGCCCCTGCCGGATGGCGTCGTTGAGTGGCAGCCCCGTGACCGAGACCACACTCCTGGGCGGCAGCCCCTGCCGCACCCGCTCCTCCACCAGCGCCACCGCGGCCCGGCCCGCTTCCTCGCCGAACGGCCCCTCACGGAAGACGGGTGGCCTCCGGGTCACCCAGGTGGTGGCGGCCGCGTACGGGGCGATCTCCAGCAGGTGCTGGGTGCCCGAGGCACCCCCGCCCACCACGACCACCCGCTGCCCGGCGAACTCCTCGGGCCCCGCGTACCGCGCGGTGTGCAGCTGCCGTCCCCGGAAGCTCTCCTGACCGGGGTAGCGCGGCCAGAACGGCCGGTCCCAGGTGCCGGTGGCGTTGATCAGTGCCCGCGTCGACCACGTACCGTCGGAGGTCTGCACCAGCAGCCGCCCGCCCTCGCCCTCGCGCACGGCGCGTACATGGACAGGCCGCCGCACCCGCAGGTCGAACGTCCGCTCGTACGCGTCGAAGTACTCCCCGACGACCTCGGCCGACGGCCGCGTCGGATCGGCGTCCGTCAGCTCCATTCCCGGCAGGGAGTGCATCCCGTGCACCTTGCCGTACGTCAGCGACGGCCACCGGAACTGCCAGGCGCCGCCCGGAGCGGGGGAGTGGTCGAGCACGACGAAGTCGCGGTCCGGCTCGAAGCCCGTGCGCCGCAGATGATAGGCACCGGCCAGACCCGCCTGGCCGGCACCTATGACGACCACATCGACCTCACGCGTGTTGTTCACATTTGTACGAACATCGAGGCGGCCGGGGATCTTCCCCGGAGGCGACCGGTGAAGTGTGAAACCCGGCCTGTGGGTCAGGATGGGGGCATGTCAGATGCCTTCACCACACGAGTGCAGCACGTCGCCACCGGTTCCCGGGAGCGGGTCGTGGACCTCACCCGCGACTGCGAGGCCTTCCTCGGCGAGGTGGCGGCCGGCCGCGACGGCCTCCTGAACCTCTTCGTCCCGCACGCCACCGCCGGCATCGCCATCATCGAGACGGGCGCCGGCAGCGACGACGACCTCCTGGCCGCCCTGCACACCCTGCTCCCCGCCGACGACCGCTGGCAGCACCGCCACGGCAGCCCCGGCCACGGCCGCGACCACGTCCTCCCCGCGATCGTCCCCCCGCACGCGACCCTCCCCGTGATCGACGGACGACTGGAACTGGGCACGTGGCAGTCCGTGTGCCTGGTGGACACCAACAAGGACAATCCAGACAGGAGGGTCCGCCTGTCGTTCCTGGGTTGAGGCGGCGCATTGTGGCCCAGGTCGGGGTCTGCCTCGTCTGCGCGGGCCGCCGAGGGCACGCGGCGGTGGACCGCGAGCTGGTGGACCGCGAGCTGGTGGACCGCGAGCTGTACGTACCGCGCTCGTGGGCCGGCGCCCGGACCGCGGGACTCGGTGACCGGACTGTCTTCGCCACCGAGCCGGAACTGGCTGCCCGCATGGTCGGCCGGCTTTTGGGCGCCGGGCGCCACCCTGGAAGCGCGCGGGGTCGGCTACGTGCTCGCGTTGGCCTGCTCCCATGAGGCGACCACCGCCGCCGGGAAGTTCCACGCAGCCGCCCTGGCTGCGAAGGTCCCGAAGCGGGCCTGGCGGAAGCGGTCGGCCGAGCCCCGCTCCGGCAGCCACCGTGTCCGGTTGAGGCGTTCGGCCTTGCTGTTGCCAACGGATTCGGCCTGTCTTTCGCGGAAACAGACCGAGATAATCCCAGCCGAGGGCTGGTCGCGCCTTGGGTAATCTGGAAGCTCACCCTCCGTATGCATTCGAGGCGACGCCGGCTGACGTACCGTGCTAAACTTACTAGCAGTTGCAGTTGTGGTTCCCGAAACTTCAAGTGCCTTGGCGACCGTATGTCGTCGGGCATTTTTGTATCTCCGGTGCTTATCCGGACGGGGTTCATTGTGGCAACGCAGGGGTTCACACGGTGTGGGCTCGCAGGCACTGCCCCAAGGGGATATGAAATGGCTACTGGCACCGTCAAGTGGTTCAACGCGGAAAAGGGCTTCGGCTTCATCGAGCAGGACGGGGGCGGCCCGGACGTCTTCGCCCACTACTCGAACATCGCCGCCCAGGGCTACCGTGAGCTCCAGGAAGGTCAGAAGGTGAACTTCGACATCACGCAGGGCCAGAAGGGTCCGCAGGCGGAGAACATCACTCCCGCCTGACGTCGAAGCGTATGAGATATCTGGGGTCCCGTCTTGCGATGGGGCCCCAGATATCTGTTTCTGCATTCCGATGGAATTCTGTTAGTCTCACATTTCGGCTCGTGCTTGCAATTCATCCGGCTCGTTCCTGTCGGGAATTCCTCGATGCGCGCCCTGTCGAGGAAGGTTCTGCATGAGCCGTTCAGCTCGCACGAATGACCGTTTCCGCCCGCAGGGTCAGGGGCGCCCAGGCGCCGGTCCGGGCGGCACCGGGCGCCGTCCCTCCGCACCGCAGAGGGAGTTCGCGCTGCCGGTCACCGTCACCCCGGCCCTGCCCGCGGCCGCGACCTTCGGTGAACTGGACATGCCAGGCGAGTTGCTGAAGCTGCTCACCAGTCTCGGCCTGAAGGAGCCGTTCCCGATCCAGGCTGCCACGCTGCCGAACTCCCTCGCAGGGCGCGACGTCCTGGGCCGCGGGCGTACCGGATCGGGCAAGACGCTCGCCTTCGGCCTGGCACTCCTCGTGCGCACGAGCGGGCAGCGTGCCGAGGCGCGGAAGCCGCTGGCCCTGATCCTCGTCCCCACGCGCGAGCTGGCCCAGCAGGTCACCGAGGTGCTCGCCCCGTACGCCCGGTTGCTGAAGCTGCGGCTGGCCACTGTGGTCGGCGGCATGTCGATGGGCAGGCAGGCCGGCGCGCTGCGTGCGGGGGCCGAGGTGGTCGTCGCGACTCCCGGCCGCCTCGCGGATCTCGTCGAGCGCAAGGACTGCCGCCTGGACCGGGTGAACATCACCGTTCTGGACGAGGCCGACCAGATGGCGGACATGGGTTTCATGCCGCAGGTCACCGAACTGCTGGACCAGGTACGTCCCGACGGCCAGCGCATGCTGTTCTCGGCCACGCTGGACCGCAACATCGATCTCCTGGTCCGTCGTTACCTCCATGACCCGGTCGTCCATTCGGTCGACCCGTCGGCCGGTGCGGTCACCACGATGGAGCATCACGTGTTGCAGGTGCATGACGCCGACAAGTACGCCACCGCCACCGAAATCGCTGCCCGCGACGGGCGCGTGATCATGTTCCTGGACACCAAGCACGCTGTCGACCGGTTCACCAAGCACCTGCTGAGCAGCGGCGTAAAGGCCGCGGCGCTGCACGGTGGCAAGTCGCAGCCCCAGCGCACCCGCACCCTGGCACAGTTCAAGACCGGCGACGTCACGGCGCTGGTGGCCACCAACGTCGCGGCTCGGGGCATTCACGTCGACGAACTCGATCTCGTCGTCAACGTCGACCCGCCCAACGACCACAAGGACTATCTGCACCGCGGTGGCCGGACTGCCCGCGCCGGTGAGTCCGGCAGTGTCGTCACGCTGGTCCTGCCCGGCCAGCGCCGGGACATGGCCCGTCTCATGTCCGACGCAGGCATCAGGCCGCAGATCACGCAGGTCCGCTCCGGCGAGGCCGAGCTGAGCCGCATCACCGGCGCCCAGGCTCCCCCCGGTGTCCCCGTCGCCGGCAGCGGGCCGGTCGCGGAGCGCCCGAGGCGCGGCGATGCCCCTTTCCGCGGTCTTGGCACCCGCCCGGGGCGGGCCGGCGGTGGTGGCGAGTCCCGCCGGTCTGCTGAGGCCCGCCAGATCGCCGAGGCCCGCAAGGCCGCCCGGGTCCGTCGTGGCGCATAGGCCGGCAACGGTCCCCTCGCACGCTCTGTGCGTGACTCACGTCGGCTTGCGCCACACGGACACACGGAAGTGTGCTTCGCGGAGCCCCGGGTGAACGGCGCCCCGTCCCAGTCCGCGACGCTTCGTTCCGGCTCGAGCCCCGCGATCCGTGCCATCAGGTCGAGTTCCGCCCGCCATGCGTACCGGTGTCGGGAGTTGCCACGGCGGTAACGGCCGTCGTCGCCGTCGCGGGTGAAGCGTGTGCCGCAGGACCGCCGCCATGTGCTCGGACAGTTCGATGCCCACCGCCGGCACGCCGCGTTCCCGAGCGGGACGCCCACGCGTCCGGTTCCGACGGCGAACGCCCGCGCTCGACCGGCGTGCTCCTGCCCCGGCGTAGCAGGTGCTCGTCGCAGTCACGCCGACGGTGGCCGGCGTTCTGCCCGAGGCGAGGTCGGGAACGGCCTGTCGCCATCAGGAGCCGCCGGCCGGCTCGCGCCGTGCAGGAACAGTGGTCGTCAGCGGCGCGGACGCTCCAGAGTGAGCAGCAGGCCCTCGACCGCACCGGGCCCTATACGGCCCTTGACGTCGGCGGACGTGATCGCCTTGAGGGCCCAGCCGTCCTCGGCGTGCTTGTTCAGAACCTTCTCCAGCTTGTCGCTGTCCAGTGCGTCACCGATCAGCGACTCACGGAAGGTGACGACCTTGTATTCGAGTGTGTAGGGGTTGCTCATGGCTGGGGCCTCTCCGTGGATGGACTGCCTGACGGAACGGGGGACAGCCAATCACCGTTCGGCGTTGCCCCACACGGCGGGGTGGGGCTCATGTCATCGGGGAGGGGAGGGGGGCTATGGGGCGGTGCGCGCTGCCGGTACAGCGCGAAGCAGAGGTGAGCCGGCGTCGCGTCAGCGCTGCGCCGGCAGGTCCCAGCGGACGCGCAGAGCCGGGGGCTTCCGGAAGACCAGGCCGCTGGGCGCGGTGGGCGAGGCCGGGTCGAGCCGCAGGCCGGGGAGACGGTCGAGGAGCGCGAGGAGGCAGGCGCGGGTTTCCAGGCGGGCAAGGTGGGCGCCCAGACAGAAGTGCGGGCCGTGCGCGAAGGCCAGCTGGAGGCGGGAGTTGCCCCGTCGCAGGTCGAAACTGTCGGGGTCCGGGAAGATGTCGGGGTCGCGGTTCGCTCCGGCGAGCGAGACGACCACCAGATCACCGCGCCGCACGTCGGCCCCGCCTATCGTCACGTCGGCCGTCGCGTAGCGGTCCACGACCGCCGCGGCGGGCTCCAGGCGGAGCGATTCCTCGATCGCCGCGTCGACCAGGCCTGGATCGGCACGCACGAGGGCGAGTTGACCAGGGTGTGCCAGCAAGTGCAGTACGGCGTTGGCGATCATACCCTCGGTGGTCTCGATACCGCCGAACATCAGCACGGCGGCGTTGGCGACCACCTCCGGCAGTTTCAGGCGCTTGCTCTCGGCCGCCGTGACCAGCAGCGACGCGTCGCTTCCTGCCGCGACCGTCGCCTCGACGCTTCCTCGCAGCTGGTCGAACGCCGCCGCCCCGGCGGGGTTCGCCGGCAGCCCGGCGGTGATGTCGGAGACCGCGCTCACGATGGCGTCGTACCAGGACAGCACCGCCTCGGCGTCCACGCCGACCAAGCCCAGCGACTCGGCGACGACAGCGACGGCCAGGGGCCCGGCCACCTCCCGGCGCAGTTCGGCGCTGCCACGCGGCCGGATGCCTTCCACGAGCCGGGCCGCTTCCTGTTCCACGAACCCGGTGAACCGGTCGTGTACATCTTGCGTGCGGAACGGGTCGGTGAAGGGGGTGCGGTGCCGCTTGTGCTCGGCGCCCTCCACGGAGAGCATGCTCGGACCGACCACCTGGGCGGTGGAGAAGCGGGGGTCGTCCACCGTGAAGGTCGTCGCGTCGCGCATCACGCGCAGTGCGAGATCACGCCGGGTCACCAGCCAGCCGCCCAGCACGGGGAGCCACGAAACGGGTTCGCGGGCGCGCAGCAGAGCCAGCCGCGGGTGGGGGTCGTCCTCCAGCTCCGTGAGCGTGGTCGCGGAGCCGAGCGGAAACCGGCGCGCTGTCACCATGGAAGCCCCCCTGTTCGCGTTCCTGGAATTCCGGCCTCCCCGGAGCCCCCACTCAGAGCGTATGCGTCTCCGCGGCGCGCTGAGCTGGACCCACAGCGTGGGTGACTCGCCCGGCTCCTGCCGGCGGCCGACATGGCCCCGACGGTGCCGGCGCCCAGTGGTCCTGCGGCGGTCGTCACATGCAGGTGGGCGACGGCCCCGGCAAGGTGAGCACGGCCCACCGGCCGCGGCATTCCGCACTGTCCGCGTTCAACCACGGGATTCGCTGGTGTGGGCGAAGCGACCCCCGGTGTTATTCAATGGGGTGTGCGGTCAGGGGATCTCGGGGCCCCGTCGCACGGGTCCGAGTACGGCCCCGGCGCTGCGCCGGGGATTGCTGAGGGGTGCCGCATGGACTCCACACCCTCTCCCTCGTCCTCTTCGTCGTTCGGCCTGGTCAGCAGCGCCCTGGGGCGCTACATCTCACGCGGCGGAGCGGCAGCGGCCGCCGGTCCTGCCGACGTGCAGGGCGAGCGCACCTCCCGCCAACGCGTACCCGACAACCCGGCAGCCGGCCGTCAGGATCAGATTCTCGGCGTGGTCAACCTGGACAGGGATCTGAGAATCACCGGCTGCAATCTGGACGCCCCCGTGTTCGCGGGTCTGGACGCCGTGACCGGGAGTCCCTTCGTCGATCTCCTGCCCCCCGGGGACGTACCGCCGGTCACACGGCGGTTGCGGCAGGTCTTGGAGACCGGTGAGGCGCACGTCGCACGGATCCAGCGCCTGCGGCGCGGCGACGGCTCGGAACTGGTGGTCTCGCTGAGCATCCTGCCCGCCGCGGTGCCTCAGGAGGGCCTGACCGTCTCCGTGATCGCCATGGCCACGAGGCTGCACCTGTACGCCGCCGAGACCGCGATCGGCACCTCGCTGGACATCGACGAGACCGCGCAGTCGCTGGCGCAGTCCCTGCTGGCTTGGGGAGACGTGGCCGCCGTCGACCTCGACTTCGCCGTGTGGACCGGCGAGGGAGTCACCGGGCGGGGGCGCATCCGGCTACGGCGGGCGGCCCTGGTGCCGGACCGGTCGTGGCCCGAGGGCTATGTGACGCCGGGCGACGATCTTCCCAGCGACGCGAGTCGCCTGCTGGCGCAGGCGGTACGGCGGGACGATGCCCCGCAGGCCATCGTCATACCCGACCGGGAGGCGGTCGAGCGGGTACTCGGCAGTCCGCCAGTGATGCGTGCCCTGGTGCCCGGTGAACGGTCGGCGGGTGTGGCGTGCATACCGCTGGTCTTGGACGGCACGCCGCCTGTCGTGCTGGGCCTGGCGGAGGTCTGGCGGCGGGCGGACTGTCCCTTCCGCGACAGCGAGCTGTTCGACCTGCAGGAACTGGTGGCCAGGACCGCCCATCACGTCGACCTGGCCCGTCAGCACCAGCGCGAGCACACGCAGGTGCTGGCGTTGCAGCGCCGGCTGCTGCCCCGGGCCGGCGGCGACACCATCGAATGCGCCAGCGTCTACCAGCCCGCCACGCCCGACAGCGCGGGTGTCGGCGGCGACTGGGTGAACAGCTTTCCGCTGCCGGACGGCCGTACCGCGCTGGTGGTCGGTGACGTCGTCGGACACGGTCTGGGAGCCGCGGCAACCATGGGCCAGCTGAGCATGGAGGCCCGCGCGCTGCTGTCCGCGGGGCTGGCGCCCGACGAGGTGCTGGAGCACCTGGACGAGACCGTGACGCTGCTGGACGACGCGGAGTCCGGGCTGGCGGCCGGCTACAGCGCCCTCGGGTCGACCTGCTGCATCGCCCTCTACGACCCGGTCAGCCATCATGTGGCGCTGTCCAGCGCCGGCCACCTCCCCCCGATCCTGGTGTCCCCGGACGGGCACGCGGGCCCGCTCCCGGTCCGCCCTCATCCCGGACTGGGCGCCGAGTTCGCGCTGCGGGAGCCGTTCGGCGTGCACACGTTCGGCGCGCCTCCGGGCTCCCTGCTCGCCCTCTACACCGACGGCCTGGTGGAGGATCCGGCCCTGTCGATCGACGAGGGCATCGGCAGGCTGGCGGACGCCGTGTCCACGGTGCACCCCTGGGACGCCCTACAGCAGGCCGCACGGCGCGTCGTCTCCGCGCTGGCGCCGGTTCGCCAGCGTGACGATGTGACCCTGATGCTCGCGCGGATGATCGGTTACCGCAAGGGGGACACCGCGACCTGGCGGCTGCCCGCCCGCGACGACGCCCCCGCCCGTGCCCGCGCGCAGGTCTCAGCGCTGCTGCGGCAATGGCGCACCAGGGACGACACCCGGGACACCGTTCTGCTGCTGGTCAGCGAGCTGGTCACGAACGCGGTGCGCTTCGCCGCCGGTCCCATCACGGTGCGGCTGATCAGGGCCGGTCACGGCCTGCTGTGTGAGGTGGGCGACACCGGCAACGGCAGGCCGCGTCTGAGTCTGGGCGGTCTCCTCGACGACGGCGGTCGTGGCCTGCACATCGTGCACAGGCTCACCACCCGGTGGGGGGTGCGGTGGACGGACACCGGCAAGGTGGTCTGGGCGGAAGTCGCGAGCTGACGCGGCTGCGGGGCGGGGGCGCGGCCGGCGTATGGGAGCGCGGCGACGGTACGGGCGTACGCGTCATCCGGCGCCACGGACGGTGCGGACGGCGCCCTCAGCGGTACCGGTGACGCGGACGGCCCGTTTGCCGACACGGGTGGCTCGGGCTCGCACTACAGCCACTCCCCTTCCAGGGCGGTGGCGGTGAGGCCCGGTGCCGCCGCGTACAGGACGGCGCGGTTGCCCGGCTTCTGCCCGGCGTCGTGCGCCCGCCGCATGATGTCGAACACGGCGGCGCCGCCGCGGTTGCCGCTGGTGTAGCTGTCCCGGCTGTGGTCCAGCAGCCCCGACGGCCACGCGTCGGGCATCGTCTGCTCCATGTACTCCAGCACCCGGGTCCCGCCGGGGTGCGCCAGCAGCACGTCGGGGTGCCAGGCGTCGGGGTGGTCCTGGTAACGGACGCGCAGCCACTCCCACATCGCGGTGACCGTCTCCTGTACGGCGCGCGGCCCGCGCCGGTCCATCACGAAGTGGGTGCCGTCCGCCCGCGTGTCCAGGCGGTGCAGGTCCTGGGTGCCGGGCAGGGTGTGGTGCCAGGCGGTGTCCAGCCGCAGCACCGACTCGCGCCTCGGGCGGCCCGTGACCACCATGGCGACCGCGGTGTCCGCGAACAGCAACCGGACGATCAGGGACTCGAGAGTGTCGTCCGCGGGCTGGTAGGTCGTGCTCAGCGCCTCCGCGATCACGACCAGGACCACCCGGTCGGGGTCCGCGGCCACGAGATCCGCCGCCAGCGCCAGGGAACGGGTCCCCGCTATACAGGCCCACTGCGTGGCCGGCAGCAGCATCACGTCGTTGCGGAGCGGAAGCTTGTTGGCCAGGGCGATGTCCAGACCCGGCAGTGCCGGGGTCGTGGAGTGACTGGTGATCAGGCAGTCGATGTCTGCGGCGTCCAGCCCGGCGATCTGCAGGGCACCGCGCGCCGCACGCTCCCCGTAGGATTGCACGGCCTCCCAGGCCGGCGCGGTGCGCTCCTGGACGGTCTGCGGTGCGGGTATCGCCTCAAGTGCGGCGATCACGCGGTCCACGTCCTGCTGGGTGAACCCGTCGCGTGCCAACGCCTCTTGGGCCGACCCGATGCCGACAGCCCGCAGGCCACCGCCGTTGCCGGGCGCGACGGCGGCCTCCAGCGGCAGCATCCACCCGCGGGTCTCGATGCCCGTGCCGGCCGCGATGCCGTCGATCCGCGGCGCCCACGCCGCGTGCGGATGCCGGTCGCGCACCTCCGCCACGATCTGGCTGGTCTCCACGGCGTGCTCGCCGTGTATCACGGCAGGAGGACAGAGGTAAGCGGCCATAAGGGGGCACCTTTCCAAGGAAACAGACAGGAATGTCACGAATGCTGTGTCATGGGTCACTTTGGAACTTCGTGCCCAAGGGGTTGCCGATAGGCTCCACTTCGGGAGTCGGTATCCGGTTCGAGCATGGACGATAAATGGACATTTCCGCTGTGATGCAGACAACTCGGGCACGTCTTTGGGTGCGTGACACGGCACACACCGCTGAAACAGGGGACCTCGGGGCGGCTCCGTAGGCCTTTCTGCCTTACTTGACTCACCGTCAGCCAGGACAGACGTCCGATGATCACCAGCTGACGTTGCCCGGGCCGGGCATCCACCCTTGTGCGAAGCGGCATTTCATGGCCTGCTCCAGAGGCCGGTACGGTCTGATCCATGGGGTGGAGTTTTCAGACGGCCGAAAAACTCGCGGCTGCCTTGCGTGCCGGTGAAGTGACCTCGGTGGAACTGACCGACGAGGCGATCGCCCGTATCGAGCGGGACGACAAGGCGATCAACGCGATCTGTGTGCCGGACTTCGAGCGTGCACGGGCCGCCGCGCGCGGTGCCGACCAGGCGCTCGCCCGTGGTGAGGACCGGCCACTGCTCGGCATTCCGGTGACGGTCAAAGAGTCCTACAACATCGCCGGGCTGCCCACGACCTGGGGCATGCCGCAACACCGGAACTACGTGCCGGCCGAGGACGCGGTGCAGGTGTCGCGGCTCAAGGCCGCGGGCGCGGTGGTGCTCGGTAAGACCAATGTGCCCGTGGGGCTGCAAGATGTGCAGAGCTTCAACGAGATCTACGGCACCACCAACAACCCGTGGGATCACGGTCGAACGCCGGGTGGGTCCTCCGGCGGATCAGCGGCGGCCCTGGCGTCCGGATTCGGCGCGCTGTCCCTCGGCTCGGACATCGCCGGTTCGTTGCGCACCCCCGCGCACTTCTGCGGTGTCTACGCACACAAGCCGACCCTCGGGCTGGCGGCGACCCGCGGTATGGTCCCGCCGCCCGCCCCGGCCCTGCCGGCCGACATCGACCTCGCCGTCGTCGGTCCGATGGCACGCACTGCCCGCGACCTCGCGCTCCTGCTCGACGTGATGGCCGGACCGGACCCGCTGACGTTCGGTGTGGCGCACCACTTGACGCTGCCGCCCGCGCGCCACGAGCGGCTCTGCGACTTCCGGGTCCTGGTCCTGGACGAGCATCCGCTCATTCCGACCGGGTCCGCTGTGCGGGCGGGCCTGACACGAGTGGCCGACGCGCTCGTCGACGGCGGCGCCCGCGTCGAACGGCACAGTCCGCTGCTGCCCGATCCGGCCGAAGCCGCGATGCTCTACACGCAGTTGCTGTTTTCGAGCTTGGCTGCACGTTTTCCCGTCGAAGCGTACGAGCAGCTGCGGACCCGCGCCGCCGGACTGAGCGCAGACGACCGGAGTCTCGATGCGGCGCGGCTGCGCGGCATGGTGTTCAGCCACCGTGACTGGATCGAGGCGAACAGCCGTCGCGAGCTCCACCGCCGCGGCTGGCGGCAGCTCTTCGCCGAGTTCGACGCCGTGGTGTGTCCGATCACGCCCACTCCCGCGTTCCCGCACGACCACAACCCCGATCCGACGGAACGCCGGATCGACATCGACGGTGTCGAGTACCCGTACCTCGACCAGCTCGTCTGGGCCGGTGTGCCCACCATGCCCGGCCTGCCTGCCACCGCCGTACCAGCGGGTCGGTCCCCCGCGGGTCTGCCGGTGGGAGTGCAGCTCATCGGTCCGATGTTCGAGGACCGCACCCCGCTGCGGCTGGCCGAACTGCTCGAGCAGAAGACCGGCGGCTTCCAGGCGCCGAAGTAGGGCGTACCACCGGGTGTCCGCCAGGTACGAGCCGCGGAGCACGACGAGATCCTCCGATGTTCGTTCTGGCGGAGAGCCAGGGGCCTTGCTCTTCGAGCACGGTCGGGGGTCGGTGGGCCGTGAGGCTCAGTCCGGCACAAGGCTTCTGGCCGGCAGGCCGGTTTCGCTGGGTGTGCCGGCCCGGTCAGCTGGGGTGGGGTTGTCTTCGACCCGGGCAGTGGCTCGACTGCCGAGGTAGGCGAGTTCGGGGAAGTGGTGCTGGTAGGCGTCCAGCAGGCGCTTCGCGACGGCGTACGAGTCGATCAGCGGGTGGATCGTCAGCGCCCTGAGCGCGTGGGCGCGGTCGGCGGTGGTGGCGGCTTGGATCACCGCCCGCTCGGCGGTCTTGACCGCGTGCACCAGGCCCTGGCCGTGGTCGGGCAGCGGGGCTCCGGCGATGGGCCGGGCGCCGTTGGCGTCCACGTGGCAGGGGACCTCGATGACGGCGTCGTCGTCCAGGACGGGGATCCGGCCGCGGTTGCGGACGTTGAGCACGAGGGTGGTGCGCTCGTCCAGGGCGATGGCCCGCATGAGCGCGAGGGCGACCTGCTCGTATCCGCCGGACTCCAGGTCGCAGGAGTCCCGTTCGCCCATGCCGACGGCGTCGCGGTTCTCGGCCATGTAGGTGGTTTCGCGCTCCAGGCGGGTGGCGTCCCACGCGCTCCAGGCGGCGCGGGGAGAGGGCGGGCCGACGGCGACGGTGTCCAGGGAGTCGTAGAAGCGCTGTTGCTGTGAGTGCAGGAAGGCTCCCCGTGTCTGGACGGCGGCCCGTGCGGAGCCGACCGACTCGCGGTGGAAGTAGTAGTAGTGCAGGTACTCGTTGGGCAGCGCGCCCAGCGTGCGCACCAGGTCGGCGCCGAAGAGCTTGCCCTCCTCGAACGAGGTCAGTGCGGCCTCGTCCTCGAACAGGGACGGCAGCAGATCCCGGCCGTCGGCGTACAGGCCGCACAGCCAGCCCAGGTGGTTCAGGCCCACGTAGTCCAGGCGGGTGCGGGCCGGGTCGACGCCGAGCGCGCCGGCCACGCGCCGGCCGAGGCCCACCGGAGAGTCGCAGATCCCGATCACGCGGTCGCCCAGACGTGCGGTCATCGCCTCGGTGACCATGCCTGCGGGGTTGGTGAAGTTGATGACCCAGGCGTCGGGTGCCAGGGCGGCGATGCGTTGGGCGATCCCGAGCGCCACCGGGATGGTGCGCAGCCCGTAGGAGATACCGCCCGCGCCGACGGTCTCCTGGCCCAGCACGCCTTCCTCCAGGGCGATGCGCTCGTCCGCCGCCCGGCCGGCGAGCCCGCCCACGCGGATGGCGGAGAACACGAAGTCGGCGCCGGTGACCGCCTCGTCCAGGTCGGTGGTGACGGTGACGACGGGCGGGTCGGGGTGCCCGGCCGCCTGGTCGGCGAGGACCCGGCTGATGGTCGTCAGCCGGGAGGCGTCCAGGTCGTACAGGGTCACCTCGGTGACGCGTCCTTCGCCCCGGTCGCCCAGCAGGGCCCGGTAGACGAGCGGGACCCGGAAGCCCCCGCCGCCCAGGATCGTGAGTCTCATACTTCGACCACCTGAACTCCCGCCTCGCGCAGCCGATTACAGGTCTTCTCGTCCCCCGGGGCGTTGGTCACCACGATGTCGATCTCCTCCGGACCGCACACCCGGGCCATGCCGGTGCCGGGGAACTTGCCCGCGTCCGCCAGCAGGACCACCTGGGCGCTCGCGGCGATCATCGCCCGCTTGACGGGAACCTCGACGGCGGTGGTGTCCAGTACCTGTCCGTCGGGGCGGATCCCGCTGGTGCCGAGGAACAACCGGTCGGCGTGTACCTGCCGCAGGTTGTCCTCGGTGAGGAAGCCGACCAGCGAGCGGTACTCGCGCCGGACCACGCCGCCCAGCAGGATCAACTGGACGTCCTTGTCGTCCTGGAGCTCCTCGTAGACGGCCAGGTTGCTGGTCATCACCGTCAGGGACCGGCCGTGCAGATGGCGGGCCACGCGGTGGGCGGTGGTCCCGATGTCGAGCAGCACGGTCTCCCCGTCCATGACGAGGTTTGCGCACCAGGCGGCCAGGGCGTCCTTCGCCTCGACGCGGATGCCGGCCACGTCGGCGAACGGGTCGTCCTCATCCACGACGGGGGCGGCACCGCCGTAGACGCGCTTGAGCAGTCCTTCGTCCTCCAGTTGCGCCAGGTCCCGCCGGATCGTGGCCTGACTTGCCCCGACCTTCTCGGCCAGGGTGACCACCGTGGTGGGCCCGTCCGCGCGCAGGACGCGCAGGATCAGCTGATGTCTTCGGTCAGGGAGCATGCGGCTGACCATACTCGCGAACTCGCCAAACTCAAGCAAAGTCGCGCAGGAATGTCTGGATATCTGCTTGACCCTTGTCAAACCCGCGCACCGGGTGCACTCTCTTGCGTAATTCGGAGCCCAGGTCCGGACCCCACTCCGGTCGGCCGAAGCGGACGAACGGCGCATTACGCCACCACGGACGCGTCGGCACCGTCTGGGAGGACCAGGTCACACACCCCGAGTGGCTGAAGAGTTCCCACCACGCCGACGCTCTTCAGCCATCCGGCCCCCGCCGCGCCCCCTCCGCGGCCCACGACTCACAGGTCCTGTCGGACATGCCGGACACGCCGAACCCGCCGAAATCTAGGAGAAGATCGTGGACCTTTCCCGCAGACGATTCCTTCAGGCCGCCGCACTGACGGCCACCGCGGCGGGCGCCACCGCAGCGTGCGGCGGCGGCTCCGGATCCAGCGGCAGCAAGCACAGCAAGAACCTGACCCTCTGGTACTGGTCCGGAGGCCTGAGCGACAAGGTCGTCGCGGACGCCAAGAAGCACTTCTCCGACATGACCCTCAAGGCGTCCGTGGTCGGCGGTGACTTCAAGACGAAGCTGCTCACCGGCCTGCGGGCCGCTCAGTCCGCCCCGGACATCACCGGCATCAAGGGCGAGGACATCGCCTCCTTCCTGCCCAACGCCAACCGCTTCATCGACCTGAACACCCTCGGTGCGGACAAGCTGGCCCCGCAGTACCTGTCGTGGAAGCTGAAGCAGGCCACGACGCAGGACGGCAAGCTCATCGGCTTCCCGATCGACGTCGGCCCGTGTGCCACCTACTACCGCGAGGACCTCTTCAAGAAGGCGGGACTGCCCACCGACCCGGCCAAGGTCTCCTCCGAACTGTCCACCTGGGAGGACTACTTCAAGGCAGGCGTCGAACTGCACAAGGCCGTACCCAAGACCTACCTGATCAACAACATCGGCTCGGTGTTCTCGATGATCATCGGCCAGGGCACCCAGCGGTTCGTCGACGAGAACAACAAGTTCATCGGCGACCAGGACCACATCCGCACCGCCTGGACCACCGCCGTGAAGCCCTACACCCTCGGCATCGACGCCAAGATCAACGACAACACGTGGAACGCGGCCATCAGCGGCGGCACCCTGGGCACCGAGCTCGGCGCCGCCTGGCACGCGCTGGACATCAGCAACGCCGCGCCGGGCGGCAAGGGCAAGTGGCGGGTGGCGAGCCTGCCTGGCGGACCGTCCAACCTCGGCGGGTCCTTCCTGGCCATCCCCGCGACCAGCGGCAACCCCGAAGAGGCCTTCAAGATCATCAGCTGGATCCTCAGCCCCGAGAACGAGGCCCGAGGCTTCACCGACGCGGCCCTCTTCCCGACCGCCCCGGCCGCGTACAAGCTGCCGGCGCTGACCGGCGGCGACCCCTTCTTCGGCGGCCAGAAGACCATCGAGATCTTCGGCCCGGCGGCCAAGAAGATCCCCGCCGCGTACGAGGCCCCGGCTGACGCGGCGGTCTCCGCGCCCTATTTCAGCGAGCTGACCAGCATCGAGGCCACGGGCAAGGACCCCGACAACGCCTGGAAGGACGCGGTCAGCCAGGCCAAGCAGATCGCCCAGCGGCAGGGAGTGAAGTGAGATGTCGTCAAGCCCGGTAGCCGGCCCGGCCCCCACCGGACCGACCTCCGGATCCGACACCGGATCCACCGGACCGACCGGACCGACCGGATCCACCGGCCGATCGGCTCCGGACCGCCGCGAGGGAGGTCCGGGGCGGCACCGCCGCCGGATCCGTCCGGTGCAGGCCGGAGCCCGGCCCGGGCCTCGGCGGCGGGTCGCCAGGTACTGGCCGCAGTACCTGGCCATCTCGCCGTACTACCTGATCTTCTCGGTCTTCATGCTCTTCCCGGTGATCTACACCGTGTATCTGGCATTCCAGAAGTGGGACGGCATCGGGGAGATGCACTTCGTCGGGTTCCAGCAGTTCCGCTTCCTCTGGGACGACCCGGTGTTCTGGCTGTCCGTCCGCAACACCCTCGTCATCTGGGTGCTGTCCACGGTGCCGATGCTCTTCCTCGCGCTGGTGCTGGCGGTCCTGGTGAACTCCACCAAGCGGTTCACCGCCTTCTACCGGGTCGCCCTGTTCATCCCCAGCATCACCTCGCTGGTGGCCATCGCGATCTTCTTCGGCGCGGTCTTCAGCAACAACTTCGGCCTCATCAACGCCATTCTCAGGGCCCTGCACCTGTCGGCCGTGCCCTGGATGAGCAACGAGTGGACGATCAAGCTGGTGATCGCGACGCTGATGACCTGGCAGTGGACCGGTTACAACGCCATCATCTACCTCGCCGGCCTCCAGGCGATCCCCTCGGAGGTCTACGAGGCCGCCACGATGGACGGGGCCGGCCCGGCAAGGGTCCTCTTCTCCATCACGATCCCACTGCTGCGGCCCATCATCCTGTTCACCGTGGTGATCTCCACGGTCACCGGCTTGCAGAGCTTCACCGAACCACAGGTGCTGTTCGGCAGCGAGGCGGCGACCAACCCCAACTCCGGCGGCCCGGGCCAGGCCGGTCTGACCACGCTGCTGTACTTCTACCACCAGGCCTTCGACAACAACGACTTCGGCTACGGGGCCGCGATCGTCTGGGCCTTCTTCCTGCTGATCCTGCTCATCGTCGTCATCAACTGGCGTCTGGTGCAGCGTAAGGAGCGCCGGCCGTGAACAGCCAGAACCGCAAGCGCCTGCGAGGGCTGAGCGTCCACGTCGTCCTGCTGACCGGCGTCGTCATCTCGGTGTTCCCGTTCTACTGGATCATCGTCATGGCCACGAACACCTCGCAGGACATCTACCGCTACCCGCCGAAGCTGTGGTTCGGCGACAACCTGCTGACCAATCTCCAGCACCTGTTCGCCAAGATGGACTTCTTCGGATCGCTGTTCAACACGGTGATCGTCGCGGTCTGTACGACGGTGCTGGTGCTGTTCTTCGACTCCCTCGCGGCCTTCGCCTTCGCCAAGTACGACTTCCCGGCCAAGAAGTTCCTGTTCGGTGTCCTGCTGTCGATGTACATCCTGCCGACCCAGCTGGCGATCATCCCGCAGTACGAGATCATGATGCAGCTGGGCTGGCTGGGCACGCTCAAGGCGCTCATCGTGCCGGCCGCCGCCAACGCCTTCGGCATCTTCTGGATGCGCCAGTACACCAGCAGCGGAGTCCCCGACGAACTGCTGGACGCCGCCCGTATCGAGGGCGCGGGCTTCTTCCGTCTCTACTGGCACGTGGTGCTGCCATGCGTCCGGCCGGCCCTGGCGTTCCTCGGCATCTACACCTTCATCGCCGCCTGGAACGACTACATCCTGCCGTTGGTGATGCTGGTCAACCCCGATCGCCTCACCCTCCAGGTGGCGCTGGCCCAGCTGTACGCCGGACACTCCACCGACTACAGCATGGTGATGTCCGGGGTGCTCCTGTCGGTCATCCCGCTGGTGCTGGTGTTCACCTTCTTCGCCCGCGGTTTCATCGCGGACGCCACCAAGGGCGCCTTGCGCTGAGGCGGGCCCGACGGGTGCGGTCGGCGAGGTGGGCGCGCGGTGCGCCTCACGCGCCCCACGCCGCGGCGCACAGCGCTCGGTCCACCTCCTCGGTGTAGAGGGCGGCGGCCAGCCAGGCGCGGGCGAAGCGGGCCGTGTCGGCCGGGAGCAGGCGGCCGAAGGGGTCGCGGGTGCGGTCCGCGGCGGCGGATCGGAGCTCGTCGAGCAGGTCGCCCGCGGTCGGCAGGCCGTGGTGGCGCAGGCGTCGGCCCTCGGAGTTGCCGTCCCCGGGGAAGGCCAGCACGCGGCGTCCACCGGAGGCCGCCTGGTGGACGCGGCGGCGCAGCAGGTGGAGGGGGGCTTCGTCCGGGGCGGGTTCGGCGGATTCGGCGGGCGGGGGCGCCTCGGTGGGCAGGTCGGCCTGCTGGAGGCGGTCGAGGCCGAGGTCCACGTGCGTGCCCGGACGCGTGGGGTGTTCGGCGGCGAGCAGCAGGGCGCGGGGCTGCGGGGCCGGCGTGAGACGGGCGATGATCCGAAGGCGGCTGCCTCGGGCCGCGGCCAGCAGGCGGAGGTTGTCGCGGTGGGGGAGCGCGGGGTGGTCGTGGGCGGCGGCCAGCCGGAGTGTGCGGCCGTCGCAGTCGGCCAGCAGGCAGTCGCCCGCGGCCTCGCGGACCGTGCCCTTGAGGGTGACGTCCAGGAAGAGCAGGTCGTGGTCGTTGTCCAGGGCCCGTCCGACCTGGTCGGCGACGGGCACGGCCCAGAGCCGGTCCAGGGGCTCGTCGCTCCAGCCGGCGCCGGACGCGCGAACTGCCCGTACCCCGGCACCCGCGCCCAGCCGTCCCGTCGGCGAGACGGTGGCCCCGGACACCGCGAGGCCCGCCCGTGACAACTCGCGGTGGGTCAGGGCCGTGTCGCCGATGCGCACGGCACGGTCCGCGGCGCCCACGGCCCGTCCCGGACCGCCCGGGGTGACGTCCGGGACCGTGCAGAGACGGCCGTCGGCGTCGGCGGTCCAGGTGACGGCGCCCGCGTAGCCGGTCGCGGTGAGGACGGGTTCGGAGAAGAGGCCGTACAGGCGCAGCGAGCCGTCCGGGGTGTACGGCTGCCGCACGGTGCCGCGCAGGGCCGCCAGGTCCGGGCCGGTGGCGGAGGGCAGGCGGTGCGCGACGGACAGGACCTCTCGCAGCGCGGCGACAAGGTCGGTGAGGCGGTACGCCGGATCGGCCGAGCGGGCCGCGCGCACCGCCGTGACCGTGGAGACCGCCGAGGCGGCGGCCCGGGGCAGGCCCGCCAGCCGTGCGGTGTGCGCGGCGCGCAGCAGTTCCGCCTGGAGCACCGCGCCCGTGCCGTCCGTGCCCGCGTCCAGCACGGCCGCCGACGCGTCGTGCACGGCGCGAGCGGCGGCGCGTTGGCCGGCGGTGGCCGTTTCCGGTTCCGCGCGGGTCTCCAGTTGGGCGGAGGGCTCTGCTTCGGCCGGGTTACCTGGTCCGGCGAGGGTCTCTGATCCGGCGGTCGCCTCGGCTGGTCCGGCGTCGGCGATCGGTGCCGCCGACGCCGCCGCGGCGCGGTGCAGACAGTCGGGGGCCAGCAGGCATCCGCAGCGGATCCCGTCCGCGCTGGTCACCGAGCCGCCGGGGGCGTGGAGTTCGAGGTGGGTGTCGTCGTCGACGGCGATGCGCACGGTGTCGCCGTCGACGACGGTGGGACGGGCGGCGAGCTTGGTGACGCCCGCGTCGAGCCGCTTGCGCAGCCGGGGCGACAGCGCCCCGACGAGCTCGGCGGTCACGGACGGGGCGACCGGCGGCAGGTCCGGGTTCATGCGATCTTCTCCCCTACCCAGCGGGCGAGTTCGAGCGGGCTGAGGGCGGCCACGGGCATCCCCGCGGCGACGAGCTGTCCGGCGACGCCGGTGGAGTACCGGGGCCGGCCGGTGTCGTCGAGGCTCGCGCAGCCCAGGACATGGCAGCCGGCCCCGACCAGGGCACGGACCTCGGCGAGCAGCCCGCCGAGCGGGTAGCCCTCCTCGAAGTCGCTGACGACCACGACGAGGGTGCGGGAGGGCACGGTCACCAGTTCACGGGCGTGCCGCAGCCCCGCCGCGATGTGCGTGCCGCCGCCCACGCTCACCTCGAGCAGCAGCGACAGCGGGTCCTCGACCTGGTCGGTGAGGTCGATGACCTCGGTGGAGAACGCCAGGAAGTGCGTGGACAGGGTGGGCACCCCGGCCAGCACGGAGGCCGTGAGGGCGGCCCAGACCGTGGACGCCTCCATGGACCCGGACACGTCGGTGACCAGGATCAGCCGCCAGTCGGCGGCCCGCCGGGCACGCGTGCGGAAGACGGGCCGCTCGGGGACGACCTGGACCGTGCCGTCCGGTCCGCGCCGCGCGGTCGCCAGGTTGGCCCGCAGCGTACGGGGCAGGTCGAGGCCGCCGCCCGGGCGCCGGCTGGGGCGGGGCAGCGCCGTGCCGTGCAGGGCGGGCCGCAACCGCGTGGCCAGCTGCCGGGTCAGGGCGTCGACCAGGCGTCGCACGAGCGGACGCAGCGCGGCCAGCCGGGCCTCGGGCAGCCCGCCCGCATGCCGCAGCACACTGCGCAACAGGTCGACGGAGGGCCGTACGGTGTCGGGGTCGAGCTCGGCGAACACGTCCCGACGGCCCGCCGCGGCGGCCGCCGCCAGCACCTCCTCCCGGATGCCCGGCCCGAACAGCGCCGCCAGTTCCTCCGACCACTCCCGCACCCCGGGATACGGCGCTTCCCGTCCGCCACGGCCCCCGCCGGTGAGATCGCCCCGGCTGCCCTCGCCGCGTCCGCTGCCGTACAGCTCGTCCAGCGCGGTGGCCAGGGCGGCAGCCTTCCGGGGCAGTCGGTCCTTGCGGCGGCCCAGCAGCAGACGCCAGCGGTCGGCGGGGGCGAGCCGGTTCAGCTCACCGGATGTGTCAGGGGAGGCGGCCACTCCGGTGACGGGCCCGGCCTCCTCCCGTCGGCTCACGGGCGGCGGAAGCAGCCCCGTCGTCCGCAGCACCTCGCGGGCCGCCAGATCCGCGCGCGTCCAGGTGGCGAGGGCCGCGGGGTCGACGTCGCCGGTGTCCGCCAAGTGGCCGGTGTCCAGGCGCTCTTCGACGGTGGACAGCAGGCGGTCGCGGGCGGCCGGGCTGAGCGTGTCGAAGCCGCCCCGCAGCGCGGGCAGCCGGTCGAGGAAGTCCTGGTCGCCGAGCTCCGACACGCGGGTGAGCAGAGGCTCCAGAGCGGGAGGCGCGGCCTCCAGCAGCTGGCCGGCGGCGGTCAGCAGTCCGGTGAGCCGGGCGGCCAGCGCGGACCGGGACTCGGGATCGCAGGCGGTGTCCACCCAGGAGGCCACGCGCCCGCCGAGCGCCTGCGCGTCCTCGTGCCCGAGAAGCACGCGGACGGCCCCGGCGGCGCCACGCATCAGCGGGGAACCGTCCACGGCCAGGCGGGCGAGGGCGTCGGCGAGCCGGATTCCGCCCAACTGGTCGGCGCGGTGGGCGAGGGCCAGCAGGGCGTGGGCGTCGGCGGGATCCTCCGAGCCGGTGAGCCCGTCCACCTGGCGCACGGCGGCGGCGGTGAGCAGCTCGGCCACGGCCGTCGCCCTGGCCGTGCGCTCCCCGTCGGTGCCGAGCCCGGCGATGTGCCCGGACCGCAGCCGGTCCAACAGGGCCAGCGCGGCGAGGAGTTCGGGCAGGGTGCCGGTCTGCGGCAGCGCCTCGGCGGTGTCGGCGAGCCGCTCGTCCGCGAGGCCGGGCAGCCCGCACTCCGCCGCCTGCTCCAGGCCGCGCAGGATCTGCGCGGCGGTGGGCCCGCCCTCGTTCCGCTCGGCGTGCCGCCGCTCGCGCAGCAGGCCTTCGGTGGCCTGGGCCGGGGTGACACCGCGCACCCCGGCCGTGGCCAGCATGGCCGCGGTGGCGGGCGTCCACCGCACCTCCCAGCGGGAGGTCAGCGCCTCGGAGCCGCCCGCGCCGACGACGTCCTTCGCCTCCGCGTACGGCACGCCGCACACCGTCAGGCGGCGCAGCAGGAGTTCGCGGCGGCGGTCCAGATCGGAGCGGAGCGGGTCGAGGCGCAGGTCCCGGGCCGCACCGGACGCGCCGGCCTCCGGCCCGGGCAGGCCCAGCGCCGACAGCTCCGCCTCCACGGCGGGGGCGAGGCCGCTGCGCGGCGCGCCGGGTGCGGGGCGCCCGCCGCGCGTGCCGACGAGCACCCGCTCCATCGCCCGGGCGACGGCCCGGCCCCTGCCGTACGGCTCGCCCTGCGCCAGCACCGTCTGCACCGCCTCGACCAGCTCGCCCCGGCCCGCCGCGGGCAGACCGCGCAACCGCGCGAGGTCTCCGGCGAGCCTGCTGATCTCCCGCGCGTCGGCGGGTCCGGACGGATGACCGAGGGCACGCAGCTCGGCGCACACCTGTACGGCCGCCCGGGTCAGCGCCTCCTCCAGCGCGGCCGGGTCACCCGCCGCATCGAGGACCAGGTGCTGCCACTCCGGATCGCGGATGCCCGCGGGGTAGCCAGAGCGTTCGTCCAGCAGGGCGTAGGTGTAGGGGATGAGCGAGGTCGTCCAGACGGGCCCGTCACCGGTCTCGGCCGCGGCGGCGGAGTCCGGCCCGGCCTCCTCGAACGAGGGCACCAAGGCCCGTGCGTGGAAGGCACCGACGACCACGGCTGCCCGCTCGCCCCGCGCCGTGGCCTCGGCCAGGCGGGCGCGCATCCATCGCTCGCGCCGCAGGTCCACCTCGGGGACCCCGCCCGAGGCCGCCGCGTCCTCGCGCAACGCCCATCCCGTGAGCAGTGCGGCCCGGCGCACCGCTTCGGGCGGCGAGCCCGGCGCGGTGGCCTCGACGAGACGGTCCCACAGGTCGTCGCCGGGGCGGCCGGTCAGCCGCGACCGCAGGGCCACGGCGAGGCCCGGCCCGCCGGCCGCCGCTCCCCGGTCACGCCGTTCCTCGCCCCACGCCCGGTCGGCCAGCGGCAGATCGCAGGCGAGGACCGGGATCTCGTGGCGCGCCGCCCAGCGGACGGCGGCCAGTTCGGGGGAGAAGTCGGCGAAGGGGTAGAAGGCCGGGCCGCCGCCTCCGTCGCCGGGCGCGGCGGCGAGGGCGACCGGGGCCCGGGTCTCCTCGTGGCCGAGCCAGGGCAGCCACTCCTGTAGTTCGGCGGGGAGTTCGACGAGCAGCACGTCCGGTTTCGCGGCGTCCAGCAGCGCCGGCACGACCGCGGCCAGGGAGGGCGCGTGGTGCCGTACGCCGATGAGGTAGGGCGCCGCCGGGTCAGTGAGAGCCGCGACGGCCTCGTCGGGGGAGGGGGAGACGGGCACGGCTGTCAGCCCTCCAGGACCGTGCGCAGGTCCCACAGGGTGCGCCAGGTGGCGGAGCCCTGTTCGGCGCGGCGCCGCACGGGGCCGTCCCAGTAACCGCGCAGCCGGGCCGCGTCGGCCGGGTCGTCCTTGCGGACCACGCCGAGCAGATGGCCGGGCAGCAGTCCGAGCACGTCGCGGTCCCCCGGGAAGTAGGCGGCGGCCAGCCCCAGCGCGCCCGCGACGGACACCGCTTCGGCGGTGCTCATCACCGTGGAGGGCCGCTCCACCTCCCAGCCCTCCGCCGACCGGCCCTCGCGCAGGTCACGGAAGGCGGTGACGAGGGCCTCCAGGACGGCGTCGTCCACCTGGAAGGGGGCCCCGGCCCGTTCGACGGCGGCCCGCGCCTGCCTGCGCACCAGCGCGGTCTCCGCGTCGAGGTCCGGGATCGGACCGACCGTCTCGAAGTTGAAGCGCCGCTTGAGCGCGGCGGACATCTCGGAGACGCCCTTGTCCCGCAGGTTGGCGGTGGCGATGAGGTTGAAGCCCGGCGCGGCGTGCGCGAGGGCGTCCTCGGTGCCCGTCAGCTCGGGGACCGCGATGCGCCGCTCGGAGAGCAACGACACCAGCGAGTCCTGTACTTCGGGCAGGCACCGGGTGACCTCCTCGACCCGTCCGATGGCGCCCCGGCGCATCGCGGCGAGCACGGGCGAGGGCACGAGCGCCTCCCGGCTGGGCCCCTTGGCGAGCAACAGGGCATAGTTCCAGCCGTACTTGAGCTGGTCCTCGGTCGTGCCCGCGGTGCCCTGCACGACCAGGCCGCTGGTACCGCACACGGCGGCGGACAGCAGCTCCGACAGCATGGACTTGGCGGTGCCGGGCTCGCCGACGAGCAGCAGGCCGCGCTCACCGGCGAGCGTGACCACGCACCGCTCGACCAGCGCGCGGTCGCCGACGAACTTGCCCTCCACCACCAGCCGGCGCGGCACGCCCTCGGGCACCTCCGCGTCGTCGGCCAGCCGCAGCGCCCGCCCGTCGCTGCCCATGACGAACGTGACCACGGCACGCGGGGTGAGCCGCCAGGCGGGCGGGCGCGGCCCGTCGTCGTACACGGCGAGGAAGGCCAGCTCGGTGGCGTACCGCTCCTCGGGCGGGACGATCTGCCGGGTGGCGTCGGGGACGAGGGTGGTGGTCATCGGCGGTGGTCCTCGGGGGCGGTGGTACGGGTGGTGGTCAAGGGGGTCGTGGTGCTCGAACTGGGGCTGCTCATCGGCGGCGCCCCCTGCGCGTCGCCCGCGTGGTCAGCTCCTCGTACGCCGGCGCGTCTCCCGCGCGTACGCGGTCCCAGGCGCGGGCGAACAGCTCGGGCACCGGCAGCGGAGGTACGCCACGGCCGTTGCCGGAGACCGGGTAGAGCCCCTCCTTCCAGGTCTCCACAGGGAGTGCCGGCGACTTGAGGTCGTGCCAGCCGCACGGCAGGAACAAGGTGCGCCCGGCGCGCGGCCGCTTGGCCTCCACGACCAGGCCGGTCCCGGCCAGTTCGGCTCGGGCCTTCTTCAGACGGGCGGGCTTCCAGCCGGTCCAGCGGGCGCAGTTGCGGTCCGTGGGGTCGGGCAGGGCCAGCAGTTGCAGATAGAGCGCCGCCGCGTCCTCGCTCAGCCCCTGCGCCCCGGCGACCTCGGCGACCAGCGCGGGCACGCTGAGGGTGGGGTCCTGGGCGTGGCCGGTCGGTCCGTCCGGCTCGGCACCGGCCGCGAGGGCCCGGACGAGCCCGTCGCCGAGGATCGTCCGCAGTGTCCGCAGACCGTCGCCCCGCGCGGGGCCGACCAGGCCTTCGAGGAGCAGCAGGACGTCGTCGTCCGGGCCGGTGAGCGCGGCCGGGCGGACCAGGACGCTCTCGCTGTCGCCGTACCAGGGGCGCAGGACGAGAGCCTCGCCGACCCGGGTGCGCCCGTACGCGTCCGCGCCGCCGGTGGCGGGCAGCCCGTACGCCTTGCGGAGTTCGACAGCGGTCGGACCGCCCTTCTCCGCCCAGGCGACGTCCAGATCGAGCAGCAGTTCCGGGTCGGTGAGCCGGCGGCGCAGCGCGGCCAGGCCGTCCGGCAGGGCGGCGCGCAGCGGATGCCCGTACGGCAGGTGGTAGGCGAGCGTGGACAGGGCGGCGACGGCGCCGGTCAGGTCGTACCGGCTCGGGATCGCCGTCGGGTCGGCCCAGGCCAGTTCGCCGTCCTTGTCGGGGCGCAGGACGGTGGTGCGGCTCAGCCAGGGAGTGTGCCCGGGGTTGAGCACCGCCTCGGCGGCGCCCGCGGCCACGGGAAGCTCGGCGGCGAGCTCCTCGGTCAGGCGTACGAGCGAGCCGTGGCGCTCGGCCCACACCCGGCCCGCAGCCTCGGTGTCCGGTCCCGAAGTCCACAGGTCGGCCGGGTCCTCGGGCAGCAGGGCGGCGACGAGCGCGGCACGGCCGTCCGCGCCGAGCGAGGCCAGCATGCGGTTGCCGAAGTCCACCTGACGCGACTTCAGCCCGAGGGTGGCGAACACCTCGGCGTCGGGATGGTCCGGCAGACCGGCGAGCAGCACGGTGGCCTGGACGGGGCCCAGACCCTGGCGCGTCGCGGCGGCGAGCGCGGCGGGTGCCTCGGGCCGCCAGGGCGCGGCGCCCTTGTCCCGGATCAGCCGGGTGACGGTGGCCAGCCGATCGGTGGAGATCTCCGGTGTGTGCCGGGTCTCCCTGTCCAGCGTGAAGTGGGCGACGGCGCCGAACGCGCCGGTCGGATCGTGGTCGAGGGCCAGCCAGTTGACCCGGTCGTGCTGGGCGTCGATGTTCTGGCAGCCGAGGACGACCACGGTGCGGCCCTCGCGGCGCAGTACCTGGCCGGCCCGCTGCTGCTTGTCGTGCGGTTCGCTCAGCACGATCTCGCGGAGCGTGTCTCCGCAGGCGGTGACGAGCGGGCCCTCGGTCATCGCCTCGAACAGCAGGAGCAGCGCCTCCCGCTCGGTGTCGGGCAGGGCGGTCGAGGCGGCGCGGTGGGCGAGGGGGCGCAGCACGGACAGCAGAGGCGTCCACACCATGCCGAGGTCGGGGATCGTGTGTTCGTCGCTGTGCCAGCCGTCGCCGAGCGCGGCGAGCCGCTCGTGGTCGGGCAGCGGCTTGCCGTCGGCGGGGCTGCCGGACAGCACGTAGTTCACGGACCGGATCTGACGCAGCACGCTCCAGCGCTGTCCGCCCCACCACGAGCCCAGGCGGGCGAGGCCGGCGGTGGCGACGTGCAGGGCGCGGTCGTCGCCGAGTTCGGGACCGTAGTCGGCGAACATGCCCTCGGTCCGCCGACGGTTCGGCTGCGGCCGCTCCACGGGTGGTGCCGCGAAGGCGGCGGCCGACTCGGCGATCCGCAGCGCCGTACGGACGAGGGCGGCGACGCCCATGCGGACGCGCCGGTCGGCGAGGCCGGGCAGCGCGCGGGCCACGGCGTCCCGGGCGACCTGGTCAGCGGTCGGCACGGCGGGCTTGAGGTCACTGGTACCCCTGTTGACGGCCGGCGGCTCGGCGGCGCCCGCCCGGGCCACCTGCTCCTGCCGCTCGGCCAGCGCCTCGGCCGTCACCCGCAGCACTTGGGCGACCTGCTCGTCGCTCAGCGAGCGCAGCACGGCCGACGACCCCTCGTCGCGGGGGCGCAGGGCGTGCCAGAAGGCGATCGGCGGCACCAGCCGGGTGCCGGCGGCGAACTCTCCGCCCTGCTCGTTCGCGACCACCCGGCCCAGTACGCCGGTGGTGGAGGTGTCCTCGGCGGCGCACAGAGAGACCGTCATATGGGTCTGTGCGACGACGGGCTCGGCGCCGCCAGGCAGGCGCAGCGCGCCGAGCGGCACCCTGCGCACATGCCCCTCATCGGCGGGCAGGCTGACGGTCCGCCCGTCCGGGGTGCCCGCTGTCGTCACAGCTCCGGGACCCTGGCCCTCCGTGCGCACCCAGCGGCCGAGGACCGTGCCGTCTGTGCCGAACGGGCTGTTCTCCAGGCCCGGTTGCAGCGGCAGGACCTCGCAGTAGCCGGTCAGAAGGGAGGCGTCCTCTCCGATGCCGGACCGCAGGAACGCGGGCAGCGAGGCACGGCCGTGCGTGCCGGTGGCCGGGTCGTACTCAAGCCACGCCGTCCCCCGGCCCTGCCGCCCTCGCCGCCAGTACGTGGTGCCGTCGCCGATGACCGGGCGGTTCGGCGGCAGGACCGTGTCCCCGGCATGCAGCGTGCGCCCGCCGGTGGCCCGGCCGCCGCCGGGCAGCGGGATCGAGGGAGTGTCGGCGTCGTGAGTGGACCAGTAGCCCGGGATCTGCTCGCCGTCGAGGGGGAACACCTCGGACAGCCGGGCGGACCAGTAGCCGGACTGCTTGCTGCCCTGCCGCCACATCACCAGCAGCTCGCCGTCGGTGTAGCGGAACCGGGGGCGCTGCCAGCGGTCGAGGTCGTCGGGCACGCGCAGTTCGTGCTCGAGCAGGATCTCCTCGGGGCCGACGACGACCGCCTTGTGCTTACGGGCGAGGATCAGCGCGGGCCAGGCCTCGGTCACGGTGAGGGTGTTGTCCTGGCCCTTCCTGGGACTGCCGTCGAGCAGCCGCAGCCCCTCCTCCAGGGCGGGCCAGCCCAGCTCGTCCAGGATGCCCGCGCGCAGCGTCCGGCCGAGCAGCGGCGCGACCGCGTGCCGGGCGATCCGGGCGACGGCCTCGGCGTTGACCTCGCGGGCGACCACGCGGAAGGGGCGCATCCGGTCGAGGGCGGCGCGGGCGCCGGGCAGGCCCACCGCGCGGGTGAACTCCCCGGCAGCTTCGTCCAGCCATTCGCGCAGGACGTCACCGAGCACGGGGTGGGCGGCCAGGGCGGCCAGCACCTCGGGCGTCGCCCGCTGTCCGTTTCCGAGTGTGCCGATGGCCCGGTGCAGCAGGTGCCGCAGGCGCGGGTCCGCCGCGGCGGCGACCAGATCACGCCGGCCCGGCAGGGCGGTGTCGGGCAGCCAGCGTTCCAAGGCGAGGTACACGTGCACGTCGGCGTCCGGCACGGCGAGCGGAATGCTCTCCGCCGCGCACAGGTCCAGCAGGTCGAGGTCGGCACCGGCGGACCAACGGCCGGTGAACAGGTCGACGGGCCGCCCGGCGGCACGCAGCTTCGGCGCCATCCGCTCGACGAGCGCGAGGGTGGCCGGGGAGCGGTGGGTGTAGGCGCCGCCGTGCTTGCGGTGCAGCGCCCAGCGGCCGAGCCAGTCGGCGGCATCGACGACGAGCCCAGCGTCGTCTCCCTCCCCGGTCAGCAACCGGTCCGCGCCGCTCTCCGCCAGCAGCGTCAGCCAGAACTCGTCGTCCTCCACCTTCCGCCCCAGCGCGGCCGGCATGATCTCCAGGAGCCGGGTCCGGATCGCCGGCCGCTGTTCGGCGAGGACCGGCAGGGTGGCCCGGTAGGCGGTCCAGAAGGAGGCGGGCGCGCGGACGGCGGCGGGCGAGGAGAGCAGGTCGGCGAGGAGGGCGCACTCCTCGGTGTCGCGGGGCAGCCCGGCCGCCTTGATCAGACCGCGCGCGTCCTGCGGCAGCGAGGCGTACGGCGGCATCCCGGCCGCGCAGCGCTCCACCGTCAGCTGCCGGAACTGCGCCCACGCCTGCGCAGGGTCGAGCCGTCGCGCGAGGTCCTTCACATGCTCCTTGAGCGCCTTGACCGTCAGCGCCCCGGCGAAGGCGAACTCCAGGAACACCGCCCGCTGCCGCTCCTCGTCGACGGCCAGCGCGTGCACCCGCTCGGCCTCGCGGGCCTTGCCGAAGAAGGCGGCGGCGTACGTGGTGTTCTCGTGCTGGAGGAAGACCCGGGCGGCCTGCTCGTAGAAGGTCGGCAGGAAGTGCGGCACGGCCCGGCCGAGCCGCACGCCGAGCGCCTCGAAGCCGTCCTTGGCGTTGCCCGGGCGGGACTTGGCCTGGCGGGCGAGCCGCTCCACGTCCTTGACCAGGGCCAGCGCGTGGTGCCCGTTCGCCGGGTCGTTGACCAGTGCCCAGGCGGGGAAGCCCAGCGTCTCGCGGCGTACCTGCCCGACCTCGGGCGTCTCCGGCTCCCGGGTCAGGCCGAGGAACTCCAGCGCCAGGTCCTCGGCCTCGCCGAGGGTGGCCGGCACGAGCCGGACCACTTGACGGTCGTCCAGGGCGGGGTGGGTGTAGGTGCGGACGGTGAGGGTGTCGGCGTCCTCGCGGACGGTGCTGCCCGCGGGCAGGACGGCGCCGGAGTCCAGCAGCGCGGCGACGGTGGTCTCGTCGTAGGTCGTCATGCCGCCCGCTCCTCGTCCTCGATGTCGCGTCCGGCGTACAGCGCGGCCGCCATGCGCATGCCCTCCGACCAGGCGACCGGCCCGACCTGACCGAGCTTCAGCGCCCGGCCGCCGGTGTCGGTCCACATCAGCGGTCCGGTCTCGGTCTCCTCGTAACCGTCGTAGTCGCCGATCCACACCCGGGCCTCGATCCCGCGGCCGTCCTCCAGCACGGAGCACACGGCGTTGCCCCCGCGCACGCGGTAGCCCAGCTGGGTGGCCCGGCCGTGCAGGAAGCGCAGCTCCTTGAAGGATCCGCCCGCGTACTCCTCGACCTGCGTGCCCTCGGCGCCGACGGCGGCGGGGCGGGGGAACACCTCGCGGAAGAGCTGCTGGGCCCGCTGCTCCACGCCGAGTTCGACGGCGAACTCGCGCAGCTCCTCGAGGTCGTCGAGGAGCACGGGGTGCGGGATGCGGACGAGGCCGGGGGCCATGCGCACGGTGTCGCCGTCGAGGTCGACCAGGCCGAGGCCGCGCTCGGCGTCGGCGTCCCGCAGGAATCCCGCGACCGTGCCGTCGGCGCCGGTGACCACGAGGTCGTGCAGGGCGGCCCGCCAGGCGGGGTCGGGCCACACCCGGGCGATGACGGCGAGGGGCACGGGAAGCGAGCGGACCATCCACTTCTCGACGTCGGCCAGGCACTGCCGTTCGTGCCGCTCGAGCCACTCGACGAGCTGCCGCAGCCCCACGACCGCCGGTTCGTCGGCGAGTTTGGCGGGGACGGACTTCAGCCGCCGCCCGGACGCGTTGCGGCACACCACCTTCCCGGCTTCCAGGGCGACCTCGTAGTCGCCTGCCCGCACCCACCCCATACGTGCCTCCCCGCACCGCAGTGATCAAGTGACGGGAACTCTAGGACACGACACTGACAACGCCGTCGGGGCGGGGCGGTCACCAGGGGCGGTCACCAGCGGGGCAGCCGTGGACCGTACTCCGGGTGGAGCCAGGGCGACCGTGACCGTGTAGTCGGTGGGGTCCTTGGCGGTGATCAGGGGCAGCAGGTACTGGTCCCAGACCATGATGAAGCCGAGCACGCCGGCCACGCCGAGCGCGGGCTTGCACAGCGGCAGGACGACCTGCCACAGCAGCCGCAGTTCGCCGACGCCGTCGAGCCGGGCCGCCTCCTCGATCTCGGCCGGGATGTCCTTCATGAACTCGGTCAGCAGCATCACCGAGAAGCCCCAGGCGCCGAGCGGCAGGATCACCGCCCGGACAGTCCCCTTCAGGTCCAGGCCGACGACCGGCACATGGCCGAGGACCGGGGACAGCGGACAACGCGACGCCCCCACCGCCGGGTGATCGGCGATGGGGGCGTCGGTGAGGGGAGAGCCGGAGCGCTCGGTCTCAGGGGCGCGGGTGCTCGGCGCGTTCGGCGTTCTTCTTCTTGATCCGCGCGGTTTCCTTGCGGACCTCCGCCTGGGTGGCGCGCTCCTTCTCCAGCCACTCCGGGCCGGCCTGCTTCAGCGCCTCGATCTGCTCGGTCGTGAGCGCCTCGGTGACCCCGCCGCGCGCGAGACCCGCGATGGACACGCCCAGCTTCGCCGCGACCACCGGGCGGGGGTGCGGGCCGGTGCGGCGCAGCTCCCGCAGCCACTCGGGCGGATCGGCCTGGAGCTCGCTCAGCTCGGCGCGCGTGACCACGCCCTCCTGGAACTCGGCGGGGGTGGCGGGGAGGTACACACCCAGCTTCTTCGCCGCCGTGGCGGGCTTCATCGTCTGGGTGGTCTGCTGCGACTTCATGAGGTCAAGGGTATCGGCCGAGTAGGGGACGGCCGAACACGGCCGGTAACCTGGCGGACGTGACAGACTCGCAGGAATCACCGTCGTTCCGGCTCGCGTACGTCCCCGGAGTGACCCCCGCCAAGTGGGTGCGGATCTGGAACGAGCGCCTGCCCGACATCCCGCTCGACCTCCTCCAGGTGACGGCCGCCGAGGCGTCCGACGCGCTGCGGACGGGCGAGGCCGACGCGGGATTCGTACGGCTGCCGGTGGACCGTACGGTCTTCAGCGCGATCCCCCTCTACACCGAGACCACGGTGGTCGTGGTCCCTAAGGACCACCTGATCACAGCGGCCGAAGAGGTGACCCTGGCCGACCTCGCCGACGAGGTCCTCTTCCACCCCCTCGACGACGTGTTCGACTGGGACAGCCCGCCCGGCGAGCCCGCCTTCGAGCGCCCCGCGACGACCGTGGACGCCGTCGAACTCGTCGCCGCCGGCGTCGGTCTCCTCGTCGTCCCCCAGTCGCTGGCCCGCCTGCACCACCGCCGTGACCTCACCTACCGGCCGGTCGTGGACGCCCCCCAGTCGAGCGTCGCCCTGTCCTGGCCGGAGGAGGCCACCACCGACCTCGTCGAGGACCTCATCGGCATCGTCCGCGGCCGCACCGTCAACAGCACGCGCGGCCGCACCGCCCAGCCCGAGACCCCGCCCAAGCGCAAGCGCCCGGACACGGCCGCCGCCCGGCAGAAGCCCGCCGCCGGCAAGGCGACCGGGCGCAACCCGAGGAACCGCTCCGGCGGCGCGAAGACCCCGAAACGGGGAAAGCCGCGACGGCGGTCGTGACCGGCGAGCCCCGCGGCCGTCCGTTCGCACGACCGGCTCACCGCCTCGCGGAACGCTCGCCCTCCCACAGGTCCGCCATGGCCAGCACCAGTGCGATCAGCACGAACCCGAGAGCGGTGGCCAGACCCAGCTCCAGCGCCCCGGCGACCTGCCCGTGGCCCGCGAGGTGGGCGAAGTACACGGCGCCCACGGCGGCGATACCGGCCGCGGAGCCGATCCGCTGGCCCGTCTGGAGCACGCCCCCGGCGGCCCCGGCCCGGCGGACCGGGACGCGGCCGAGGGTGAGCGTGGTGTTGGGGGAGACGGTCAGCCCCGAACCGACCCCGGCGACGAGCAGCGGGAGCGCGGCGGCCCAGGCCAGGTCCCGGTCCGGGACGAACTCCACGGCCGCGACGGCCCCGAGCAGCCCCAGCGCCACGGCGCACAGCCCGTGGACCACCAGCATGCGGCCGTAACGGACGACCAGCCGCCCTCCGACGAGGGCGGCGATCGCCGAGCCGACCGCGAACGGCGTCGCGGCGGCCCCGGCGGCGAGCGCGCTGTAACCGAGGCTGTTCTGGAGGAACAGCGTGTAGACGAAGAAGACCGAGGTGAAGCCCGCGAAGTACACGAGGCTCAGCAGCGCACCCAGGGAGAACGACCGCCGGGTGAACAGCCGCAGATCCACCAGTGGCGCCCGCCCGAGCCGCCCCTGCCGCCGCTCCCACGCCCAGAACGCCAGCAGAAGGAGCACGGCCACGGGAACCAGCGCCCACTTGGCCCGTCCGGGCCACTGCTGTTCCTGCACCACGGGCAGCATCAGCGCGAGCGCACCGGAACCCAGAAGCAGCACGCCGGGCACGTCGAATCCCTCCTGCGGGCCCTTCCGCGGCGGGGTCCGGGGCAGCAGCCGCAGCGCCGCGGCGAACACCGCCATGCCGATCGGCAGATTGACGTAGAACACCCAGCGCCAGGCGTCGTCGCCGCCGGACGCCTGGATCAGCAGGCCGCCCGTGAGCGGACCGACCGCGGTGGAGATGGCGACGACACTGCCGAACATGGCGAACGCCCGGGCCCGCTCGGCACCCTGGAACATCTGCTGGATCAGTCCCGAGCTCTGCGGCGCGATCATGCCCCCGGCCATGCCCTGGAGCAGCCGGAACACCACGAGCCACCCGGCGGCCGAGGACAGCCCGCACGCCGCCGAGGCCAGCGTGAACAACGCCACCCCGACGAGGAAGGTCTCCCTGCGGCCCCGCAGATCACCGAGCCGGCCCGCCGGCACCAGCATCAGCCCGTACGTCAGGGCGTACCCGGAGGCCACCCACGACAGGTCGGCCTGATCGGCCCCCAGCCCCTGCTGTATCGACGGCAGGGCCACGTTCACGATCGACGTGTCCAGGAGGGTCATGAACCCGGCGGTGAGGCACACCCCGAGCGCCAGCCAGCGCCGGTCATCGACACTCGGCTCGGACGACCGTGCCTGGACTGTGGTCATGGCGTCACGCTGGCATGCCCGGCCGTCCACCGCACGGGGAGCGCGGCCGGTCAGGCGGTCGCAGCCCGCCCCGCGAGCCACGCGTAGGCCGACCGCGCCGTGAACTCCGCCTGGCCGCCGCGCACCAGCAGAGCGGCGGTGGCGAACTCCGGCGCGTCGGCCTGCGCGGCGACGTAGGGGACCGCGACGCACCGCATCCCGGCCGCGTGGGCGGCGGCCGCACCGGGTGCCGAGTCCTCCACGACCACACAGTCCGCCGGGGCCGACCCGAGCCGCCGGGCCGCCTCCAGGAAGACGTCCGGGGCGGGCTTGCCACGGGACACCTCGTCGGCCGAGACGACGGTGCGAAGCCGGCCGTCCAGGCCCGTGCCCGCCAGGATCGCCTCGATCGCCTGGGGGGAGGAGCCGGAGGCCACGGCCATCGGGACGCCCTCGGCGGCCAGCAGCTCCACGAACTTCCGCATCTCGGGGTACACGCGCGTGCGGGTCCGGGCCAGCTCCAGATAGCGCCGGTCGGTCGCGGCGAACAGCTCCGCCACCGGGGCGCTCAGGCCGTACCGCTCCCGCCAGAGGGCGACCGTCTCCAGGGTGCTGACACCGACGTAGCTCTCGTGGTCCGCCCAGGTGAAATCCCGGACGCCGTGGTCGGCCAGGGTCAGCCGGCTCGCTTCGTAGTAGTTCGGCTCGCTGTCCACGAGCGTTCCGTCGAGATCGAAGATGACCGAGAGGTTATGGCCGATGCTCATGGCGTCCAGGATGCCGCGCCGCGTCATGCGCGGGTGGCCCTGCCCACCGACTCCACCAGCGGCAGCAGCCGGTGCGCAACGCGCTCGCGCAGGGCCACCTCCGTGCGGGTGCGTACCACACCGGGCAGGCTGATCAGCTTCTGGATCACGTCCTCCAGGTGCTCGTTGTCCCGCGCCACGACCCGGGTCAGCAGATCCCCGCCACCCGTGATCGAGAACGCCTCCACGATCTCCGGCACGGAGGCCAGCGCGTCCCCGACGTCGTCCAGATGACCCTGGGTGACCTCGATGTGCACGAACGCCAGCACCGGGTGGCCCAGCGCGGCGGGGGAGAGGGACGGGCCCGTGCCGGTGATCACGCCGTCCCGCTCCAGACGGTCCAGGCGGGCCTGGAGTGTGCCCCGGGCGACACCGAGGATGCGGGCGTACTCGCGCACACTGGTGCGCGGCTGCTCCAGCAGCAGCCGCAGGATGCGGGTGTCGAGCTCGTCCACGGTCATGACGTACGACTGTACCAATGGCTCAGCGATGCCCGGTTGGCGTGTACCGCGCGACCTGCGCCGTTGGCCTCCCTGAGGACGCGCGCAGTGTGCGGGAGCTGGGCCAATGGCTCAGTGATGCAGCAGCCACTTGAGCCAGTGACCTCATTGATGCTCTCATTGACGCGTCGATGGCGCCGCGGATCTCCGTGGCGCCTTTTGTATGCCGGTGCGTCTAGGGGTGGGAAGCAGTGCTGAAGAGGGCGTTCGTGGCTCCGGACCCGGGGCGGCTGCGGCTCAGGTTCGCTTCGCGGGCCGTGCTCGGCATCGGACTGGCGGTCGTGGTCTGCGGTCTCGCCGGACATTCCCTCGTGGGCGCCGTGACCGGCGGGCTGGCCGCGCTGCTCGCCCTGTTCACGGTCACCGACGCCACCGTGCGGGGGCAGGCGGTCACGACGGCGCTGCTGCCGGCCGTGGGCCTGCCGGTGCTCGCTGCGGCGGCCGAACTGCACGACCACTCCGTGGCGCGGGACCTGGCCTTCCTCGCCGTGGTCGGGGCGGGCGTCTACGCGCGCCGCTGGGGGCCACGCGGCCACAGCCTCGGCGTGTTCGCCTTCATGACGTTCTTCGTGGCCCAGTTCCTGCACGCGAGAGCCGGACAGCTGCCCGAGCTGTACGGCGCCGTCCTGCTGTCCGTGCTCACCGCGGCGGCGGTGCGCTTCGGGCTGTGGTGCTACGAACGGCGGCTGCCCCCCGCCCCGGTGCCCGCCGCGCCCGTCGGCGGCGGACTGGCCCGCGTGACCACCCGGCAGGCGATCCAGGCGACCGCCGGCTCCGCCTTCGCCCTCGTCCTGGGCCAGCTGGTGTCCGGGCAGCGCTGGTACTGGGCCGTCGGTGCTACCTGGTGGATCTTCGTGAACACCGCCTCGCGCGGCGAGACGCTGGTCCGCGGCTTCCGCCGGGTCCTCGGCACGGTCATCGGCATCCCCCTGGGGCTGCTGGTCGTCGTCCCGCTGCACGGGGCGCCGCTCGCCACGGCCGTCCTCGTCGCCGCGTCGGTCTTCGGCATCTTCTACACCGCCGCCGTGTCCTACACCTGGATGATGCTCTGGGTGACGTTGCTCGCCGAGCTCCTCTACGGACTCCTCGGCGTCCTCAGCCCCGGCCTGCTCGCCCTGCGCCTGGCGGAGACCGGCGTCGGCGCCGTCGGTGCCGTGCTGGCCGTCCTGTTCGTGCTGCCCGTCACCACCCACGCGACCACCGACGCCTGGATCCAGCGCGCCCTGCGCTGCGTGCACGCCTGCACGGCGGAGGCCGCGGCCCGCCTCGCGGGTGACGGGACGGCCGACCCGGCGCTCCGCGTGGCGGAACTGGAGCTGCTCCTCGGCCGGGTACGGCTCTCCGTCGCGCCGCTCGTGCACCCCCTGAACCCCATGCTCGGCCGCAAGCGGCGCGCCCGCCGGGTGCTCGCCCTGCTCGACGACTGCGCCCGGGAGATCCGCGGCCTGGTCGCGGTCGCCGCGGATCCGGAGGCCTCCCACGACGCCCGCCTGGCCGCCGCCTGCTGGCGCGTGGAGGCGGCCGTCGAGGCGCTCACCGAGGGCGGCACCGGGCACGCCACCCACCCCGCCGAACCGCCCGCCGAGCCCGCCCTGGCCCACCTGCACGGCCTGGAACGCGCCCTGTCCGACCTGGCGGAGCCGCTGCGGACGCCTCCGAGGGCGGGGCTGGTCGGGGCCTGAGCGCTCTCCGCCGGGCCCGCTTCGGGCGGCGAGCTGACAGCCCGCTTCGGGCGCCGAGCCAGGCCACGCGTCGGCGCCGCGCCATGCACCCCCCTCTTGGTCTAGACCGCCCGTGATCGACTGCTACCGTCGGGCCGAGCGAGCAGGCGCGGGCGCGGCGAGAAAGGGGCAGCGGTGGCAGAGGGCGGCACGCGGCGGCGGAGGGCGTTCATCGGGTCGTTCACGGCGGCGGGCGGGCCCGGGATCGTGATGGCGGCGGTTCATCCGGAGGGCGGCGCGCTGAGCCTGCTCGGCAGCGTCGGCGGCATTCCCGACCCGTCGTACCTGGCCCTCTCACCGGGCGGGGACACGCTCTACGCGGTCAGCGAGACCGCCGACGGCGCGGTGGCCGCCTACCGGGTGCACGGCGAGCGGCCCGAGCTCGCGGGTCATCCGGTGCCGGTCGGCGGCAGCGGGCCCACGCACCTCAGTGTCCACGACGGGCACGTCCTGACCGCCAACTACGGTTCGGGCAGTGTCACCGTCGTCCCCCTGCGCGCCGACGGCACCCTCGAGGCCGCGCCCTCCGGCCACCTCCAGCACACCGGTTCAGGCCCCCACCAGAAGCGTCAGCGCGGACCGCACGTCCACCAGGTGCAGCCCGCCCCCGGCGGACGCTGGGCCGTCAGCGTCGACCTCGGCACGGACTCGGTCCGGGTGTGCACGCTTCGCCGGGGCACCCCGGCGGTGCACCGCGAGTTCGCGCTGCGCCCCGGCTCCGGCCCCCGTCACCTGGCCTTCCATCCGGACGGCCGGTACGCCTATGTCGTCAACGAACTCACCCCGACCGTCACCGTCTGCCGCTGGGAGGGTGACAGCGGTTCCCTCCAGCCGCTGGCCGAGACCCCCGTCCTGCCGGGCGCCCCGGCCGGGGACGCCTACCCCTCCGGCATCGTCGTCTCGCCCGACGGCCGCCACGTGTGGATCGCCACGCGCGGTGAGGACGTACTGACCGCGTTCGCCGTCGAGGGCGAGGTCCTGCGGATGATCGGCACGGTCCCGTGCGGCGGCCACTGGCCGCGTGCGCTCGCCGAGTCCCGGGGCGTCCTCTACGCGGCCAACGAACGCTCCGGGAACGTCACCTGGTTCACGGTCGACCCGGCGACCGGGATGCCGCGCTACGAGGGCTCGGTCGAGGTGCCCGCGGCCTCCTGCGTGGTCCTCGACTGAAGCGGCCCCGCCCGGCACGGCCAAGGGCCCGCACCTCGGGGAGGTGCGGGCCCTTGGCCGTACTGGTATGTCTCGGGGCGGACGCCGGCGCCTCAGCGGACCGGCGTGCCCTGCGCCTGCTGCGGGGCGATCCCGAGCGCCGTCGTGTACTTGGCCAGCGCCAGCTTGCCGATCGCCGGGTACGGGCCGAGCGGCTCCGCGATGGCGCAGTCCGCCTCCGTGGCCGCCGCCTCCAGCAGGCCGGCGTCGATCTCGGGGCCGATCAGATACGGCGCGAGCGCCAGCTGCTGCGAGCCCGAGGAGCGCAGCTGGTCGGCGACGGACGAGATCGAGCCCTCCTCGTCCAGGGCCGCCGCCATCACCGGCACGGCGAGGCGCGCGGCGAGCAGCATGCCGGTGATCCCGGCCGCCTGCACGGCCTCGTCGCCGCCGACGGAGGCCAGGATGATGCCGTCCGCGGCGGTCGCCACGGTGAACAGCCGCGCACGGTCGGCCCGGGCCAGGCCCGCCTCGGACAGGCGGACGTGCAGCGCCTCGGCGAGCAGCGGGTGCGGGCCGAGGACATCGGTCAGCTCGGCGGCGACCCGGCTGTCCATGAGGGCCTGCCGGACGCGGCGCAGCAGCGCACTGTCCGGGCCGGCCAGGAGCGGAACGACGACGGCCACCGGGCCGTCGGGCGCCTTGACGTCGACACCCGCGGCGCGGGCCTGCTCATAGCGGGCCGTGCGCTCGTCGGCGGCGTACGCGAGGACGGACTTCAGGGTCGGGAACTCCGCGTCGTCCCCGTCCAGGTAGCCGATCCGGGCATCCAGGCCGGGCAGCTCGGAGCGGGCGATGCTCACGACCTCCTCGGCGAGGCTGCGCGTGGCGGCGCTGGGCGTGCCGGGCACCGCGAGGACGAGCGCGGGCGCGCCCTCGGGAGCCACCAGCGGTTCGGGGCGGCGGTGCCGCCCGGGCTGGCGGGGTCGCGGCATTCGTACTGGCAGGCCGGACGCGGGCCCAGTGGGGGAACTCATGGCGCCGCATGTTACTGGTTTCCTGGGCTTCTCTGTTCGGGGAGGGTGCAGGTGAGCGGTATCCGTCCGGTTTTGTCTGATGAGTTACGGACGGATGAGAAGTGATCCCTTCACGTTTCGGACACTTCCTGGACACTTCCCTCACCGACAGGATCAATCCCGTTTTGTGGTCACCACGTACAACATCGCCTCATCACTCGGGAGAGTGAGCCGCCCGGCCGCCAGCTCGGCCGCCAGCCGCACCGCGCCGTGCAGCGGATCCCCCTCGGGCGGGACACGACGGGCGTGCGGCAGTCGCCGCGCCAACTCCTCGGCCAGCGGTACGAGAAGCGGCGCGCCCAGCTCGACCAGACCCCCGGTGACAGCCACTTGGGGCTCCCCTGCGGGCGGGCAGACCGCGGCGGCGGATTCGGCCATGTGCCGGGCCGCGGCGTGCAGGATGCCGGCCGCGACGGGGTCGCTCGCGGCACAGGCGGCCACCTGGGGCGCGAAGGAGGCGAGGACGGCGGGGCGGTCCGCGCGCGGGTAGAGCGTACCGGGCAGGCCCGCGACCGGCCCGAACCGCTCCTCGGCGCACGCCAGCAGCGGGGCGGAGCCGCCGTCGCGTCCGTCATGGGCGCGCAGCGCCGCCTCGAGCCCGGCCCGTCCGATCCAGGCACCGCTGCCGCAGTCGCCCAGCAGATGGCCCCAGCCGTCCGCCCGCCGCCAGCTCGACAGATCGGTGCCGAGCGCGATCAGTCCCGTACCCGCGGCGACCACGGCCCCGGCCCGTGGCCCCAGCGCACCCACGTACGCGGTGACGGCGTCGGCGGCGAGCGCGACGGCCCGCACCCCGAGCTCCCGGGCCAGGGCGCTCGGCAGCTCGGCACGCAGCGCCCCGCCCAGGGACGCGAACCCGGCGGCACCGATCACGGCCGTGTCCAGTCCGCCGACCCCGGTCTCCGCCACCAACGCCCGGACCATGGGCACCAGTTGCTCCATCAGATGTGCGGGGTCGATCCCCCGGGCACCCGTGCGCACCGGCTCTCGCGACTGCCCCTGCGCGGACGGACCGCGCCCGGCCACCCCGACGACGACCCGCAGGCCGGAGCCTCCCGAGTCGACGGCCAGGAAGCCGGGTTCGGCCCGCACACCGGTCACGGCAGGCACCAGTCCACGGGCTGTCCCCCCTGCCGGACCAGCAGGTCCTTGGCCCGGCTGAAGGGACGGGAGCCGAAGAAGCCGCGGTCGGCCGACATCGGTGACGGGTGCGCGGACTCCACCGACGGCAGATCGCCCAGCAGCGGACGCAGGTTGCGGGCGTCGCGGCCCCACAGAACGGACACCAGCGGCTTGCCGCGCGCGGCCAACGCGCGGATCGCCTGCTCGGTGACCTCCTCCGACGGCTGGGAGAGCCCCAGGTCGGCGCCCAGCTCGCGGATGATGTTGATCAGACGGGGCGGCAGCGGCCGTACGTCCGGCGCGACGGAGAACGACAGCCCCACCGCGTGGGCGGAAGTTCCGAGATCTGAGTATCCGGGGCGAGGAGCTGAGCAGGGATGACGGCCATGGCGGAGTGGGTCGATCACTGACTGCGACAAGCTCCCCTCCTTCGCGGTGACCGGTTGTGCGACCTGCTCGACCGCTCGCGGACCTCGACGAGGACGAAGACTAGCGCCTGAGGGACAGTCCTTGCGCGCGGGCCTGCCTGCGCATTCAGGGCGCCTGTGTGTGCCGGTAGAGTGACGCGCCGTGGCACCACGACCCTTGCATGAACTAGTTGAAGCAGGCTGGGCGAAGGCTCTGGAACCTGTGGCCGAACGTATCGCCGCGATGGGGGACTTCCTCCGGGCAGAGATAGCGGCGGGGCGGACCTATCTTCCGGCGGGGGCGAATGTCCTGAGGGCCTTTCAGCAGCCCTTTGATGACGTCCGCGTTCTGATTGTCGGCCAGGATCCCTACCCGACGCCGGGTATGGCGATCGGGTTGAGTTTCGCGGTCTCGCCGGAGGTGCGTTCGTTGCCGGGCAGTCTGGAGAACATCTTCCGGGAACTGCATACGGATTTGGGGCTGTCCAGGCCGTCGAACGGGGATCTGACGCCGTGGACCGAGCAGGGGGTGCTGCTGCTGAACAGGGCGCTGACGACGGCTCCTCGTCAGCCGGCGGCGCATCGTGGCAAGGGATGGGAGGAGGTCACCGAGCAGGCGATCCGGGCGCTGGTGGCCCGGGGCAAGCCGTTGGTGTCCGTCCTGTGGGGCCGGGATGCGCGCAATCTGCGTCCGCTGCTCGGGGAGTTTCCCGCGATCGAGTCCGCCCACCCGTCGCCGATGTCGGCGGACCGTGGTTTCTTCGGTTCGCGGCCGTTCAGCAGGGTCAATGACCTGCTGGCGCGGCAGGGCGCGCAGCCGGTCGAGTGGCGCCTGCCGTAGGGCATGCCCATCGCAACGGCCGGGTCCCTTGCCGAAGTGCCGACAGGTTCTCCGTCCAACCTGCGGCGATGCGGCAATGGGCCCCCTGTTGTCGCGCCTGTTCGTTAGCAGGGGCGTGCTCGGGCCGGGGTGGTGCAGGCGGCCACCTGGAGGTGGATCTCGGTCATGGTCGGGTCCCCTGCCGGCTGTCCTCGTCGCCTTCGCGGTAGAGGACCAGGTGCTCGTGGAAGAGAACGCCGCCGCGGACGTCGCCGGTGGCGGTGAAGCCGGTGTCGTCGACGTAGTCGATGTGGTTGCCGGTGACGGTGTAGCGGCCGGTGTAGGCGCTGGGGCGGTTGCCGCGGGCTTCGTCGTAGCGGCCGTTCGGCAGCAGTTCCTGGCGGATGAATCCGTCCGCGGTCACCCACATCCCGACGAACGGATGTGGGTCGCGAGGCGTGTCGTGACTGGTCATGGCTCTACGGTCGGCCCGTCGGCCGGTGCCAACCAGGCCGCCGTCTCCCCAGGTGAGGGCTTCCTGGGTGCCGCGCACCCAGCCTCGCGAGCGGCCGGCCCCGTGCCCTCTCCGCCGCACGTGCCCGGACGGATCGTGGGTGCGTGACACCTGGGGAAACGGCGGCCTGGTTCCGCTTGCACCGTGCGTCGAACCTGGTGGTCGGGCAGCCGCCGAAGCTGCCGGACCCCCGCCTCGTGCACCGGCGCTTCGCGCAGCGGGCACACCGACGAGGCGCCCCACCGTCGTCACCCCGAGGCAGCGGTGAGTGCTCCGAGGGCGCTGGCCTGGGTCCGCCAGTCTGTCTGGTTGGGGGCGGTGCCGGCCCAGCGTTCACCGAGGGTGTTGAGGGGGGTGCGGTCCTGCGCCCACAGTGTGTCCGACTGTTCCTGGACGTAACTGCGGTAGGTGCTGGAGCCGGTGGCCTTCGCGAGGTCGGCGAGGTTCCGCATGAAGATGCCCTTGAACTGCTTCTGGTTGTCGTCGCAGGACGCCGAGCCGATGTCGCAGGACTCGGTGAGCACTCCGCCCCGGGTCAGTGCCGGGCTGCTGATGGCGGCGTCGGCCAGGGTCCGCGCGGTGGTCAGCAGTGAGCTGTCCCCGGTCGACTTCCACAGCTCGGTGAAGCCGCCGATGGCCAGCCCCTGGTTGTAACTCCACACGGTGCTGCCGTTGTTGGCGCAGGACGAGGTGAGGCCGTCGTTCACCAGTCCTGAGGAGTTGATCATTCCGCTGGACCGGTACCAGGCGGCGGCCGTCCTCGCCCGCTGGAGCCACACGGTGTCGCCCGGGATGCGCTGGTGCAGCGCCGTGGTCAGCCAGAGGTATTGCCCGTTGGTCACGGCGTTCTTGTAGGTGCGCTCGCGGTCCCACCACACGCCACCGCCGCAGGTGCCGGTGTCCCAGTACTGCTGGACGTACTTGGCGATGGTGACGGCCTCGTCGAGGTAGCGGGAGTCGCCGGTGTAGTCGTACGCGTCGATCCAGGTGATGGCCCACCAGCCCGAGTCGTCGATGGAACGGCTGATGAAGTCGCCCTCGACCGCGTCCGAACTGCGCACGCCGGCGGCAAAAGTGCCCTTGTTCTGGTCGAAGGTGCGCGCGATGGCCCAGTCGTAGTCGTGCGTGCCGGTGGTCTTCGCGAAGTCGATGAGGGAGGTGAGGGTGGCCGCGGAGTTCCACCAGCTGCTGGGCCACCAGCCGTTGTAGGGGTCGTACGAGGTCATCAGCGCGTCCGCCGCGGCACGCGCCCTGGTCGCCGCGGGCCTTACCCAGGCGGTGCAGCTGCCCTCGTTGTGGCCGGCTTCGCGTCCGCAGGCGCGGACCGCGCCGCCGTAGAGGAGGCCGCGCGGGTCGCGGGTGGCGTACATCGCGGTACGGGTGGCGGTGGCTCCGGACGGGGTGCTGGTGCGGCCGAGGGAGGAGCCGTCGGGCCAGGTCGAGCCGCCGTCCCAGGAACGGTCGAGCCAGATCTCGTCGCCGGCGCCCCCGGTGTCGATGCCGGCCCAGGCCATGGAGTTCTTCTGGTCGACGTGCAGCCGGATCGTGCGGCCGTAGAGGGTGGTGGACGGCACCGGCTGGTCGTCGCCGGCCGCCTGGTCGGCGTTGGTGCCGTCGCAGAGCGTGTCGCAGACGCTGGGGTAGACCCAGTTGGTGCAGCCCACGCCGGCGGCGTCGCCGCAGGCGCGCACGAGTCCGCGTCTGTGGTTGCGGGGGTCGGTGATGTTGTACATCAGCGTCCTGGTGCCGGTCCAGCTGCCCGGGATGCTCGCCTTGCCGAGCAGTCCCTCCCAGGTGGAGCCGCCGTCCCAGGAGCGGTCCAGCCACACCGAGTCGCCTCTCACGCCGTTGTCGACGCTGGCCCACGCCATGTCGTCCGTGTCGGACACGTGCAGTTCCAGGCGACGGCCGTTGAGGTCCTTGTCCGGCACCGGGAAGGTCTCCTGCCGGGCCTGTGAGGGGTCGAGCGTGTCGCAGGCCAGTACGCACACCTGGGTGGCGGCGGCCGCGGGGGGCGCGGCCGGGACCAGGGCCGCGAACGCGAGCGCGGCCGCCGGCAGGAAGCCGAGAAGGCGTGGTCTGACAACGATGTCTGAGCTGCGTGAGGACATCGGAACTCGCCTCGATTTCACGATGGGGGAGACCGTTTGGCGCACGTGACGGGAGCCGACGGCTCTCAGGGAGCCGGACGGGAATCGAGCATTGGTCCGTACCTCTCCCCGAGGCAGTGAACCGGCTTGGCGGGACCCTGTCAATGACCAAGGCGCCCCTGTTCCGGCCGAGTTGAGAGGCTGCTGCGACGGGTTGACACCCCGTTTCCGGGCGCCCATCATCGGTGGAACTTCGGCGAGGCTCCTCGCGCGTCCAACTGCCCCAACGGACACCGGGCTTCGTACGGGCCGGTTTTGAATCGTTTCAGAAACCGTCTTCCCCGCACTCGCGCATCGATCCAGGAGGTTTCCATGCGACGCCGCTCCCCGCTGAGCAGATCGCCGAGCCGGCACCATCTGCTCGGCCTCACCATCGTCGCGGCCACCGCGCTCGCCGCAGGTCCCGCGCCGACCGCCAGTGGCGCGCCGGCGTCCTCCACGGAGACCTCGACGGGCGTCCGCACGGCGGCCGTCGACGCGCTGAACTACTCGCCGACCTCCCGCACCGTCAAGCCGACCGCCGTCTACAGAACGTCCGGCAGTGTCGCGAACCCGCAGAACGTCCTCAGCGGGCAGTCGACGCGGATCTCCGGCTCGCAGTCGGCCATCACCCTGGACTTCGGCAAAGAGGTCGGCGGCGTGACAACGTTGTCCTTCGCAAGTGTGAGCGACAGCGGCCAGCGAGTCGGTCTGGCCTTCAGCGAGTCGTCGCGGTACGTGGGCAACAACAGTGACCGCAGCAGCGGCCGCGACGGCGAGGACGGGGCCCTCTACGCCACGGCCTCCGCCAACGGCAGCTACACGGTGCCCACCGCCCAACTCCGGGGCGGCTTCCGCTACCTGACCGTCTTCCTCGACACCTCGGGCTGGGTGGACCTCAAGGGCGTCAGCCTCGGCTTCACCGCGGCGCCGGGGAAAACCGACCCGGCCGACTACGCCAACTACTTCTCCTCCAGCGACGACCTGCTCAACCGCATCTGGTACGCCGGGGCATACACGGTGCAGCTCAACACGATCGCCTCGAACCAGGGCCGCGCCTGGCCCCCGCCCGCCTCGGCGTGGGACAACAGTGCCACCGTCGGGGTGGGTGAGTCCGTCCTGGTCGACGGCGCCAAGCGCGACCGTACGGTGTGGCCCGGCGACATGGGCATCGCCGTACCCACCCAGTACGCGTACTCCGGCGACCTCACCTCGACCCGCAACGCGCTCACGACGATGTACGACGCGCAGTCGGCGGAGGGCGAAATCCCGTGGTCGGGCCCGCCGTTCAACCTCACCGGCTCGGACACGTACCACACCTGGACCTTGCTGGGGACGTCGACGTACTACACGTACACCGCCGACCGGGCGTGGCTGGACTCCGAATGGGCCAAGTACAAGCGCGGGATGGCCTTCATCACCAACAAGATCGACGGCAACAACCTGCTCAACGTCACCCGTACCCAGGACTGGGCCCGGGTCGGTCAGGGCGGCGAGAACATCTCCGCCAACGCGCTGCTGTACGGCGTCCTCAAGGGCGGCGCCACGCTCGCCACGGTCGAGGGCGACAGCGCGCTGGCCGCGAGCTGGAACAGCAAGGCGGCCGCCATCAAGTCCGCCGCCAACTCCCGGCTGTGGGACGCCTCCAAGGGCATGTACAAGGACAACCCGACCAGCGGTCTGTATCCGCAGGACGGCAACTCCCTCGCCGTCTGGTACGGGTTGACCGACTCCACGGCGAAGTCGAAGAGCATCACCGCGGGGCTCGGCAAGAACTGGGGCGTCTACGGACCCACCACCCCCGAGTGGGGTGGCGACGTCTCGCCCTTCGCCGGTGGCATGGAGCTGAACGCCCGCTTCACCGCCAACGACGACTTCACCGCCCTGGACCAGATCCGCCGCACCTGGGGCCACATGCTGGACAGCGACATCGGCACCAAGAGCACGTTCTGGGAGGGCATCAAGTCCGACGGCGGCCTCGCCTACGGCGGTTCGTTCATGAGCCTGGCCCACGGCTGGTCCACCGCGCCCACCTCCACGCTCACCTTCGACGTGCTGGGCACCGCACCCGAGTCGTCGACCGGCGGGTACCGCTTCGTGCCGCACCCCGGCGACCTGACCAGCGCCCAGGGCCGCATCACCATGCCCCAGGGCGCCGTCAACGCGTCCTGGTCCCGCAATCCGTCGGCCGGCACCTACTCGGCCACCCTCTCCAGCCCGTCCGGCAGCACCGGCCGCATCGGCGTCCCGAAGCTCGGCGGCAACATCACGGTGACCGTGAACGGCACCGTCGTCTGGAGCAACGGAACCTTCACGCCCACCTCCGGCATCACCGGCGGGAGCCAGGACGACACCTACGTCTACCTCACCGGCGTCGCCCCCGGCAGCTACACCGTCTCCGCCACCGGCCTCGGCAATCCCTCGGCACCCACCGACCCCGGCACCGGCGCGCTGCGTGCGGGCTTCACCCGGTGCGCGGGCGAGGGCGGCACCTGCTCCTTCAGCGGCAGTCGCTCGGTGGCCTACGGCGCCGACACGTACACGTACAAGACGGTGACCGGCAGCACCGCCTGCACCAACTACTCCTTCGGCGGCGACCCGGCACCGAACCTCGTCAAGTCCTGCTACGTCGCCGACGCGGGCGGCCCGCCCGGATACACCGCCTGCGCGGCCGAGGACGGCACCTGCACCGTGCCCGGCTACAACCGTGACGTCGCCTACGGCGCAGGCGGCAACTTCGCGCACCAGGTCACCAACGGTTCCGTCGCCTGCACCAACGCCCACTTCGGCGATCCCGTCCACGGAGTGGCCAAGTCCTGCTACCTGGCGCCCGCCGGAGCGCCGGCCGGTGGCTGGACCAAGTGCGCGGACCAGGACGGCACATGCCCGGCCGCGGCGGGACAACCGGTGAAGTACGGCGCCTTCGGCGCGTTCACCACCCGCACGGCCACCGGCGACACACCGTGCACCGACGCCACATTCGGCGACCCGATCTTCGGTGAGTCGAAGGCCTGCTACACCGCCACCGGCGGCCCGGTCGGTTACGCCGCGAACTGCTCGGACGAAGCCGGGACATGCGCCTTCAGCGGACAGCAGACCGTGGCCTACGGCGCACGGGGCACGTTCGTCTACAAGTCGTTCACCGGCGGCACCGGGTGCACGACGGCGGCTTTCGGCGGCACGGATCCGCTGCCGGGCGTACGGAAGGGCTGTTACCTCACCTCCTGAGCGGCGCGAGGACGGGACCGGGACCTTCACCTGGAACGCGCTGGCCTCGCAGTCGGCGTTCCAGGTGAAGTCCCACAGCTGTCTCTTATACACATCTCCG
>NZ_JBSGZV010000021.1:0-149857 GCF_053611185.1 Streptomyces sp. NPDC054834 | reverse complement strand
GCCCCCGGCACTGGGCCGGGGGCGCGCCGCCCTCCGGCCGGCCCCGGGCGGCCTCCGCCCCTCCGGCCTCCGCCCCTCCGGCCGCCGAGGCGCCGGCGGCCGACCCGGCCGCGGCGCTCCAGCGCATGTACGTCGACACGAGCCCGTTCAGCCCGGCGCACCTGAGCCTGAACGCGGAGGTGCTGGGGCCGAAGCGGATGCTGTTCGGCACCGACTCACCGCCGATGGCGGCGCCGCTGGAGGACTCCATCCGCATGATCGAGAAGCTGCCGCTCGACAAGGCTTCCCAGCAGCTCATCCTCGGCGGCAACGCCGAGGCCCTCTTCGACCTGAGGAGCCGTCCGTGACCACCACGCGAGAAGCCGTCACCGCGGTCGAGCGGTGCACCCCGGAGTTCCGGCGGGATCCCCACACGGTCTACGCCCATCTCCGGGAAGCGGCGCCGGTCTGCCCCATGAGACCGCCGCACGGCAACGAGACGTACCTGATCACGCGGTACGAGGACGCGCGGGCCGCCCTGGCGGATCCGCGGCTGAGCAAGGACATGTACGGGGCGATGGACGCCTACCGGAGGATCTTCGGTGACTCGTCCGTCGCGCTGGACGACAACATGCTCAACTCCGACGCGCCCAAGCACACCCGGCTGCGCAGGCTGGTCAACTCCGCGTTCACTCCACGCCGCGTGCAGGCGCTGCGGCCTCGGATCGAGGACATCGTCGGGAGCCTGCTCGACGAGTGCCCGGCCCGGGAGGCCTTCGACCTGCTGCCCGCGTTCGCGTTCCCGCTGCCCATCATCGTGATCTGCGACCTGCTCGGCGTGCCGCCGCAGGAGCGGTCGCGGATGCAGCACCTGTCCACCACGGTGGCGCAGACCGGCTTCGGCGAGGAGGCCAAGCGGGCCCAGCAGAAGGCGGAGGAGGACCTGCACGCGTACTTCACGGACCTCATCGCGGCCAAGCGCCGCCGGCCGGGTGACGACCTGCTGAGCGCGCTCACCGCGGTCCGGGACAACGACGGCGGGCTCTCGGAGAACGAACTGGTCTCCACGGCATTCCTGCTGATGTTCGCGGGTCACAAGACGACCGCTTACCTCATCGGCAATGCCGTCCACCACTTCCTGTCCCATCCCGCGCAGCTCCGCGCCGTGCGCGAGGACCCGGAGCTGATCCGGGCGGCGGTCGAGGAACTGGTGCGCTACGACGGCTCCGTGGAGAGCGCGACGTTCCGCTACGCGACCGAGGACGTGGAGTTCGCCGGGACGCGGATCCCCAAGGGTGCCCTGGTCCAGATCGCGCTCAGTTCCGCCAACCGCGACCCGCGCAAGTTCGACGCCCCGGACGAGTTCGACGTGATGCGGCCGGGGAACGCGCAGGACGCCCATCTGGGGTTCGGGCACGGCAACCACTACTGCCTGGGAGCCCCGCTGGCCCGGCTGGAGACGCAGCTCGCCCTCACCGGCCTGTTCGACCGGTTCCCGAGGATGACTCCGGCCGACCCCGCCGGGCAGGCACGATGGCTGGAGGTGCCCTTCCCCGCCTTCCGCGGCCTCGCGGAGCTGCCGGTCGTGCTCGAACCCGCCGTCTAGTGCGGGGCACCAGGCCCTAGCGAGGCCGGAGGTCCACGATGCGGCGGATCTTGCCCACCGAGCGCTCCAGCGACTCCGGCTCGACGATCTCGACGGCGACGGACACGCCGATGCCGTCCTTCACGGCCGCCGCGATGTCCCGGGCCGCCGCGTCCCGGGCCTCGGGGCCGGCGCCGGGACGGGCCTCGGCCCGCACGGTGAGGGCGTCCAGGCGGCCCTCGCGGGTGAGGCGCAGCTGGAAGTGCGGGGCGACGGCCGGGGTGCGCAGGACGATCTCCTCGATCTGCGTCGGGAACAGGTTCACCCCGCGCAGGATCACCATGTCGTCGCTGCGGCCGGTGACCTTCCGCATCCGCCGGAACACCCGGGCCGTGCCCGGCAGGAGCCGGGTCAGGTCACGGGTGCGGTACCGGATCACCGGCATCGCCTCCTTGGTCAGCGAGGTGAAGACCAGCTCGCCCTCCTCACCCTCCGGCAGCACCTCGCCCGTGATCGGGTCCACGACCTCGGGGAAGAAGTGGTCCTCCCAGATGTGCAGGCCGTCCTTGGTCTCCACGCACTCCTGGGCCACCCCGGGACCGATCACCTCGGAGAGCCCGTATATGTCGACGGCGTCGATCGCGAACCGCTCCTGGATCTCGCGCCGCATCTCCTCGGTCCAGGGCTCGGCGCCGAACACACCGACCCGCAGGGACGTGGAGCGCGGGTCCACGCCCTGCCGTTCGAACTCGTCGAGCAGAGTGAGCATGTACGAGGGCGTGACCATGATGATCCCGGGCCGCAGGTCCTGGATCAGCTGGACCTGGCGGGCCGTCATGCCACCGGACGCCGGGACGACCGTACAGCCCAGGCGCTCGGCACCGTAGTGGGCGCCCAGACCGCCCGTGAAAAGTCCGTACCCGTACGCCACATGAACCGTGTCGCCGGGCCGCCCGCCCGCCGCCCGCAGGGAGCGGGCCACCATGTCGGCCCACATGGACAGGTCGTTCTCCGTGTAGCCGACCACCGTCGGTCGTCCGGTGGTGCCGCTGGAGGCATGGATACGGCGGATCCGCTCGCGCGGCACGGCGAACATCCCGTACGGGTAGTTCTCCCGCAGGTCGGCCTTGGTGGTGAAGGGGAAACGGGCCAGGTCGGACAGCGAGCGGCAGTCCTCCGGGCGGAGCCCGGCCTTGTCGAAGGACTCCCGGTAGAAGGGCACGTGGGCATAGGCGTGCCGGAGGGACGACTGGAGCCGCTCCAGTTGCAGCGCCCGCAACGCCTCGACGTCGAGCCGCTCTCCCGCGTCGAGCAGGTCCCTTGTCTCCGCCATGGGTACCTCTCCCTCGCCGACCGCACCCGTCCTGTCGACCGATCGTTCGGTCGATCCGCTCGGGATCAGTTAACGCAGTCCGTCCCGGCCCGGGCAAGAGGCCCGGCCGCGATTTCCCGGACGCGGCGCGTGCAGCGTGGACGCGGGGGACTACGGCCGGAACCACTCCTGAGGTCCGCCGCCGACGTACCGGGTCATCGCGCTGTGGGAGAACTCCGTTGCGGCTGTCCGTGCCGCACCCCATGATCGGCGCCATGCCGACCTTCACCGCGCCCGACGGGACCGAGCTCGCCTACCACGTCCGAGGCGAGGGCGAACCCCTCGTCGTCCTGCCGGGCGGGCCGATGCGCGCCTCCGGCTATCTCGGCGACCTGGGCGGACTGACCGCCCACCGCAGGCTCGTCCTGCTGGATCTGCGGGGCACCGGCGACTCCGCGGTGCCGGCGGATCCGGCGACCCACCGGTGCGACCACTTGGTCGACGATGTGGAGGAGTTGCGCGCCCACCTGGGGCTGGAGCGCATGGATCTGCTCGCGCACTCGGCGGCCGGCAGCCTGGCGATGCTGTACGCGGCCCGGCATCCGGCACGCGTGCGGCGGCTCGCACTGATCACCCCCAACCCGTCGGCCCTCGGCATGCGGGCCACCGCCGAGGAGCGTCTGGCCGCGGGCCGGGCCCGCGCGGACGAGCCGTGGTTCGAGAAGGCGCTCCCGGCGCTGGAGACCTGGCTGACAGGGGAGGGCGGGTTCGACCTCGCGTGCGTGCCCTTCTTCTACGGGCGGTGGGACGAGGCCGCGCGTGACCACGACGCGGCGACCGAGGAGCAGACCAACGAGGCGGCGGGCGAGGTCTACTTCGCCGACGGAGCCTTCGCCCCGGACGCGACCCGCGCCGCGCTCACCGCCCTGACCGCCCCGGTCCTCGTCCTCGCCGGCGAACTGGACGGCGGCCCGTGCCCCGCCCTGGCCCGCCGTACCGCCGAGGCCTTTCCGAACGCCGAGTGCGTGGTGCAGCCCGGCGCCGGGCACTATCCCTGGCTGGACGACCCGGAGTGGTTCGTACGCCGGGTCGCCGGCTTCCTCGACGGCGGCGAAACCCCGCTCAGCCCCCGGTCGGGCCGTACGCCGTCATGAAGCGGTCCCGGAACTTGTTCATCGCCCATTCCGGCGCGTCGGCCGCGGGCTTGAGCCCCTCCGTCCAGCCCCAGTCGGAGATGCGGTCCAGCACCTTCGGGTCGCGGGCGACGACGGTGACAGGTACGTCCCTGCTGGTGCTGCCCCCCGTGACCGTCGGGACGGGCTGGTGGTCGCCGAGGAAGACGAGGACGGTGTTGTCGTCGCCGTAGCGCTGGACCCACTGGGTCAGGCTGTCCAGGGAGTACTGGATGGCCTTGCGGTACTCGGTCCGCACACGCTTGGCGCTCTTCCAGACCTCCGTGGGGTTCGTGCCCTCTTTCTTGATCTTGTAGAAGACCGAACCGTCCCCGAGGTCCTTCCAGTCGATCATGTGGGCGACGGGGGACCAGGGGTTGTGGCTGGAGGCGAGGATGATCTCCGCCATGATCGGGTCGCGGTTCTTCTTGCCGTGCTCCAGCTTCTGGAAGGCCTCCAGGCTGAACTGGTCCGGCACCGGCGTCCAGCTGAAGTACGGGCCCTGATAGCCGAGATGCGTCGAGTCGTATATGTGGTCGAGGCCGAAGTACTTGCCCTCGGGCCAGGGCTTCCGGACGCCCGGGACGATGCCGACGGTTCGCCAGGCGCCGCTCTTCTGGAAGTAGCTGGTGAGGGTTGCACGGTCACTGGTGGTCAGGGTCCGGTACCGCTGCTGGTTCTTGACCCACAGGCCGGACAGGAACGTCGAGTGGGCGAGCCAGCTGCCGGCGCCCGTCACGGGCGACCTGAGCCAGCCGCTGCGCGCCGCGAAGCCCGCCGCCTTGAGCCTCGCGTCGCCCTCTTCGAGCGTCGCGTCGACCTCCGGTGCCATCGCCGGATCGTCGATGGCCACGCGGCCGTAGCTCTCGATGAAGGTGAACATGACGTCCTTGCCGCGCAGCCCGGTCAGCAGCTGGTCGGACGGGGTGTCGGCGAAGGCGTCGACGGGGAGCTGCTTCTTGAAGACCTCGGCGTCCCCGAGGCCGTCGCGGACGTACTGCACACGGTTGGCGAGGTACTGGGCGTAACCCTTGGTGGCGAAGGTGACACCGCCGAACTGCACGCCCAGGGTGAAACAGATGATCCACACGACGCCCAGGACCAGCGTGGTGCGTACGGCCACGGGGCGGTGCCGGGCCAGCACGTTCGCCAGCCGCACCATCGCGAGCGCGCTCACCACGAGCACCGCGACGACCAGGACGATCACACCGACCACCGCGAGCACCTCGCCCGAGCGGCCGAGCGAGTCTTTGAGGAAGTCCGCCGCGTCGTTCAGCAGAACCCAGTCGAAGACCAGGTCGAACGGCCGGGCCAGGGTCTGGCGGAAGCCCATGTCGAGGCACTTCAGGATGGCGGACAGCCCGAGCAACACCCCCAGGACTCCGGCCGTGATCCGCCGTGCCTTCGACGGCAGTGCGAGCAGGACGGCCGCGAGGAAGATCGCCTCGACCGGGAGGCGGAGGAACGACTGGACAGTGATCCAGTCGAGGCGGTTGGGCACGAGGAGCACGGTGAGCACCAGCGCACCGGCCAGGACAGTCGTGCCCACCCGCACGACACGTGCGGCCCGGGGGTGACGAGGGCGCCGGCCGAACCAGCCGGGGCGGGCGGCGGAGGCGCCGTTCGCGGCGGGTTCGTCTTCCTCCCGGGAATCGGCCCCGGTGGGGTGCGGGTCGGCGGCATCGGGGGTGCGTTCGTCCTCGTCGGCGGCGGGGTGCGAGCCGGTGGCTTCGACGGCAGTCTCGCTGCGCTCTTCGTCGCCGGCCGCCTCCTCCGCCCGCGCTTCCGTGCCGGGGCCCGCGTTCGCCCCGGTCTGTTCGGCTGTCTCGGAGTCCCCCCGGGTCCCGTCCGTCGCCGTCGCGTCGGGGCCCGGACCCGCGTCGGCGTCCGGCAGTTGGCGAGGGGGCGTGAGGTGCGACACCCGAAGGTCCTTCCGTGCGTAACCCGGTCCTGGTGCGACGGAGGCTGTTCCGTCACCCCCCGTACGACCGGCCGTCACCTTTGGTTCAAAGGCGGAGGCCGACCGCGCACAGGGTACGCCGCCACGATCACCCGGATGGAACCGCCGACGGCTACCGGTCCGCCGCCACCGCCACCTCCCGCGCCCACCGGTAGTCGGCCTTCCCGCTCGGCGACCGCTGGATCGAGTCCATGATCACCAGCTGGCGCGGGATCTTGTAGCCGGCCAGATGGGTACGGCAGTGCACCTGGATGTCGGCCAGGGACGGCCGGGCAGCGCCCTCGCGCAACTGCACCACCGCCGCGACGTGGTTGCCCCAGGTGGCGTCCGGCACCCCGGCCACCAGGGCGTCGTACACGTCCGGGTGCGACTTGAGTGCCTGCTCGACCTCCTCCGGATAGACCTTCTCGCCGCCGGTGTTGATGCACTGGGAGCCGCGCCCGAGGACGGTGACGACGCCCTCCTCGTCGACGGTGGCCATGTCGCCGAGCAGCACCCAGCGCAGGCCGTCCTTCTCGAAGAAGGTCTCGGCGGTTTTCCTCGGGTCGTTGTAGTAGCCGAGCGGTACGTGCCCGCACTGCGCGACGCGGCCGATCTCTCCGGGCGCGACCGGCTCGTGGGTGGCCGGATCCACCACCCGCGTACGGGAGTTGACGCGGATACGGAAACCGCGCTCGGGACCGGAGTCCTCCGTCGCCGTTCCGTTGAACCCGGATTCGGAGGAGCCGAAGTTGTTCAGCAGCATGGCGTTCGGGACCAGCTCCCGGAACTGCCGGCGCACCGTCTCCGACATGATCGCGCCCGAGGAAGAGACGCTGAACACGGAGGAGCAGTCGGTGCCCTTCATGGGTCCGTTCAGCGCGTCGATCAGCGGGCGCAGCATCGCGTCGCCGACCAGGGACATGCTGGTGACCCGCTCCTTCTCGACCGTCCGCAGCACCTGCTCGGGGGCGAACTTGCGGTGGATGACGACCCGTTGCCCGAAGTTGAAGCCGATGAAAGCGGTGAGGGTGGAGGTGCCGTGCATCAGCGGGGGAGTGGGGAAGAAGGTGATCCCCGAGCCGCCCGCGGCGACCCGCTCGGCCAGTTCCTCCGGCTTCTGCACCGGATCACCGGTCGGTGCCCCGCCGCCCAGCCCGGAGAAGAAGAGGTCCTCCTGACGCCACATCACGCCCTTGGGCATGCCGGTCGTCCCGCCGGTGTAGATGATGAACTGATCGTCGCCCGACCGGGCCGGAAAGCCCCGCTCGGGCGAACCGGCGGCCTCGGCCTCGGGGAACGGGACAGCGCCGGGCACCTCCGCCGATCCTCCCACGCTCAGCAGATGCCGCAGCTTGGGCGCACGTGGTCGCGCCGCCGCCACCCGGTCGCCGAACTCCGCGTCGAAGACCAGCGCGACCAGGTCGGCGTCCCGGTAGAGGTAGACCAATTCCTCCTCGACATAGCGGTAGTTGACGTTGACCGGCACGATCCTGGCCTTGAGGCAGCCCAGTACCGTCTGGAGGTACTCGACGCCGTTGTACAGATGCAGACCCAGATGCTCATCGGGTCGTATCCCGCTGCCGATCAGATGGTGGGCGATGCGGTTGGCGGCGGCGTCCAGTTCCGCGTAGGTCAGACGGTGCTCGGCACCCGTGCCGGGGTGGTCCACGTAGATGAGCGCCTCGCGGTCCGGAACCACGTCGACGACCGACTCGAACAGGTCGGCAAGGTTGTACTCCACCGCTCCTCCTGACCCCGGGCAGTCGTACCTGGCATCTGTCGGTTCGCCGGTCATCAGAGCAAAGGGCACCGCAACTGTGAAGGGTTCCGGCGCGGAAATCTGACTACCTGTCAGAAACCCTTGAAGTGCCCCGTCCACTACTGCAACCTGTTCTCGTTCTGTCAGAGGGGAGATGGGCGATGGGTGGAACCGAACACCTCACCGTGCGGCGCGAAGGCGGCACACTGGTGCTCACGCTCAACCGGCCCGAGGCCAAGAACGCGCTCTCGTTGCCGATGCTCGTCGGCCTGTACGACGGCTGGCTCGAGGCCGACGAGGACGACGCGGTCCGCTCCATCGTGCTCACCGGAGCCGGCGGCGCCTTCTGCGCCGGGATGGACCTCAAGGCGCTGGCCGGCAAGGGCATGGTCGGGCAGCACCACCGGGACCGGCTCAAGGCCGACCCCGACCTGCACTGGAAGGCGATGCTGCGGCACCACCGCCCGCGCAAGCCGGTGATCGCCGCCGTCGAGGGCCACTGTGTCGCGGGCGGCACGGAGATCCTTCAGGGCACCGACATCAGGGTCGCGGGCGAGTCCGCGACCTTCGGCCTGTTCGAGGTCAGGCGCGGGCTGTTCCCGATCGGCGGCTCCACGGTCCGGCTGCAACGCCAGATCCCGCGCACCCACGCCCTGGAGATGCTGCTCACCGGACGGCCGTACACCGCCCGCGAGGCCGCGGACATCGGACTCGTCGGCCACGTCGTCCCCGACGGCACCGCGCTCGGCAAGGCCCTGGAGATCGCCGAACGGATCAACGCCTGCGGCCCGCTCGCCGTCGAGGCCGTCAAGGCATCGGTGTACGAGACCGCCGAGATGACCGAGACCGACGGCCTGGCCGCCGAACTCAAGCGCGGCTGGCCCGTCTTCGACACCGCCGACGCCAAGGAGGGCGCCCGCGCCTTCGCGGAGAAACGGCCCCCCGTCTACAAGCGTGCGTGACGCTCCGCTGGGTGAGCGGGTCGGCAGACGCCGTTCGCAAGGCTGCGGGCCGCCGCGGGCTGGTCGCGCCCATGCGGCGGAGCCGCACATGTCACCGTCCCGCGCCCCTTACGGGGCGCCCCCTCACCGCCGACCTCCCAAGGAGGCAGCCCCGATGCCCGAAGTCCTCAAAGCCCCCCTCGTCGTCGAGTTCCCCTTCACCCGTTCCCTCGGACCCGTCCAGAGCGCCTTCCTGACCGGCCTGCGCGAAGGCGTCGTCCTCGGAGTGAAGACCGCCGACGGCCGTACCCTCGTCCCGCCCGTCGAATACGACCCCGTGACCGCCGAGGAGATCCGCGACCTCGTCCACGTGGCCTCCACCGGCACGGTCACCACCTGGGCCTGGAATCACGAACCCCGCCGCGGCCAGCCCCTCACCACACCCTTCGCCTGGGTCCTGGTCCGCCTAGACGGCGCCGACACCGCCCTGCTGCACGCCCTCGACGCCCCCGGCCCCGACGCCGTGCACACCGGCATGCGGGTCCGGATCCGCTGGGCCGAGGAGCGCTCCGGCGCCATCACCGACATCGCCTGCTTCGAGCCGTACGACGGTGACGACACCGAAATCACCGTTCACGCGGGGGAGTTCGAGGAACCGGTCACCGGCATCGTCGCCCCCGCCCGCCTCGACTACACCTACTCGCCCGGACGCGCCCAGTCCGCCTACATCCACGCGCTGTCCGGGCGGCGGACCTTCGGCGAGCGCTGCCCCTCCTGCCGCAAGGTGTACGTCCCGCCCAGGGGAGCCTGCCCCACCTGCGGGGTCGCCACGTCCGAACAGGTCGAGGTCGGTCCGCGCGGCACGGTCACCACCTTCTGCATCGTCAACATCAAGGCCGCGCATACGGCGAATCTCGACATCGAAGTGCCCTACGTCTACGCGCACATCGCCCTCGACGGCGCCGACCTCGCCCTGCACGCCCGTATCGGCGGCATCCCCTACGACCAGGTGCGGATGGGCCTGCGCGTGGAGCCGGTGTGGACCGAGGGCGCCCGCTACCCCGACCACTACCGGCCCACCGGCGAACCCGACGCGGACTACGAGACCTACAAGGAGCTGGTATGACGCGGGACATCGCGGTCGTCGCCTTCGCGCAGACCTGCCACCGGCGCACCAGCGACGAGCTCTCCGAGGTGGAGATGCTCATGCCGGTGCTGCACGACGTGCTCGACCAGACCGGCCTGAAGACCGCCGACATCGGCTTCACCTGCTCCGGCTCCAGCGACTACCTCGCCGGCCGCGCCTTCTCCTTCACCCTCGCCCTCGACGGCGTGGGCGCCTGGCCGCCGATCTCCGAGTCGCACGTAGAGATGGACGGCGCGTGGGCGCTGTACGAGGCCTGGACCAAACTGCTCACCGGGGACGCCGACACCGCGCTCGTCTACTCGTACGGCAAGTCCTCGCCCGGCTCGGTGCGCGACGTACTCACCCGGCAGCTCGACCCGTACTACGTCGCCCCGCTGTGGCCCGACTCCGTCGCCCTGGCCGCGCTCCAGGCACAGGCGCTCATCGACGCGGGGGAGACCGACGAGCCCGCGCTCGCCGCGATCGGGGCCCGCAACCGGGCCGACGCCACCGGTAACGCCCACGCCCAGCTGCGGGGCCCGGTGCCGCAGGGCGAGTACCTCGTACGGCCCCTGCGCACCGGCGACTGCCCGCCCATCGGCGACGGCGCGGCCGCCGTGATCCTGGCGGCCGGGGACCGGGCCCGCGAGCTGTGCGCGCGGCCCGCCTGGATCCGGGGCATCGACCACCGCATCGAGGCACACGGCCTCGGCGTCCGCGACCTGACCGACTCGCCGTCCGCCCGACTGGCCGCCGAAAAGGCCGGCGCCTTCGAACGGCCCGTCGACACCGCGGAGTTGCACGCGCCGTTCAGCTCGCAGGAGGTCGTGCTGCGCAAGGCGCTGCGGCTGGACGACAGCGTGTGCGTCAACCCCTCCGGAGGAGCCCTCGCGGCCCACCCGATCATGGCCGCCGGGCTCATCCGCATCGGTGAGGCCGCCGCCCGCATCCACCGCGGCGCCAGTGACCGGGCGCTCGCGCACGCCACGTCCGGCCCGTGCCTGCAACAGAACCTGGTCGCCGTACTCGAGGGGGATCCCCGATGAGCAAGGAGCCCGTGGCCGTCACCGGGATCGGCCAGACCAAGCACGTGGCGGCCCGCCGGGACGTGTCGATCGCCGGACTCGTCCGGGAGGCGGCGCGCAGGGCGCTGGACGACGCCGAGTTGACATGGGCCGACATCGACGCCGTCGTCATCGGCAAGGCACCCGACTTCTTCGAGGGCGTCATGATGCCCGAGCTGTACCTCGCCGACGCGCTCGGTGCGGTCGGCAAGCCGATGCTGCGGGTGCACACGGCCGGTTCCGTCGGCGGATCGACCGCCCTCGTCGCCGCGAACCTCGTAGCCTCCCGGGTGCACGGCACCGTGCTCACCCTCGCCTTCGAGAAGCAGTCCGAGTCGAACGCCATGTGGGGACTGTCCCTGCCCATCCCCTTCCAGCAGCCGCTGCTGGCCGGCGCGGGCGGCTTCTTCGCCCCGCACGTACGCGCCTACATGCGGCGCAGCGGAGCCCCCGACACCGTCGGCTCCCTGGTCGCCTACAAGGACCGGCGCAACGCGCTGAAGAACCCCTTGGCCCACCTCCACGAGCACGACATCACCCTGGCGAAGGTCCAGGCCTCTCCGATGCTGTGGGACCCGATCCGCTACTCCGAGACCTGCCCGTCCTCCGACGGCGCCTGCGCGATGGTCCTCACCGACCGGGCCGGCGCGGCCCGCGCGCCCCGGTCCCCCGCCTGGATGCTCGGCGGCGCCATGCGCAGCGAGCCCACCCTGTTCGCCGGGAAGGACTTCGTCTCCCCCCAGGCCGGCAAGGACTGCGCGGCCGACGTCTACCGGCAGGCGGGCATCGCCGACCCGCGCCGGGACATCGACGCCGTCGAGATGTACGTGCCGTTCTCCTGGTACGAGCCCATGTGGCTGGAGAACCTGGGCTTCGCCGACGAGGGCGAGGGCTGGAAACTGACCGAGTCCGGCGTGACGGAACTCGACGGGGACCTGCCCGTCAACATGTCGGGCGGTGTGCTGTCCACCAATCCCATCGGCGCCTCCGGCATGATCCGTTTCGCGGAGGCCGCCCTCCAGGTACGCGGACTGGCCGGCGAACACCAGGTGGAGCGGGCCCGGAAAGTGCTCGGGCACGCCTACGGCGGCGGATCGCAGTTCTTCTCCATGTGGCTCGTCGGCTCCGAACCGCCCGACTCCTGAAAGTCCCGCTCATGTGGCCTGTCGGCGGTCGGAACCGATCGCTAGGCTGGCCGCGGACGACGAACCGGGAGGAGCACGGACGTGGCCGAGAGCACCACCCAGCAGAAGCCGCTCAGGGGCTGGGACAAGCCGGAGCTGGACCTCAGCAACGCCGAATGGCAGTCCAGCAGCCGAGGCCTGGGAGATGTCCAGATCGCCTTTGTCGAGGGATTCATCGCGATGCGGAACAGCGGCAGCCCACAGAGCCCTTCCCTGATCTTCACCCCCGCCGAGTGGGGCGCCTTCGTGTCGGGGGCGAGGGAGGGAGAGTTCGACCTCACCTAGGCCACGACCCGGGTCACGACCGAGGGGCGACCGCGACGGTGGCCAGCGCGGTCGCCGTCGGCCTGCCGGGGCAGGAAGAGACGCCGCCCACACGGCGCCGAACGCGTCCGGGCACGTACCATGGCCGCATGTCGTTCCTCCGCCGCCGCAGTGCCACTCCCGCCGGGCCCGACTTCGACGTACTGGCCATGGACCCGGGTGACTGGCCCGGCAATCTGGGCGCCGGACTGCTGCCCGCCCCCGACGGCAGCTGCCAGGGCGTCTTCCTGCGCTACGACCTGTTCGGCGGCCGAGGCCCCGCCATGATCATCGGCAACCTGCCGGAGGGCTCACCGGCCCGCGAGGTCGCCGAGGGTGAGATCCCCTTCGAGGTCGCCCAGCTGCTGCTGGCGCTGGAGAACGACGAGGAGGTGACGGTCACCGACACCGAGGACATGCCGGTGCTCCAGGGCGACAACCTCCTGATCGTGCGCCGGCTGAAGCTCTCCGAGAGCCGGATCTCCTGCGTGCAGTTCGACCGCAGCGACGGCGTCCTGGTCACCATCGCCGCCTGGGACCGGCCCATCACGGACGACCTGTACGCCCTGCTGAAGCCGCTCCCGGCGGAGCTTTTCCAGCAGGGCTGACACCCCGGGAACCGGCTATCGGGCGGACGGCTCCACCTCGACGTCGGCGGCGCGCACGAACGCCACCCGGTGGCCGAACTGGATCTCGTAGTACAGGTCCTCGCCGGCCACGACCCGGTGCGAGTCGGTGGTGAAGGTGACCGCGTAGAAGTACTCGCCCGGCACCGCGTCACCGACCACGTACCGCTGCCCCGCGGGCAGCGTGTACGGCAGCGGTGACACCGACTGCACCGGCACCCCCGCCGGATACGCCTCCTTCTCCGGGTAGGCGCGGCCGTACACCGGCACGGCGGTCGCACCGTCCTTCGGCGTGACGACCAGGCCGGAGGCGTTCACCGCCGTCGGCTCGTGCCTCGGGTTGCGGAGCCAGGCCTTCTGGCCCAGGTACCAGATCGCCGTCCAGTCGCCCCAGCGGTCGGCCACCGCGAACTGCTGGCCGGTGGACACCCGCGAGGACAGGTCGTTCACCCCGGTGGTCGGGTCCGTGCCCAGACCGACGTCCTTGATCAGGGCCGAGTTCTCGTCGTGGTCGGAGTACAGCCGCACCTCGCTGGAGCCGTGCGCCGCGCACGGCTCGCCCTTGGTCACGCAGCCCGTGTACACCGGCTGGTTCGCCGCGTAGTCCGGCCGGATCGTCACCAGCCCGCCCTTCTTGCCCGCGGTGCGGTGGAAGGGACGGCCCAGCAGCTCGAAGTAGTGCCGCCAGTCCCAGTACGGGCCCGGGTCGGTGTGCATGTTGGGGATGGTGGACGTGGTCGGACCCGGAACGTTGTCGTGGCCGAGGACGTGCTGCCGGTCCAGGGGGATGCCGTACCGCTTCGCCAGGTACTTCACCAGCCGGGCCGAGGACCGGTACATCGCCTCCGTGTACCAGGCGTCCGGCGCGGCGAGGTAGCCCTCGTGCTCGATGCCGACCGACTTGGCGTTGACGTACCAGTTGCCCGCGTGCCAGGCCACGTCCTTCGCCTTCACATGCTGGGCGATCAGACCGTCGGTGGAGCGGATCGTGTAGTTCCAGGACACGTAGGTGGGGTCCTGGACCAGGTTGAGGACCCCCTCCCAGGTGCCCTCGGTGTCATGGACGACGATGTACTTGATGCTCTGCGACGCCGGGCGGTCGCCCAGGTCGTGGTTGCCGTAGTCGTTGTCCCCGAATTCGGCGTACGGCGCCGGGATCCACTCGCAGGACACCTTCCTCGGGCACTCCGTGCCGTCGTCGGAGACCGTGCGCAGACCGGTCCGCCGCAGCTGGGCGGTGTCCGCGCCGATCCGCGGCTGGGCGGCCAGCGCGACCAGCTGCCCGGCGTCCGTGCTGCGCTCCTCGCCGGTGCGCAGCACGTCGTACACGTCGTTCGCGTACGCCGCCGCCGTCGCCGTGTCGTCCGCGCCGGAGAAGCGGGCCACCGCGCCGTACCACTCGGCCGGGTCCGCGCTCAGCGGCTCGCCCAGGTCCTTCTGGGCGGCGGCCAGCAGGGCGGCGCCGCCGGCCACGTTGGCCTCCGGGTCGGTGCGCAGCTCCGCGGCGGGGATCCCGGTCAGCTCGGCCGCCTTCGGCAGCGTCTTCAGACGGGCGGGCAGCGCGGAGCCCGCCGGGATCCGCGCGGTCGGGTGCAGGGCCGCGCGGGCGGTGTCGCCGCGGGCGTCCTCGGTGCCCTCGCTGTGGTGCGGCAGCGTGGCGAGCGCGGTGCGCGCGTCGGTGAGGTGCATCGGGCCGTAGCCGCCGGTGACGCTCGGCGCTCCGGCGTGCGTGTCCCAGCGGGACTGGAGATAGGAGACGGCCAGCAGAACGCTCTGCGGCACGTGGTACTCGGCGGCGGCGGAGGCGAAGGCATGTTGCAGCCGGCCGGTGGAGGACTCGGTGGCGCTCTGGGAAGGGGCCGCGCCCAGCAGCGGGAACAGGAGAGCGGCGGAGGCGACGGCGACCCCCGTCGCGCGCCTGCGTCTGCTTCCGGGTGCGGGCGTCGGGTCGGTGGCGGATCCTCGCAATGCAGCCTCCAGGGACGGGCGAGCGTGACGGGGCGTGCGGGGCCGAACGGTGGGTCAGTGGTACCGGCTGGCCGACGATCCGTCAATCATGCCTGGAGGAAGGAGATTCCCCATGTCACACGGGGGATGTGGGAGTTTCGCGGCGCATGCGCGCGGGCCTGCGGGGCGTCAGTGGAGTACACCACTGCGGGCCCAGGGAACTGGAGGTGCACGAAGGTCCGCGGTGCGCCGCCGCTCTTGGCGCACCGCGGACCTCGTGTCCCCGTCAGCGAGTGCCGACGGCCGCTCGTACCGCCCTGCGGGCGAGCTGGCAGTCGTCGTGCAGCCGCCTGAGCAGCAGCCGCTGTTCCTCGCCGGACGGCGCAGCGCCCGGGTGGGCCACGCCCGGCGCCGCCGGGGTAGTTTCGTGCATCGAGCGCTGCACGGCCGTCTCATACGTACGGATCTCACGCGTCAGGACGAGCATCAGGTTCACCAGGAAGGCGTCCCGAGAGGCCGGACCCGCCGCCTGGGCGATCTGGCTGATCTGCCGCCGGGCCACCGGCGCGTCCCCGAGGACCGACCACAGCACCGCCAGGTCGTAGCCCGGCAGATACCAGCCCGCGTGCTCCCAGTCCACCAGCACTGGACCGGCTGGTGACAGGAGGAAGTTCGACAGCAGCGCGTCGCCGTGGCAGAACTGCCACATGCCCTGGCGTCCCACCGCGTGTGCGATGTCGTGCAGCAGTTTCTGGAGGTCGCCCAGGTCCCGGTCGGTGAGCAAGCCCAGCTCGTGGTACCGGGAGATACGGGCCGCGTATTCCAGGGGCTTGTCGAACGTGTCCGCCGGGGGGCGCCAGGTGTTCAGCCGGCAGATCGCGGCCAGGGCCGCCCGGATGTCCGCCCGGGGCGGGGCCTCCGTCGGGTGCCGCTGGAGCGCCGCCACCCGGCCCGGCATCCGCTCGATGACCAGGGTGCAGTTGTCCGGATCCGCCGCGATCAGTCTCGGCACCCGGATCGGCGGCCGGTGCCGGACGAACGAGCGGTATGCGGCTATTTCGTGCCTGGTCCGCTCCGCCCAGGCGGGGGAGTGGTCCAGAAGACACTTGGCTACTGCCGTGCTGCGCCCCGTCGTCCCGACGAGGAGCACGGACCGTCCGCTGCGGCGCAGCACCTGCACCGGAGCGAACTCCGGGCAGATCCGGTGCACCGAGGCGATCGCGGTGCGCAACTGCGCGCCCTGTGGGCCGGACAAGTCGAGTCTCCCGCTGAGCGGTTGGGTGCCCGGGCCCCCGGCGCGCCGCGGCCGGCCCGCGCCGAGCACGGGTGGCCCCGGACGCGCCCCGGGGTCCAGATAGGGGCCGCTGCCCGCCGGGCGGGGACGCAGCGGCCGGGGCGGGGCGGACACGGAGGACGATGCTGCGTACATGGGCGGAACAGATCCCTTCGTGTGCCTGCGGTGCCTGCCTTGGTGAGTCCTTGCGCGCATCCCGGCCCGGACGCCCGGAGGCACCCTGGGGAATGCACCCGTCATATGAAGCGGCGAACCGGGTCGGGGTGGCGCGTTCCTACTCGACACCCGTTGCCCAGTGGCAGACCATCTGGCGCACCCTGGCGAACCGTGGCGAATAGTCGCCCGGCAACCTCCGCAGGGCTACTGTCAACTCAGCCGAGAACCTGGGGGCTTGACGTGAGCGGACAACCCAACACCCGCCTCGCGGACCTGTTCGGCCTGGCCGGCTGGTCCAAGGGCGAACTCGCGAGGCTGGTCAACAAGCAGGCGGCGGCCATGGGCCACCCCCAGCTGTCGACCGACACCTCCCGGGTGCGGCGGTGGATCGACACGGGAGAGATCCCGCGCGATCCGGTGCCGCGGGTGCTGGCGTCCCTGTTCACCGAGCGTCTCGGCCGTGTCGTGACCATCGAGGACCTCGGTCTGGTACGGCACGGGCGTACGGGGAAACGGCCTGGCGGCGGGAGTGCGGAACATCCCGACGGCGTGCCGTGGGCGCCCGAACGGACCGCCGCGGTCCTCACCGAATTCACGGGAATGGACCTCATGCTCAACCGACGCGGCTTGGTGGGCGCGGGCGCCGCGCTCGCCGCGGGATCCGCACTCAGCAGCGCCATGCACGACTGGCTGCACTCCGATCCGACCCTGAAGGCCGACGCCCCTGTTCTCGACGACCCCCTGCACGCCGACCCCGCTGGGTACGACCGTTACGAGGCCGCTCCCATCGGGTCGCAGGAGATCGAGGAACTGGAGCGCTCGGTGGAGGTGTTCCGAGCCTGGGACGCGGCCCGCGGTGGCGGGCTCCAGCGCAAGGCGGTGGTCGGCCAGCTCAACGAGGTGGGCGGCATGCTCGCCTACCGCCACCCGGACCATCTCCAGCGGCGCCTGTGGGGCGTCGCCGCCAACCTCGCCGTCCTCGCGGGATGGATGTCCCACGACGTCGGCCTGGAACCTACGGCCCAGAAGTACTTCGTCATCGCCGCCCATGCCGCGCGTGAGGGCGGTGACCGGCCGCGTGCCGGGGAGGCGCTCTCCCGGGCGGCTCGCCAGATGGTGCACCTCGGCCGGCCCGACGACGCACTCGACCTGATGAAGCTCGCCCGGTCCGGCTCGGGCGACGAGGTGCTGCCCCGCACCAAGGCGATGCTCTACACCATCGAGGCCTGGGCACAGGCCTCCATGGGCAAGGGCCAGGCGATGCGCCGCACCCTCGGCCAGGCGGAGGACCTCTTCGTCTCCGACAAGGGCGACGTGCCGCCACCGAGCTGGATGCAGATGTTCAAGGAGGAGGACCTGTACGGCATGCAGGCTCTCGCCTACCGCACGCTGGCCGAGCACGACCCGAGCGCGGCCGCGCACGCCCAGCACTACGCGGAGAAGGCCCTGGCCCTCAGGGTCGACGGACGCCAGCGGTCGAAGATCTTCGACTTCCTGTCCATGGCCTCGGCGTGCTTCATCGCCGACGACCCCGAACAGGCGGACCGGTACGCGCGCCTGGCCCTGATGTCGATGGGCTCGAACTCCTCCCACCGCACCTGGGACCGGTTGCGCCAGATGTACCGGCTCACCGCCGAGTACGCGAGCTATCCGAAGATCCACGAGCTGCGGGAGGAGATCAGGCTCGTGCTGCCCAAGACCAAGGGCAGCGGCATCGACAGCGCACAGGCCTAGCCTGTTCTTCTCTCAGTCACTCACCTTGGCGATGAGCACGCAGGCGTTGTCCTGACGCTCGGTCTCGCCGCATTCCTCCACGACCATGCGCAGGCAGTCCTGCGCGGTGCGCGCCGTGCCCAGGCGCGGCGCCAGGTCGAGGAGGCGGTCCACGGCTTCCGTTCCCACGTGCCCCGGCACCAGTCCGTCGGTGTGCAGCAGGAGCAGGTCGCCGGGTTCGAGGGTCACTTCGGCCTGCCCGTAGGTGGCTCCGGTGGTGGCGCCGAGCAGGACGCCGTCCGGTGCGCGCAGTGTGCGCCCCGTCCCGTCGCGGTACAGCAGCGGGGCGGGGTGACCTGCCTGCGCCCATACCAGCGTGCGGGTGGCGGGCCGGTAGCGGCAGCAGGCGGCGCTGCCGAGGGCCGGTTGCACGGTGGCGTCCAGTAACTGGTTGAGCCATGCCATCAGCCGGCCGGGCTGGGTGCCCGCCATCGCCATGCCCCGCAGGGCGCCCAGCAGCATCGCCATGCCCGAGGTGACGGCGACGCCGTGCCCGGTGAGGTCTCCGACGCTGAGCAGCGTTTCGCCGTCCGGCAGTTCGAGCGCGTCGTACCAGTCGCCGCCGATCGGCGAGCTCGTCGCGGACGGCAGGTAGTGGGCCGCCAGGTCCAGCGTCCGTGGTCCCCGGCGCGGAAGCCGCAGGGGGCCGCGCCACGGCGGCAGCACGGCTTCCTGGAGCTCGGCCGCGAGCCGGTGCTCGGTCTGTGCCTGCTGCTGGTGGCGCTGCAACGAGTCACAGGTCTCGCGCACCGTCCGCCGGTGGCGGCGCAGTTCACTGACGTCCCGCAGCACGGCCCACATCGAGGCGGTGCTGCCGTCGGAGTCGAGCACGGGCTCGCCCATCATGTGCACGGTGCGGACGGATCCGTCCGGCCGCACGACACGGAACTCCCCGTCGATCGGTCTGCCGTCGACGAGGCAGTCCGTCACCATCGCCGTCAGCTTCGGACGGTCCTCGTCGAGGACCAACGACGGCAGTTCGTCCAGGGTGAGCGCGGGTGCGGCCGGTTCGAGGCCGAGGATCCGGTACAGCTCGCCGGACCAACTCGCCTCGTCCGTCAGCAGGTTCCACTCCGCGCTGCCGACCCGGCTCAGCAGCGAGCCGCTCGGGGCGCCGCCGGCGGCGCCGGGGTGACCGGCGGGCGTGACCACGTCCGGGGCGGGGGGCGCGGGTGCCGGGCCGTCCCGAAGCTGCGCCAAGTGCTCGTCCAGGTCGCTCAGTTGGTGCAGCGCGAGGTCGTACAGGGCGCGCTGCCACCGCTCCTGCGGGTCGGAGCCTTCCCCCTGTGTGTCCCGTCGTGCCGCGTTCACGTCGCCCTTGAGCCGCCGGGCCTGCGAGATCAACGCATCGACCGAGCCTCGGCCTGGTGGCTGGGCGGCGGGGTGGTCCGCGGAGAGATGGGACGGCATGACGCACTCCGATGCGGGGACGGTACGGCCAGGGGTGGCGGAAGGACCGTTACGACTGTTGCACAGCGAGCGACGCCCTGTAAGGGATTTGGCAACACACGATACGGTGGTGCTTCTGGCATATGCCAGAGTCTCCAACGCGTGGTCGGCAGGCCTTTATGACGTAGGCGGCCGGTGGGGCAAGTCGTAGACCGCGTACGTGACTTGATCGACCGGGGAAGCTCTCTGTGTAGCGCTCAGGCGAGTGTTCGACGCTCCTGTGTTCCATGGTGCCGCGTCGATGTGGATCGGACCCGGCCAACCGTGACGGATGCCGGCGGGGTGCGTCTAAGCGGGGGTGACCCGGAAGGACGGTGATGGGCGGCGGAGCCGCCGGTCGCGGCGGCCCGTCGGACCCCGTGGCGACATGGCGGAAATCTTCCCGCCCCTCTCTGGGAAGTGACGCAGGTCACACGGAATCGGTCGCGGTTTCGCGTAATGCGAACGGCCCCCGCGAGGTCCTAAAGGCATGGACTTCACCTTCACGCAGCCCGCCCTCGTCCGCCTGATCACCGCCGGGGACCACGAGGTCCCCGTGACCGCCACCCTCCGGTACACGACCGAGGATCCGCTCGCCGTGTTCATCGACTTCCCGCCCGAGGCGACGCTCGACGGGGAAGGCGCCACCTGGACCTTCGCCCGCTCCCTGCTGGACGAGGGGCTGGGGGCGCCGGCCGGATGCGGGGACGTACAGATATGGCCGTGCGGGCGGGGGCGTACGGTCCTGGAGTTCCACTCGCCCTACGGCGTCGCCCTGTTGCAGTTCGGCACGCCCGCGCTGCGCCGGTTCCTGCTGCGCAGCTACGCCGTGGTCGCGGCCGGGCAGGAGGACGTCGAAGCGGTGGTCGAGCGCGGGCTCAGCGCCCTCTTCGGCGGCGTGTGACCGCCCGTGGCCCGGCCGGCCGCCTACGGGGCCGGGCGCGGGGCGAGGTCGACGGCGACCCTGCCCCCGCTCTCCAGCGCCCGCACCCCGGCCTCGGCGACGACGGACGCGGCATAGCCGTCCCAGACGCCGGGACCGGTGACCTCGCCGCGCCGCGTGGCGTCCACCCAGGCCTGCACCTCGCGGTCGTAGGCGTCGGCGAACCGTACGACGTAGTCCTGTGCGACGTCCTCGCGGGCGCTGCCCCCGCTGGTGACGACCATCGTGTGCTCGTCGCCGATCCGCGCGCTGCCCGACTCGCAGACGGCCTCGCAGCGGACCTGGTAGCCGAAGCCGCAGTTGACGAAGACCTCCACGTCCACCAGGGCACCCCGCTCGGTCTCGAACAGCACGAACTGCGGGTCGAGCAGCCCCTCGGGGGCGCCCGCCGAGGAGGCCGGGCGCAGCACGGTCACGGCCGTGAGCTCCTGCCCGAGCAGCCAGCGGGCCGCGTCGATCTCGTGCGAGACCGAGCTGTTGATCAGCATGGCGCTGGTGAAGTCCGGCGGGGAGGAGACGTTGCGGTGCGTGCAGTGCAGCATCAGCGGCCGTCCCAGGCGCCCGCTGTCCAGCAGGTCCTTCAGACGCCGGTACTCGCTGTCGTAGCGCCGCATGAACCCGATCTGCGCCAGTCGCCTGCCGAGCCGAGCCTCCGCCTCCACCACCCGCAGCGCCCCGGTGGAGTCCGGCACCATGGGCTTCTCGCACAGCACCGGCAGCCCGCGCGCGAAGGCCGCGAGCAGCGCCTCCTCGTGCGCCGGGCCGGGCGAGGCGATCAGTACGGCGTCCACGCCGGGCGCGCCGAGGGCGGCCTCCGCCTCCGCGTGCACCGAGACCCCGGCGATCCCGGCCGCCGCCGCCTTCGCGCGGGCGGTGTCGGGATCGGCCACCGCGGCGACCCTGGCCCCGCTCACCACCTGGTCCAGGCGCCGTATGTGGTCGGCCCCCATGTGTCCCGCACCCAGCACAGCCACGCCCAGCAGGTCACCCACGTGTGCACTCCCTCGCCGTCAAAGGTTTCGGCGTAGCGTAGGGACACGTCCGGCCGGATGGGTCAGTAGCGCAGTACACCCGCGATGCCGGCTTCGTCGCCCAGGGTGCCGTCCGGGACGAAACGGACGTCGGCGCCGGTCTCCAGACACTGCTCGACGATCTCGTCCACGATGTCCTCGCGGGCGTCGAGCTCGCCGCTCACGGCCGGTAGGAGGTGGTCGCCGCCCTCGTCGCGGACCGTCACGCGGTAGTTCTCCTCCACCGCCAGCAGCCGGACGCGGCCCTCCCTGGCGCTGTGCCAGACCTCGTCGACGCCGGCCGCGAAGGTGCGGTGACCGCGCGCCGAGTCCAGTTCCCGGGCCACGGCGGCGGCGTCCCTGCCGGCCTGCGCGTCGTACGCCGGCTTCACCGCCTGCCATATCGCTTCGCGGCCGGCGTGCGAGAGGCCGCCGTGCCGCACCTGCACGGCGTCCTTGGCCACGCCGCCGACCTCTTCCAGCAGGGACAGCGCCGCGTCCTCGCCGGTGATGTACAGCGGGCGCGGCTGCTCACGCAGGACCTTGGTCATCGCGGTGTCCGCCTCGCGCAGGAAGTGGCGGGTGTCCTCGTCGCGGAAGGTGCTGGGCAGGTCGCCGATGCGTTCCTGCCGCTCGGCGTCGAAGTTCTCCCGGCCACGGGCCAGCGGGAAGCCGCCGGAGCGGTCCTCCACGACCCGGTCGCCGGTGCCGCTCCACAGCGTGACGCGGTCCGCGGAGACCGACAGCACCCAGAACGGCCGCTCCGCGGCGTGCGCGGAGACGAGGTTGCGGGTCAGGAAGGTGTCCGCGAGCACCACCCGCTCGGGCACCTCCCGGGCGAGCGACCACACCTGGTGCTCACCCGGCGCGGCGAAGATCACGAGGCCGTCCTCGGCGTGCGCCAGGTCGACCTCGGCGAGTGCCCGGTCGAGCTGCTGCACGACGGCGGCCCGCCGTTCCCGGGTGACCGCGGGGTCGGCCTCCAGCTTCTTCTTGGCCTCGGCCACCACATTGCGCAGCCGGACCGGATCCTGGGCGTTGTAGGGCTCGCGCCGGTGCGTCGGCGTCATTACGGAGACCGCCGGATAGGGGCGCGGACGGCGCAGCTCGGCAAGGGTCGCGGGACTGAGTGCGTGCTCCATGACAGCACCATAGGACTGATTCGCTTATCGGGCATTCGGGGTAATCGCACCTGTCGGGTGCGGTGGCACGAGGAGGTGCCGCGACCGGCCGGGATGGTCGTCGTCGGCGGCGACGCGGTCGTCCGCCTGGCCGCGGGGTGACCGGGCCCGCCGGATCCTCCACCGCCCGGCGCTCCCGGTCCTACCGGCTCCCCGGCCGAGGCCGACCGCCGAGCGGCTCCTGCCGCGTCGGGTCGTGCATGGCGTACTCGGGCGTGGCCGCGCGTGGTTGGCAATCACGCGGTGGGGGCGAGCCTCGGCCGGTGCATCCCGGCGAGCTCCGTCGCGGGGCGAGCCGGACGGCGGGCGGCCGGCGGCTCTGGCCGCCGGGTCGGGCGTGGCGCACTCGGGCGCGGCCGGCAGTCACGCGGTTGCGGGGACGAGCCGCGGCCAGTGCCCCCCGCGGGCTTGCGGGCGTTGCGGCGTGAGCCGGACGGCGGGCGCAGGCTGCCCGGGCGGTTCTGCCTCGGCGAGTGGCGGCGTGCCGGGGCCGGGGCTTCCTTGGCGTGCACGAGCGCGGCCCGGTTGCAGGCGTCGGCCGCCCGCCGCCCACGCCCGTCCTGCCGTCTCCGCGCCCCGGTCCCGGCGCCGCCGTGCGGGTCTGCGGGCACATCCTGGGTCTCCTCGCCGGACCGCGTTGACGATTCCCCGCCGGACAGCGGTGACGCGGGGCCCGGTGGCCCGTTACCGTACCGGTCAGTAACCAGCTCGCACTCCCAGGAGACGCCCCATGCCGCAGCTCGAGGTCGACGGCGCAGCGCTGACGTACGACGACGAAGGCCCCCGCGACGGCGACGGCGTGCCCTTGGTGTTCGTCCACGGCTGGACGGCCAACCGCCGCCGCTGGGACCACCAGATCGCGCACTTCGCCGAGAAGCGGCGGGTGATCCGGCTCGACCTGCGCGGGCACGGGGAGAGCGGCGGGGCGGGGGTGCCCACGATCGAGGAGCTGGCCGGGGACGTCCTCGCCCTCCTCGACCACCTCGAGGTCGAGCGCTGCGTACTGATCGGCCACTCCATGGGCGGGATGATCTCCCAGACCATCGCCCTCTCCCACCCGGAGCGGGTGGAACGCCTGGTCCTGGTCGGCTCCATCAGCCGGATGGCCTTCAGCCGGGGCCGCGGTCTGCTCATGGCCGCCTCCACCCTCGTGCCCTTCAAGCTGTTCGTCGCCGCCAACATCCAGCGGGCGTTCGCCCCCGGCTATCCGCGCGAGCAGATCCGGGAGCACATCAGGGCCTCGGCGGCGACCCCGCGGGAGGTGGTCATGACGCTGTACGGCGCCATGCGGGCCTTCGACGTCCTCGACCGGGTCGGCGAGATCCGCACGCCCACCCTGCTGGTGCACGGCTACCACGACATCCAGCTCCCGGTGAAGCAGATGCTGCGGATGGCGACGGCGTACCCGGACGCGGTGATCCGCATCATCGACGCGGGCCACGAACTGCCGCTGGAGAAGCCGGCCGAACTGACCGCCGCGCTGGACCGGTTCGTGAGCCCCGTGCCGGTGGCCTGATCCGTACGGCGCCCCCGGGAGTTGGGGAAACCTTTGCCCGTGGCCGGTACCCGGCGGGCGGACCCCGGACGCATGCCCGTCCAGGGGACTCCCGCGGGCGGAACGCGGCCGGAACCGTGCGGCGGATTCGCCCGATCGGTCAAGGCCGCGTTGACCGGCCCGCAGTGCCCGGCACACGCTCGTCATATAGGTGCTGGGTACAACCGGTAAGACGGGAGAGCACACCATGTGCGGCATCACCGGATGGGTCTCCTACGACCGCGACCTGCGCTCCGAGGCCGCGGCCCTGCACGCGATGACCGAGACCATGGCCTGCCGCGGCCCGGACGACAGCGGCACCTGGGCCGAGGGCCCCGCCGCGCTCGGCCACCGCAGGCTCGCCATCATCGACCTGCCCGGCGGACGCCAGCCCATGACCGCCGGCACACCGGACGGAACCGTCGCTCTCGTCTACTCGGGCGAGACCTACAACTTCACCGAACTGCGCGCCGAACTCACCGGCCGCGGCCACCGGTTCACCACCGACTCCGACACCGAGGTCGTGCTGCGCGGCTACCTGGAATGGGGCGACGCCGTCGCCGAGCGTCTCAACGGCATGTACGCCTTCGCCGTCTGGGACGGCCGCCACGGCACGCTCGTGATGATCCGCGACCGCATGGGCATCAAGCCGTTCTACTACCACCCCACCCCGGACGGCGTCCTGTTCGGCTCCGAACCCAAGGCGATCCTCGCCAACCCGCTGGCCCGGCCCCGGATCGGCCTCGACGGCCTGCGCGAGCTGTTCACCATGATCAAGACGCCCGGCCACGCGGTGTGGGACGGCATGCGCGAGGTGGAACCCGGCACCGTCGTCACCGTGGACCGTTCGGGCCTGACGACCCGTACCTACTGGCGGCTGGAGACCCGCCCGCACCCCGACGACCGCGAGACCACCGTGGCCGCCGTCCGCACACTCCTGGAGGACATCGTGAGCCGCCAGCTGGTGGCCGACGTCCCGCGCTGCACCCTGCTCTCCGGTGGCCTCGACTCCTCGGCCATGACAGCGCTCGCCGCCCGTCGACTGGCCGAGCGGGGCGAGAAGGTCCGCAGCTTCGCCGTCGACTTCGTCGGCCAGAGCGACCACTTCGTCGCCGACGAACTGCGCGGCACCCCCGACACGCCCTTCGTGCACGACGTGGCCCGCCTCGCCCGCACCGATCACCAGGACATCGTCCTCGACGCGCAGACCCTCGCCGACCCCGCCGTACGCCGGAAGGTGATCGGCGCCCGCGATCTGCCCACGGCCTTCGGCGACATGGACGCCTCGCTCTATCTGCTGTTCCGGGCCGTCCGCGACCAGTCAACCGTCGCCCTCTCCGGCGAGTCCGCCGACGAGGTCTTCGGCGGCTACCGGCAGTTCTTCGACGAGGAGGCCCGGCGCGCGGACGCCTTCCCCTGGCTGTCGCTGGCCGGCCGGGTCTTCGGGGACGACGGTGACATCCTGCGCCCCGACCTGGCCAAGGCGCTGGACGTGGCGGCGTACGTCGCCGACGGCTACCGCACCGCCGTCGCCGGGATCGACCGCCTCGACGGCGAGAGCGACTTCGAGTACCGGATGCGGCGGATCTGCCACCTCCATCTGACCCGCTTCGTCCGCGTCCTGCTCGACCGCAAGGACCGCATGAGCATGGCCGTCGGCCTGGAGGTCCGCGTGCCGTTCTGCGACCACCGGCTCGTCGAGTACGTCTACAACACGCCCTGGTCCCTGAAGTCCTTCGACGGACGGGAGAAGAGCCTCCTCAGGGAGGCGGCGGCGGACGTCATCCCCCGGTCCGTGTACGACCGCGTCAAGAGCCCCTACCCCTCCACTCAGGACCCGCGGTACGCCCGTGCCCTCCAGGACCAGGCCAAGGATCTCCTCACCCGCCCCTCCCACCCGGTCTTCGACTTCGTCGACCGCGAGAAGGTCGAGCTCGCCGCCCACCGCGAGACGGCGCCCGTCAGCACGCAGGCGGCCCGCCACGGCCTGGAACGCACCCTCGATCTGGCCCTCTGGCTCGACCTCTACCGGCCGGAGCTGTCGCTCAGTTGACCGCCGGCACCCGGTCCGTCCCGCACGAACTGCCGCTGGCCGGCAGGGAGCCGTACAGCAGGAAGTCGTCGACCTTGCGGTGCACGCAGGTGGAGGAGGAGTAGCCGGTGTGCCCCTCGCTCTTGTTGTCGAGCACCACGGCCGACGGGCCCAGCCGCGCGGCCGTCTCCACGGTCCAGCGGTACGGCGTCGCGGGGTCGCCCCGGGTCCCGACCAGGAGCAGCTTCGGTGTGTGCAGGTTCTTGACCCGGTCACGGATGAAGTCGGTCCCCCGGGGGCGGCCGTAACACATCAGCAGCTGGGTGAGCCGGTACCGGCCGAAGACCGGCGACGCGTGCTCGTACGGCCCGCGCAGCCGCCGGAGTTCCTCGACGATCTGTGCGGCGCCCGGGCGGTCGGGGTCGTCCGCGCAGTTGACCGCCATCAGGGCGGCCGGGAAGTTGTCCGGGGGGACTTCGTCCGCGCCCACGAGCCCGCCGTCACCTGACCGTCCGGCGGGCAGCGCGATTCCGCCGGAGGCGAGGTTCTCGACCCCGCGCGTGTCCCCGTCCTCCACCAGCGAGGCCAGGGCCCGCTCCAGCAGGGGCCACCGGGCCCTGCTGTACAGCCCCTGCCCGATCGCGCCCACCAGGTCCTGGCCGGAGTACCGGTCACCGTAGGGCGTGGGTACCGGATCCGCGTCCAGCGAGTGCACCAGCTGGACGATCTGCTCGCCGGCCGCGCGACGGTCCTGCCCGAAGGGGCAGGAGATGCCGGCCACGCACCAGTCCAGGAAGTCGTCCAGCGCCGTCTGCTGCCCCGTGGCGCCCGCGATGCCCTGCTCGGCCGGCGGCTCGGTCAGCGTGTCCACACCGTCCAGCACCAGCCGGCCCACCTTGCCGGGGAACTGGGCCGCGTACACCGCGCCCAGCCGGGTCCCGTAGGAGAAGCCCAGATAGTTCAACTTCTTGTCGCCGAGGGCCTGTCGCATGACGTCCAGGTCCCTGGAGACGTTCACGGTGCCGATGTACGGCAGCACCGGGCCGGAGTGCGCGACGCACTCGGCCGCCGCCTTCCGCACCTTCTCCAGGACGGCCCGCGGATCGACGACGGCCGCGCCGTCCTCCGTGGCGGCGAAGGCCTCTTCGGACCCCTCGCCGCAGCTGACGGGAGAGGACCGACCGACACCGCGCGGATCGAAGGTGACCACGTCGTAGCCGTTGGTCAGGCCCATGAAGTCCTTGCCGCCGGAGGCGAGTTCGTTGATGCCCGCACCGCCCGGGCCGCCGAAGTTGAGCAGCACCGAGCCCCGTGACTTACCCGTGGCCCGGTAGCGGGCCAGCGCCACGTCCAGCGTCCCCACGTCCGGCCGGGCGTAGTCGAGCGGCACGGTGACCTTGCCGCACTGAAGGTCCTCGGGCATGTCGGGGCCCTCGCACGCCGACCAGACGATCTTCTGCCGGTAGAACCGGGACAGGTCGGGCTGGGGCGGGCCGGTCCCCGCGGCGGGCAGTCCCGCTCCCAGCAGGGTCAGCGCCACGGCGCCGACGCCCGTACAGCGCCAGGTGGCGGGCCGGGTGGACAGCTTCGCCAGCATCGATGCCTCCAGGGACCCCCACTGTGGACCGGGACGGCGTCTCCAGCTCACCTTAAGCGGGCCCCGGAGGGCACGCCTCCGGGCGGGCGCAACGGCCTGCGGCGTCGTATCATACGCACGGTCCGTGATCGTTCGATTACTTTGCGTGTGGTTCGATAGTCAGGTTCACTCGATGGGGTGAAAGGCCGATAAGCCATAACTCGGATTGGTTCGCCTGCGTTTAGTGCGATGCGGGTGATCGCCCGCGAACCATGTCTGGAAGGCAGGGAACCGATGAGACGGGTTACCCGAAACGGTGTGATCGGCGTCGTGGCCGCCTCCGGCGCGATGGCCGTGACGATGCCGGTGTGCGCCGCCCTCGCGGCCGACGGCGCTTCCGCCGACGGCTCGGCGGCCGGCTCGCGGGGGCTGATGTCCGGCAACACCGTCCAACTGCCGGTGCACGTGCCGGTGAACGTGTGTGGGAACACCGTGAACGTGGTGGGGCTGCTCAATCGCGCGGCCGGCAATGCCTGCGCCAACGTCGGCGGTTCCGGCGGGTCCGGAAGCGCGGCGTCCGGCGGCGGCGCCTCCGCGAGCGGCGGCGCTTCCGCGCACGGCGGGGCGCAGGACTCCCGGGGCGTACTGTCCGGCAACAGCGTCCAGCTCCCCGTGGACCTCCCGGTGAACGTCAGCGGGAACACCGGGAGCGTGGTCGGCGTCGGCAACCCGGCGCAGGGCAACACGTCGGTGAACGGCCCCGGCGACAACGCGCCGCAGCCGTCGAATCCCACGCCCCCGGTCCACGCGGCTCCCCGGCCGACCCCTGTGGCCAAGACCCATCCCCGTCCCGCGACGCCCGACTCCGCGCCGCCGCGGGCCGGCTCCACCCTCGCCCACACGGGAGCTGACGAGATGGCGTCCGCCGCCGCGAGCGCCGCGCTCCTGCTGGCCGGTACGGTCCTGTACCGCCGCTTCCGCTCCCACGCGGAGCGCTGACACAGGCCACCTCCACCCCCCTCCCGTGGCCCCACCGGATCCACCGACCGGTGGGGCCACGGCCGTGCCCGGCGCTCCTTCGTACCGCCGCGACCGCCGTGCGGACAGGAGCGGTTGGGCGCGGCCAACGGCTCGATCCCGGCGTAGCGGATCCTCGGATGATCGGGAAGGATGCTGCGGGCCCGATCGACCAACGCCAACGGAATGGAGCGCACCGATGACCTCTCCGACCCCCAAGGACCTCGTCATCACGCAGGCCACCCTCGCGGACTGGCCGGTGATCAGCGGGTGGGCGGCGGACGAGGGCTGGAACCCCGGGCAGTCCGACGGACCCGCCTTCTTCGCCCAGGACCCCGAGGGCTTCTTCCTCGGCCGGATCGACGGCGAACCGGTGTCGGCCGTCTCGGTCGTCAACTACGGCACGGACTACGCCTTCCTGGGCTGCTACCTGGTCCGACCGGACCTGCGTGGCCGAGGCCACGGCATCACCACCTGGAAGACGGCCCTGGCGCACGCCGGGAACCGTACCGTCGGCCTGGACGGAGTGGTCGCCCAGCAGGGCAACTACCGCCAGTCCGGCTTCGAACTCGCCTACCGCACCGTCCGATTCGCCGGCACCGCCCCCGCGGCCGAACCGCCCGCGGGCGTCCGCCCGGCCGGCCCCGCCGACCTGGCGGCCGTCACCGCCTACGACAGCGCCTGCCACCCGGCCGACCGCCCGCGCTTCCTGGCCGAGTGGCTGACCGCCCCCGGGCACCGGACCGTCGTCCGCCACGACGGCGACCGCATCACCGGCTACGGCGTGATCCGGCCCGCCCGCGACGGCCTGCGCATCGGCCCCCTCTTCGCCGACGGCGCGGACGACGCCCGCGCCCTGTTCGCCGCCCTCACCGCACAGGCGGCCGGCACCGAGGTCGCCCTCGACGTGCCCGAGCCGAACACAGCGGCCGTCGCCCTGGCCGAGGCGGCCGGTCTCACCCCCTCCTTCGAGACGGCACGCATGTACACCGGCCCGGTCCGCCCGTACGCCACGGAACGGGTGTTCGGCGTGACGACCCTCGAACTGGGCTAGCGGATATCCGGTTGCCACGCCCGGCCGCGGATGCTGGAGTGGGCGTATGGATCATGCCGCGTTGCTCGCCCTCTACGACCGGGAGATGCGCGCGGGCGCTCGGCCCGACGGTCCCGGCGCCCGCGTCGAGCGCACCGGTGCCTGGGTGCGCCAGGTCGCGGACGCGCACGGCTGGAACGGCGTCCTGTGGTCCGCCCTGGACGACACGACCGCCGACGCGGTGATCGCCGAGCAGATCGCGTACTTCCAGGGCCTGGGCCGCGACTTCGAGTGGAAGCTCCACGGCCATGACCTCCCCGCGGACCTCGGACCACGGCTCACCGCGGCCGGGTTCGCGCGCGAACCGGAGGAGACGCTGATGATCGCCGAGGTGGCGGATCTGACCGTCGACGCGGAACCGCCGCAGGGCATCCGCATCGTGCCCGCCGTCGACCGGCACGGCGTCGACCTCGTGGTGGCCGTGCACGAGCGGGCTTTCGGCACCGACGGCACCCGGCTGCGTCACCGGCTGCTCGCCCGGCTCGCCGCCGCCCCGGGCACCGTGGTGGCCGTCGTCGCGCTGGCCGGCGAGGAACCGGTCTCCGCGGCCCGCCTGGAGCTGGTTCCGGGCACGCGGTTCGCCGGACTCTGGGGCGGCGGCACGGTCGAGGCCTGGCGAGGCCGCGGCATCTACCGCGCCCTGGTCGCCCACCGCGCCCGCGTCGCCGAGACCCACGGCTACCGCTACCTCCAGGTCGACGCCTCGGCCCTCAGTCGTCCCATCCTGGAACGCCTGGGCTTCCACCCCCTCACCACGACGACGCCGTACGTGTACGGGTGAAGCACCGCCCGTCTCCCGCGACGTGACGGCACCGCTGCCCGGGGTGCGCGTCCCCCTGACCCGGCCCCGGCGGCGAGCCGGCGTCAGCGGTGGGCCCTCGACCGGTCGAGGGCGGCGACGCCCAGCGCGGCCAGGCCGATCTGGATGAGCCACTCGATCCAGTCGATGCCCCTGGTGTCGGCCACCCCGAACCCGGCGGCGATCGCCGAGCCCAGCAGGGCGGCCACGATGCCGACCACGATCGTCCACAGGATGCCGATGTGCTGCCGGCCCGGGATGACCAGGCGGCCCAGCACACCGATGATGATGCCGATGACGATGGCGCTGATGATGCCCGAGATCTCCATATCCGCCTCTCTTCCTCGAGATCCCCGCTGTGTCCACTCTGCCCGCTTGTTGTGGAAACAGTCCGCTCCGCTTGTTCCCTGTGAATGCCGGGACTTTCTGTTCACCGAACCGCCATGCCATGTACCTTTCAATCGATTGACGCGTGTAGAACCCTCAACCCGGTTCTACGCGCGCAGACTTGGCGCCCGCACCGCCTCTACCCCACCCACACGGAGGTTCGCCGGATGCTTGGATCGAGGAGATCCCGCCGCAGAGTCACCACCGCCCTGGCCGGACTCGGACTGCTCGTCACCGGAGCCGCCCTCCAGGTCACCACCAGCGCCGCGCCCGCTCACGCGGCCACCACGCACCGCATCCTGTTCGACAACGCCCACGCCGAGACGGCCGGCAACGCCGACTGGATCATCTCCACCAGTCAGCCCGACCCGCTCGGCCAGGACTCCTCCCCGTCCGCCGAGACGGACTGGACCGGCGCCCTGTCCTCCTGGGGCGTCGCCCTCCAGAAGACCGGCGGCTACAGCCTGAAGACGCTGCCCTCGGGCTCCAGCCTCAGCTACGGCGGCTCGTCCACGACCGACCTGTCGAACTTCGACACCCTGGTGCTGCCGGAGCCCAACACCCTCTTCACCACCGCCGAGAAGACGGCGATCATGAACTTCGTCAAGAACGGCGGCGGACTGTTCATGGTCTCCGATCACACGGGCGCCGACCGCAACAGCGACGGCGAGGACGCGGTCGAGATCCTCAACGATCTGATGACCAACAACAGCGTCGACTCCACCGACCCGTTCGGCTTCTCCATCGACTCCCTGGACGTCAGCTCCGGCTACCCGGCCGCGATCAGCGACAGCACCGACCCGGTGCTGCACGGCTCCTTCGGCACGGTCACCAAGAGTCTGATCGCCGACGGCACGACGGCCACGCTCAAGCCCGCCGACAACTCCGCCGTCAAGGGGCTGCTGTACCGCAGCGGCTACTCCGGCAACACCGGCGCCTTCTTCCTCACCAGCACGTTCGGCAGCGGTCGCGTCGCCTTCTGGGGTGACAGCTCGCCGATCGACGACGGAACCGGCCAGTCGGGCAACACCCTGTACGACGGCTGGAACGACACCGGCGCCACCAACGCGGCCCTCGCCCTCAACGCCACGGAATGGCTCGCCGGCGCGGGCAGCAGCAGCGGAGGCGGCGGAGGCTCCGGCTCCTGCACGGCCGCCCAGCTCCTGGGCAACAACGGCTTCGAGTCGGGCAACACCACGTGGAGCGCCACCAGTGGCGTCATCACCGACTCCAGCAGTGAGTCGGCCCGTACCGGCTCGTACTACGCCTGGCTCGACGGCAACGGCACCGCCACCACCGACACTCTCTCCCAGTCGGTGACCATTCCGTCCGGCTGCTCCGCGACCCTCAGCTTCTCTCTGCACATCGACACGGCGGAGACCACCACCAGCACCGCCTACGACACCCTGAGCGTGCAGGTCCTCAACAGCTCCGGGTCGGTCCTGGGCACCCTGGCGACGTACTCGAACCTCAACGCCGCCGCCGGCTACACCCAGCGCAGCTTCAGCCTCAGCAGCTACGCCGCACAGACCGTCACCCTCAAGTTCACCGGCACGGAGGGCTCCAAGCTCCAGACGTCGTTCGTCGTCGACGACACGGCGCTCAATGTGAGCTGACGCCCTGGGTGCCCGGCCGCCCGGGCCGGGCCCCACCGGGTCACTCCGCCGGAACCGTCTGCTCCGCCGTGTTCCAGCCGGAGACCCGCAACCGTGGCGCGGAACCCTGTAGAGCAGCGGTTCTGTAGGTGGCGGTCAGCGTCACCGACTCGCCCGGCCACAGACCGACCTCGTTGTCCGTCCAGCGCACCGGCAGCACCGGCTTGCCCGCCGCGTCCACGAGATGGACGTCCGTCAGCAGCGACGGGGTCTTCCCGCTCCCCGTGGCGCGCAGGGTCACCGTCGTGGTCGACGTGCCGTCCGACGACCGGGTGGACGCCGTCGCCGACACCGGCGCCTGCGCCATCGCGGCCAGCCCCTTCAGATCGGCGTAGTGCGTCGTCGGCGTGTGGTACCAGTCGGTCCTGTCCCAGTCGAGGCTGTCCGGCTCGGTGGAGAGCCAGTACACGTTCCGGCTCACCTCCTTGCCGGAGGAGTCGGTCAGGGTCAGACGGGCCAGGTAGGTCCCCGACAGTCCGCTCACCGAGGAGGGCAGGGTGAGCGCGGTGCTGTGGGCGCCGTCCCCGTTCACCGCCACCCCGGTGACGGTCTTGTCGTACTTCTGCGTCCCGTCGGGGTTGAACAGCGTCGCCCGCACGGTGAGTCCGGAGGCGGCGGCATGCTGGTTGCCGACCACGACGACCGAGCGGTTGTCGTACGAGTACTGCACGTGCAGCGGCTCGTTCGCCTTCTTCGCGCCGAAGTAGGCGCCGCCCTGATCGAGGTAACGGTCCATCAGCTGCCAGTGCAGGGACGTCCAGCCGCTGTTGAACATCCAGTGGATCACGCCGGTGGACGGCTTCGAGGAGTCGGTCTGATTACGCTGGTACGCCTCGAACTGGGCGCGGACGGCCTCGTACTGCGCGAGCTGGGCCTTGCGCACATAGTCGGTGAGGCTCGTCGGGGCGCCGTAGCGGCCGGTGAGGGCGTCGTCGTAGATCTTGAGGGTGCCGAAGACGGGTGACGGGGAGCGGTGGTACTGCTTGACGCCCGGGTTCTTCCAGAGCGTGTCCAGCTCGGCCGGCGTCATCATCCGGCGCAGGGTGTCGAGAGTGGGGATGTCGGGGCCCGCGCTGGTCTCGGAGTTGAAGCCGGTGGCTCCGCCCTCGCGCTTGGCGTACCAGTAGCCGGGCGGGATCCAGTCGTACGGGCCGGTCATCTTCATGCCCGAACTGCCGAGCTGCGGAGAGGACTTGTCGGAGGCGGCGGCCACCACGGGGACCGTCCAGTCGGCGGCCTTCAGCGCGTCCAGGTAGTTCTTCTCGATGGTGGCGTCGGGCGCGAAGTCGCTGCCGATCAGGAAGGAGATCACGCTCGGGTGGTCCCGCAGCCGGGCGGCCTCGGCGGCCATCGAGGCCTTGGCCACGGGATAGTCGGCGGAGGTCCACGTGTCGCCGGACTCGCCGCTCCCGTTGACCTGCCCCTCCCACTTGTCGCAGCATTCCCAGCCCGGCAGCGTGAGGATGCCGTACCGGTCGGCGAGGCCGAAGAACTCGTCCGGCTCGATGTGGCCTTCCAGCCGGATGGCGTTGAGGCCGAGGTCGAGGGCGTACTTCAGCCGGTCCTCGACATAGGTGGGGTCCCAGCGCAGGAACTCGTCCGGAGACCAGCCGCCGCCCTTGATCAGCAGCTTGCGGCCGTTGATCCGGTACTGGCGGGCGCCGTCGGAGTTCAGCGGCGCCTGCACGTCCCGGATGCCGAAGCTCTCGTGCGCGGTGTCCGACACCGTGCCGGAGACGGACGCGGTGAGGTCCAGGCCGTACAGGGGCTGCCCGCCCATGCCCGCCGGCCACCACACCTTCGGGGAGTCGAGGTGCAGGGCGGGGACGTCGGCGGGCGTGAAGGTCACGGTCTTCGTCTCGTGCGCGGCGAGCGGGACGGCCCTGGTGAAGGTGGTCCCGCCGATGCTTCCGGTGACCTCGGCGGTGACGGCCGTGTCCGAGTCGTTGCGGGCCCGCGCCTTCACCGTCAGGTCCGCCGAGGCGAGCGACGGCACGTCGAGCTTCGTCACCACGTGCGCGTCGCGCAGCGCCACCGGTCCGCCGCGGCGGACCAGGACGTCACGGACGATGCCCATGTTCTGGTCCGGCGGCGGCTGGAGCCAGTCGATCCAGCCCATCGTCAGGTTCTTGTTCGGTTCGTTGGGCTGGATGCGGAAGGCGACCGTGTTCGTGCCCGCCCGCACGAGCGAGGTGACGTCCAGTTCGTGGTGGGTGTAGGCGCCCGTGACGTCCGCGGCCCGGGCGACCCGCGTGCCGTTGACGTACACGTCCGCCGCCGAGATCACCCCGCTGAAGTCGAGGTAGGTGCGCTGCCCGGTGTCGGCGACCGTGAAGTCGGAGCGGTACCACCACGGGACCTGGAAGTCGGCCTTCGGGATCTTCTGCTGGTTGGTGGACCAGAAGGGATCGGCGTACACCCCGTCGGCGAGCAGGGCCGCCAGAACGGTGGAGCGGGACCCCGCCGGGTACCAGCCGGCCGCCGGATAGCCGGGGGAGGAGACGGCGGACGCGGAGTCGCTCACCTTCGCCGTGGACTGGATCGCGTAGCCGGTCAGCGGAGTGCCGGTGCCGGCGGCGGTGGGGACGTGGGTGGTACGGGGCCGGCCGTGCGACGGAGCGGGGTGCGGGGACCCGGCCCAGGCGCCGGTGTTGAGCGAGCAGAGCAGGCCCAGGGTGACGGCGGCCGTGGCGAGGCGGCGATGGGCGGCGGGGCGAGGGAACACGGCGGTCTCCAGCCTCGGTAAAGTTAGGAAACTTTACTAACCTGGCTCAAGCTAGGGCGCCGGATGAGCCGTGTCAATCACCGTGGCCAGGCCGCGAATCGCTCATGACCCGGACGACCTGCGCTCGAACACCATCTCCCGAGCCGTACCCAGTGCCGTCGCCACCGCGCCGAGGAGCACCGCGTCCTCACCCAGCCGGCTCGGGGCGATCTTCGGCCGCAGCGGGGTGAGCGCACGCAGATGCTCCCGGACCGGCCCCAGCAGCAGGTCCACGCTGTGGCCGACGCCCCCGCCCAGCACCATCAGATCGGGGTCCAGTACCGCGGCGGCCGCCGCCACGGTGTGCGCTATCCGCTCGCCCTCCAGCCGCACCGCCTGACGCGCCGCCGTGTTGCCCTGCCGGGCCGCGTCGAAGACGGCCTTCGCGGTGAGCTGCCCGCTCATCCCGAACCGGCGCGCCGCCTCCACGACGGCCACTCCCGACACCGCGTCCTCCAGCCGCTCCGGCTTCTGCTGCCCCGGCCACGGCAGGAACCCGATCTCCCCGGCCAGCCCGTGCGCCCCCGTGAACAGCCGTCCCTCGCTGACGACCCCCATGCCGAGCCCGGTGCCGATCAGGATGTACGCGAACAGCCTGCTGCCCGCGCCGACCCCGTAGGTGTACTCGCCCAGGGCGGCCAGATTGGCGTCGTTGTGCACCTCCAGCGGCACGCCCAGTTCCTCGCGCAGCCGGTCCAGCAGCCCGGCGCGGCCCCAGCCCGGCAGGTGCATCGCGTACCGCACCCGCCGCTGCCTCTCGTCATACACACCGGGCGTGCCCACCACTCCGTGCACCACCTCGGAGGGGTCCACGCCGGAGCTCGCGACCACCTGCCGGGCGGAGGAGATCACCAGGTCGGCAAGGGCGTCGGCGCCGCGGGCCCGGTTGCGCACGTCGGCGCGGGCGACCAGCGTGCCGTCCAGGTCGGCGACGGCCACCCGCAGCCAGCCGCGGCCCACGTCCACGCCGAGCGCGTACCCGGCGGCCGGGTCGGGGGAGTACAGGACCGCCGTCCGGCCGCGCTCGGGGGCATGCGTGCCGACCTCGCGGACCAGTCCGGCGGCCTCCAGAGCGGCCAGCGCGCTGGAGACGGTCGGCTTGGACAGCCCCGTCTCGCGGGCCAGTTGAGCGCGAGAGGCGGCGCCGAGGGTCCGCAGCCGGTCCAGCAGCAGCCGCTCGTTGGTGCTGCGCAGGCGCTGCCGGTTCCAGGGCTGATCCGGTTGCTCTACGGCGTCGCTGGCGGGCATCCGACCATTCTCATGCATTCCCGGCGCATACTTGACGCTCTAGTAAATCTACTTAACTATATCGGCCACTCGGTCACTCGGCCCCGCCGGGCGAGCCCTCTGCCTGCCGCGCGTCAGGAGTCCTTATGTCCGGTAGTCCCGGTAGTCCGCCACCCACGGGTGGCTTCGTCCGTCGCGTCGGCCTGTTCCAGGCCACCGCCATCAACATGAGCCAGATGTGCGGGATCGGTCCGTTCGTGACGATCCCGCTGATGGTCGCCGCGTTCGGCGGCCCCCAGGCGGTCATCGGGTTCGTCGCGGGCGCGGTGCTGGCCCTGTGCGACGGTCTCGTCTGGGCCGAGCTCGGGGCATCGATGCCCGGCTCCGGCGGCAGTTACGTCTACCTCCGCCAGGCCTTCCAGTACCGCACCGGCCGGCTGATGGCGTTCCTGTTCGTCTGGACGGCGATGCTCTTCATCCCGCTGATCATGTCCACGGGTGTGGTCGGCTTCGTCCAGTACCTGGACTACCTGGCCCCGGACCTGACACAGGCCCAGGGCGACCTGGTCGGCCTGGGCGTCATCGCCCTGGTGGTGATCCTGCTGTGGCGGGGCATCGAGCACATCGCCCGGATCACCGCCGTGATGTGGGCCGTGATGATCGCCTCGGTGCTCCTGGTGATCGTCGCGGCGGCCACCGACTTCAGCCCGCACTTGGCCTTCACGTACCCCGCCCACGCCTTCGACCTGACGAGCAACCACTTCTGGCTCGGTTTCGCCGCCGGTCTGACCATCGGCATCTACGACTACCTCGGCTACAACACCACCGCCTACATGGGCGCCGAGATCAAGGACCCCGGCCGCGTCCTGCCGCGGTCCATCCTCTTCTCGATCCTCGGCATCATGGCGATCTACCTGCTCCTCCAGATCGGCACGCTCGGGGTGATCGACTGGCACCGGATGACCGACCCGCACGACATCGCCTCCACCTCGGTGGCGTCGGCGGTGCTGGAGGAGACCTGGGGCAAGGGGGCCGCCGACACGGTGACGGTCCTGATCCTGATCACGGCCTTCGCCTCGGTGTTCACCGGCCTCCTCGGCGGCTCGCGGGTGTCCTACGACGCCGCCCGCGACCGGGTGTTCTTCCGTCCGTACGGCAAGCTGCACCCCCGGCACCGCTTCCCGATGCTGGGCCTGGCCACCATGGGCGTGATCACCGCGATCGGCTTCCTGATCGGCCGCCACACCGACCTGGCGACCCTGATCCAGCTCCTCACCACGGTGATGGTGATCGTGCAGGCGCTGGCCCAGATCGTGGCGCTGAGCGTACTGCGCAGGCGCCGGCCGACCCTGCGGCGCCCGTACCGGATGTGGCTCTACCCGCTGCCGAGCGTCCTGGCCTTCGCCGGCTGGTGCGTGATCTACGGCTACGCCGACAAGAACTCCCCGGGCCGTCACCCCATCGAGTGGTCCCTGGCCTGGCTCGCCCTCGGCTGCGTGGCCTTCCTGATCTGGGCCCGGGGGGAGAAGGTGTGGCCCTTCGGTGAGAAGGAGGTCACCGAGGAGTACCTCACCGTGCCGGCGCCGGAGGCGGAGCGGGCCGGTACCTGACCGCGCCCCCTCGGCCCACATGCGCCGGAGTGCCCCACGGTGGCACTCCGGCGCTTCGTGCTTCCTCGGCCGTCCTGCCCCGACCCTGATATGCAGGTAATCGACTGCCCTTGACGTGCAGGCAATTGCCTGCATAACGTGGGGTGTGCGATCAGACGACGACCCCGTGATGGACAAGGTCTTCAAGGCGCTGGCCGACGGCACGCGCAGACGCCTCCTCGACCGGCTGCACGAGGAGAACGGGCAGACGCTGGGTGAGCTGTGCGCGCGCATCGACATGGCGCGTCAGTCCGTGACCCAGCACCTGGCCGTCCTGGAGGCCGCCAACCTGGTCGCCACCGTGCGGCGGGGGCGGGAGAAGCTGCACTACCTCAACCCCGTGCCGCTCCACGAGATCCAGGAGCGGTGGATCGACAAGTTCGAGCGCCCGCGCCTGCGCGCGCTCGGCGACCTGAAGCGACGAGCCGAGGAAGCCATGACCGACAGGCCGAGTTTTGTGTACGTCACCTACATCGCGAGCACCCCGGAGAAGGTCTGGGAAGCGCTCACCGACGCCGATCTGACCGCCGCGTACTGGGGGCACCGCAACGTGTCGGACTGGCAGCGGGGTTCCCGCTGGGAACACGTCCGCACCGACGGTTCGGGCGTCGCCGACGTGGTCGGCACCGTCGTCGAGAGCGAGCCGCCCACCCGTCTGGTCACCACCTGGACCTCGCCCGAGAACGAGGGGCAGGAGGACAGGTACTCCCGGGTCACCTACGACATCCGGCGGCACGAGGACATCGTCCGGCTGACCGTCACCCACGAGGACCTCAACGACGAAGGGGAGCGCTCCGACGTGTCCTACGGCTGGCCGGCCGTCCTGTCCAACCTCAAGTCCCTCCTCGAGACCGGCACCACGATGCCGCAGGCGCCGTGGGAGGTGCCCGGCCGCTGAACGTGCGGCGGGGCCGGTCCGTCGTCCGCGGACCGGTCCCGCGTCCTCCCTTCCAGGGGCTCTTCGATCACGGCATGGGAGCGCTCTTCGCCGCCGTACCGGCGCACATCATCCCGAGGATCACGGCCAGTGCGCCGATGACGACGTTGTTGACGATCACGCCGGTGTCCGGGGCGCTGCCCACGATCCAAGGGGCGATGATCATCCAGACGCCCATGGCGCACATGGCCCAGCTGAGGCCGTACATCCGTGCCGGGGCCGTGGTGAATCCGAGGGCGAGCAGGCCTATGGCGATGCCCATGATCAGGTTGTGGGCCGCGAGCGCGGGCTGACTCGTCGTGTAGTGGAGGATCCAGGGCGACACGGCGCAGTACAGACCGAGCAGGAACACCGGTCCGTCCACGAGCGCCACATCACGACCGCCGAGCATGCGGGCATAGCGCTCCCGCATTTCTGATGCATCGGGGTGACTCGTTATGTCCCCTCTGTGTGAGACGTTGGCCATGATTCGTCTCCTTTGCGACTGTGCAGGCCTGACCGCGTCAGTGCGGTATGCGGTAAGCGCCGCTTACGGTCATTCTGCTCTTATTTCTTCTTTATGTGTAGGTTCGTCGAGGAGGTTCCGGAGCCGGTGCAGCCCGCGCCGCGCATGGCTCTTGACCGTGCCCAGCGGCAGTCCCGTGCGCGCCGCGATCTGGGGCTGCGTCAGGTCCTCGTAGAAGGCCAGGTCCAGCACCCGTCGTTGGGGTGCCGGAAGCCGGGCCAGTTCCCGCCGGACGAGGACGCGGTCGAGCGCGGAGTCCGGCCGTCCGCCCCCGGTGTCCGCGACCATGCGGACCGTCGCCGCGGCCGACACAAGTTCGCCGCGCCGGGTCCGCGCCGCCAGGGCGTCGGCGATCCTGCGCCGGGTGATGCCGACGATCCAGCCGCCGAGCGGGCCCCGTTCGGGCCGGTAGCCGCGACGCCCGCACCACACGCCGAGGAACACCTGCTGGGTGACGTCCTCCGCCTCCGCGGCATCGCCCAGCGAGCGCCGGGCCAGCGTGTAGACCAGCGCCGACCAGCGGCGGTAGACCGCCGCCAGGCCGGCGTCGTCGCCCGTCATCAGGCTGCGTGCCAGATCCTCTTCGGTACGCGGCTCGGTGCGCGGCTCGGCACTGCACGGGCTCATGACCACGGCTCCTGACCTGAGAGAACTGTCATTTGTGCGCCATGGTGGGAGCCCGCCGGGAGGGCCTCAACTCGCATCGATTCTGCGTCGTATAGTCACCGTGTGGGCGATTTGGACGCGGATCGCGAACCGGAGCAGGAGTCGGCCGCCGGTGCTGCCGTGACCACCGGCGCGCTGGCCCGCAGGCTCGGCGTGTCACCGACCACCCTGCGCTCCTGGGACCGCCGGTACGGCCTCGGCCCCGCGGTGCGCGCCGACGGCCGGCACCGCCGCTGGACGCCCCGGGACGTGGCGGTCCTGGAGACGATGTGCCGGCTGACCTCGGCCGGTGTACCGCCCGCCGAGGCCGCCCGCGCGGCGAAAGAGGCCACGAGCGCCGCCGGCCGCACGGCCGCCGCGCCGCCTCCCGACCGGGGACCGGCTCCCGCCGCCGGGCGCTCACGGGCGGCCGGGGCCCTGCCGCTGGGCGAGGTGCGCCAGGAGTGCCGGGGGCTGGCCAGCGCCGCCGTGCGCCTCGACGCCGCGGCCGTCGAGTCGCGGCTGGCCTCGGCCGTGGCGGAGCACGGGCTCACCGCCGCCTGGCAGGAGGTGATGGTGCCGACCCTGCACGCCGTGGGACGCAAGTGGGCGTCCTCGGGCGACCGTTACGTCGAGGTGGAGCACCTGCTGTCCTGGCACGTCTCGACCACCCTGCGCCGCCACACGCCGCCGCCCCTCCCGGCGGCCGACACCCCGGCCGCCGGTCCCGTGCTGCTGGCCTGCGTCCCCGGCGAGGAGCACACCCTGCCGCTGGAGGCGCTCAACGCCGCCCTGGGTGAACTACGGCTCCCCACCCGGATGTTCGGCGCCGCCGTGCCCGCCCCGGCACTGGCGGCGGCGGTACGGCGGCTGGGCCCGGCCGCCGTGGTCCTGTGGGCGCAGGCACGCGCCACGGCGAGCCCGCCGCTGGCCCGGGACGTCGCCGCCACGGAATGGGGAGTCAGGGGCGCGCGCCGCCGGCCGCTGGTGGTGCCGGCCGGTCCGGGCTGGGCCGGCCGCCGCACCCGGGGCATGCCGCGTCCGACGGGGCTCCGGGAGGCCCTCGACCTGCTGGCCGACGGGTACGGGGCGGCGCCGCCCGGCGGTTCGCGGTGACGGCACCCGGGTCAGGCGGGAATCGTCGGACAGGCCCCAGGGCCCTATGGCCTCACTCACGCGCCCGTGCCCGCCGGAAGCGGGCCAGCCCCTCGGACAGGTCGACGATCGGCTCCGGGTAGTCGACGGCCGCCCGCTCCGGCCCCCGCAGTATCCACGGCTCGTGCACCAACGGCGGCTCCAGCGATGCCAGTTCCGGCACCCACCGCCGTACGTAGGCGCCCTCGGGGTCGTACCGCCTGGCCTGGGTGACGGGGTTGAGCACGCGGTTGGGGCGGGTGTCCGTGCCGGTCCCCGCCATCCACTGCCAGTTGAGCTGGTTGTTGGCGAGGTCGCCGTCGACGAGGAACCGCAGGAAGTGCCGGGCTCCCACACGCCAGTCGACGTACAGCGTCTTGGTCAGGAAGCTCGCGGTCAGCAGGCGGCCGCGGTTGTGCATCCAGCCCTCGTGGCGCAGCTGGCGCATGGCCGCGTCCACGACCGGATAGCCGGTGCGGCCCTCCCGCCAGGCCTCGATGTCGTCCCCGGCGGTGCGTTCGGTCCGCCAACGGTCGTGCTTCGTACGGTAGTCGGCGCCGGCGGCGGCCGGCCGGGCGGCCAGGAGCTGGCGGTGGAAGTCGCGCCAGGCGAGCTGCCGTACGAAGGCCTCTGCGCCGGGGCCGCCCGCCTTGCGGGCCCGGTGGACGATTTCCACGGCGGAGAGCGTGCCGAAGTGGAGATGGGGCGAGAGGCGGGAGGTCGCGTCGCCGGCCAGCTCGTCGTGTCGGTCCTCGTACGCGGCGACGCCCGAGCGCAGCCAGGCCGCGAGCCGCCCTCGGCCCTCCGTCTCGCCGCCGGCGGCCAGCCCCTGAGACACCCCCGGCACCGCGGCACGCGAGGGGATCCCCTCCGAACCCACTGCGTCCGGCACGCGCACCGTCCGGGGAGCGCCGAGCGCGTCCCGCAGCCGCTGCCGCGACCACTGCCGGAAGTACGGAGTGAACACCGCGAAGTGGTCCGAGGAGGCCGGGGTCAGCGCGCCGGGAACCACCGCCGTGGTCACCGTGTCGTGCACGTGCAGCCGGCGCCCGTCCGCCTCCAGGGCACGCCGCAGCCGCTCCTCCCGGCGGTGCGCGTACGCGCTGACGTCGGCCGCCATGTGCACCTCGTCGGCGTCGGTCTCGGCCACCACCTTGCACACCTCGGCGACCACGTCACCCGACCGGACGACGAGCCGCCCGCCGCGCCGGCGCAGCCCCGCGTCCAGATCCCGCAGGCAGTCGGCGAGGAACGCCAGCCGGTTGGGCGCGGTGAAGCCGGCCGCGTCCACGCCCCGGTCGCGTACGAAGAGAGGGACCACCTGGCGGGAGCCGTCCAGGGCGGCCCGCAGCGGCGGATGGTCGTGCAGGCGCAGGTCGGAGGTGAACAGGACGACCGAGACGTTCATGGGGCGCTCCGCACGAGACGGTGTGGACGATATGGGCGATGAGGTGATTCGGGGCCCGGGCGGCCCGCCGGATGCGGGCGTCAGCGGACCGGTACGCGTTCCTCCGTCCGGGTGGGCGGACTACCGGCCGCGGCCCGCGCGATGTTGCGGGCCATGCCGCCGAACACCACCGCGTGGAAGGGCGACACGCTCCACCAGTACGCGTGACCGAGCAGCCCGCGCGGATGGAACAGGGCGCGCTGCCGGTACCGGCTGCGGCCGGTGCCGTCCGGCTCGGCGTACATCTCCAGCCACGCCAGGCCCGGCAGCCGCATCTCGGCCCGCAGCCGCAGCAGCCGGCCCGGCTCGATCTCCTCCACCCGCCAGAAGTCCAGCGAGTCGCCCGCGCGCAGCCGCTGCGCGTCCCGGCGGCCCCGGCGCAGGCCCACCCCGCCGACCAGCCGGTCCAGCCATCCGCGCAGGGCCCAGGCGAGCGGGAAGGAGTACCAGCCGTTGTCACCGCCGACGCCCTCGATCACCCGCCACAGCGCGTCGACGGGGGCGTCCACCCGCGCCTCGCGGTGGTCGGCGTACAGGCTGCCGCCCGCCCAGTCGGGGTCGGTGGGCAGCGGATCGCTCGGCGCGCCGGGCAGCGAGGCGGAGGACCAGCGCGTGGTGACATCGGCCTCGCGGACGCGGCGCAGGGCCAGCCGCACCGCCTCGTCGAAGCCGATCGGCTGTCCGGGTGGGGCGGGCACGTACCGGGTGATGTCCTGTTCGCGGCAGACCACCTCATGCCGCAGCGACTCGGTGAGCGGCCGCGCGATGGACGCGGGAACGGGGGTCACCAGGCCCACCCAGTGACTCGACAGTCCGGGCGTGAGCACGGGCACGGGGATGATGACCCGGCGGGGCAGACCCGCCACCGCCGCGTAGCGGATCATCATGTCCCGGTACGTCAGGACGTCCGGCCCGCCGACATCGAAGGCCCGGCTGACATCGTCCGGCATGCCCGCGCTGCCGACGAGGGCGCGCAGGACGTCCCGAACGGCGACCGGCTGGATGCGGGTGCGCACCCAGCTCGGGGTGACCATCACCGGGAGGCGCTCGGTGAGGTAGCGGAGCATCTCGAAGGAGGCGGAACCCGACCCGATGATCATCGCGGCGCGCAGGACGGTGGTCGGCACCCCCGAGTCCAGCAGGATGCGGCCCACCTCCGCCCGCGAGCGCAGGTGCGGCGACAGCGCGTGCTCCGGCACGCCCGCCGGGGTGAGTCCGCCGAGGTAGACCACGCGCCGGACGCCCGCGGCCCGGGCCGCTTCCCCGAAGACCGCCGCCGCCCGGCTGTCGGTCCGCTCGAAGTCCCTGCCCGAGCCCAGCGCGTGCACCAGGTAGTAGGCGACGTCGACGTCGCGCATCGCCGCGGCGACCGAGGCGGCGTCCGTGACGTCTCCCCGGACCACCTCCACGTCACCCGCCCACGGATGGTCCCGCAGCTTGCCGGGGGAGCGGGCCAGGCAGCGCACCCGGTGTCCGGCGGCCAGCAGCTCGGGCACCAGCCTGCCGCCGATGTACCCCGTGGCACCCGTCACCAGACAGCGTGGCCCCGCTCCGGCCTCGTCACCGCTCATCGGTCGTCCGTCCTTCCCGTCGGCCCCCTGAGATCCCTTCCACGCGGGCGGGGCCTTCGGATGCGCGCTCACGGACATCAGCCCCGATCCGGGTCATGTCCACGCCGATCCCGGGCAGCCGGAGTAGTACGCACGGCGAAAGCTCGTAACCCTGTCGATACTGGAGGTGACCTGCCGCTATGGGCGCGAAGGTGTTGGAGCGGTTTCCTGCGGGGGCTCCGCGCGGATCGTGGCCGGCGGAGGAGTTCGCGGCGGCGCGCCGCGCCGCGGGCGAACCCGCCACCGTGGTGATGGACCTGAACTCTGACGCCTTCCTCGTGGTGGTCGAGCGGCAGGACGACGACGGACGGCCCTGACCCGGGACCGGCAGCGGTCTACCGGCGGTCCGCCAGTTCCCGCGCCCGGCGCACGAACGCCTCGTGCAGGTCCCGCGCCGCCTGCGGCACGGGCTCCGCCCGGCGGCGCTGGAGCATCAGCAGCACCCGCGTGGTGTCGTCGGCGAGCGGCCGGCAGGTGAGCGCGCCGCACCGCTCCAGCGGATCCCCGACGACACTGAAGTCGGGCAGCACCGTCGCCCCCAGACCCTCGGCGACCATCAGCTTGCCCATCTCGGCGCCGTCGGTGGAGTACGAGAAGGACGGCGCGCGCCCGGCCAGCAGCCGGTGGACGTAACGGTGCATCACATACCCGGCGCGCATGGCGATCAGGGGCACGCCGAGCAGATCCTCGGCCGAGACCACCGACAGGGACGCCAGCGGGCTGTCGGGACGCACGCACACCACCGGACGACCGCGCAGCAGCTCGGTCGACTCAAAACCCGCCGGCACGTCGTCCCCGTCCAGATGGTTCACCAGACCGAGGTCGAAGCCGCCCTCGGTCAGTGCCCGGTGGATCTCCGCCTGCTGGGCGCCCACCACCTCCACCTGGGTGACGGGATGCGCGGCCCGGAAGTCCCGGACGACCGGGATGAGCAGCGGCACGGTCGCCGCGTTGACCGTGCCCACCCGCACCATCCGGCTGACCCGGTGCTGCTCGCCCGCGGCCGACCGCAGCCGGTCCACCGCCTCCAGTACGCCGACGATGTGCGGCAGCAGTTCGCGGCCCTCCGCGCTCATCGTGGCGCCGGACCGCTTGCGCTCCAGCAGATCGACTCCGAGCTCCCGTTCGAGATTGCGCACGGTCTCGCTCAACGCGGGCTGCGACAAACGCAGATCCTCGGCGGCCCGGCGTAGCGAGCCGAGCCGGGTGACGGCCGCGATGTATTCCAGCTGTTCTATCCGCACGACTGCACAATGCGGCCGTTTCCGGGGAGCGTTCAAGGGTTTCCCTGTCACACCTTCGTGAAATTCAATGGTCCGCGATACGAGAACGGTCGGGTTTTCCTTGACTGCCGTCATCGGCGACTGCCACGATCGACAGCATGAAGATGCGACTGGACCTCACGCGGCGACGCCACGTCGACCTCGCGCGCGTCTCCAGTGCCTCCTGTCGCGCCGCGGCCTGACACTCGTCCCGATCCGCCGCCCCGCACTGCTCTTCACCGCCTGAATTCCCGTCTTCAGGGTCGCCTTTTCGCGTCCCCGGAATTCGGCGTGCCCGAAAACCGAGCACACCGCAACAGGAGTTCCGCATGTCCGCAGCGCCCGTGAAATTCGCGTACTGGGTCCCCAACGTCAGCGGAGGACTGGTCACCAGCAGGATCGAGCAGCGCACCGACTGGGGGTACGACTACAACCGCGAACTCGCCGTCCTCGCCGAGAACAACGGCTTCGAGTACGCCCTCAGCCAGGTCCGTTACATGGCCGGCTACGGCGCCGAGTACCAGCACGAGTCGACCAGCTTCAGCCTCGCCCTGCTGCTCGCCACCCAGCGCCCGAAGGTCATCGCGGCCGTGCACCCCGGACTGTGGCACCCCGGCGTCCTCGCCAAGCTCGGCGCCACAGCCGACCACCTCTCGGGCGGCCGCTTCGCGGGGACACATCGTCCAGGGCTGGTTCACCCTCGACAAGGACATCACGGTGCACGAGGACGGCGGCCTGACCGTCAGCCCGGCCACCGCCGAAGCCCTCGGCCAGGTGCTCGACCAGTTCTCGGCCGCGCTGGGCCGCACCCCGCTGCTGGCCGCGGCGAGCTGAGCGTCATGACCGCACACGTCATCGCCGACGACGCCGAGGCCCTCGCCGTCGCGGCGGCCCTGGCCGAGGAATTCCGGGCGGGCGCGGCCGGACGGGACGCGGAACGCCGGCTGCCCCGAGCCGAGCTGGACCGGCTGTCCGCCTCGGGTCTGCTCGCGGTCACGGTGCCCGCCGAGCACGGCGGCGCGGATGTGAGCGCCCAGACGCTGGCGGAGATCTTCCGGCTGCTCGGCTCCGCCGACGGCAGCCTCGCCCAGATCCCGCAGAGCCACTTCGCGTACGTCAACGTCATCCGCCGCCAGGGCAGCGAGCAGCAGCGGAAGTTCTTCTTCGGCGAGCTCCTCGCGGGCAGCCGCTTCGGCAACGCCCAGTCCGAGGCGGGCACCAGGCACGTCCAGGACATCCGCACCCGCCTGGAGCCCCAGGCCGACGGCTCCTACCTCCTGACCGGCGTCAAGCACTACTCCACCGGCGCCCTCTTCGCCCACTGGATCCCGGTGCTGGCCCGGGCCGAGAACGACGACCTGCATGTGGCGTACGTCCCCCGGGACGCGCCCGGTGTCACGGTCGTCGACGACTGGGACGGCATGGGCCAGCGCACCACGGCCAGCGGCACCGTCCGCCTGGACGGCGTCCAGGTACCCGCCGACCGGGTCCTCGCGCACCACCTCACCTTCCAGGGACCGCAACTCCACGGCGCGGTGGCCCAGTTGCTGCACGCGGCCATCGACACCGGGATCGCCGGGGGAGCACTGGAGGAGGCCGCCGCGTTCGTCCGGACGAAGAGCCGGCCCTGGTTCGAGAGCGGCTTCGACACGGCCGCCGAGGACCCACTGCTGATCCAGCGCTTCGGTGAACTCGCCCTGGAGGTACGGACCGCGCAGGCACTGCTGCGTGAGGCGGCCCGGACCGTGGACGCGGCCCGCACCGGCCTCACCGACGACTCGGCGGCCGAGGCCTCCATCGCCGTCGCCGCGGCCAAGGTGCGGGCGGCACAGGCCGCGGTGGAGGTGGCGAGCGCCCTGTTCGAGGTGTCCGGCACCCGGTCGGCGCTCGACTCCCTCAATCTGCACCGGCACTGGCGGGACGCCCGCACCCACACGCTGCACGACCCGACGCGCTGGAAGATCCAGCACATCGGCCGGTACGTGCTCAGCGGCACCCGCCCGCCCCGCCACGGCCTCCTCTGACAGCGCCGGACAGCCCGACAGCCGGACCACGGACACTCGCGATCGGAGACCCCACGTGTCCCTCACCTTCCACTGGTTCCTGCCCACCAACGGCGACAGCCGCCACGTCGTCGGCGGCGGCCACGGCACCCCGGCCACCGTCTCCGGACGGGACCGGCCGCCGACGGTCGGCTACCTGAGCCAGATCGCCCGCGCCGCCGAGGACCTCGGCTTCGTCGGCGCGCTCACCCCGACCGGGGCCTGGTGCGAGGACGCCTGGCTGACCACCGCGATGGTCAGCCAGAACACCGAGCGGCTGAAGTTCCTCGTCGCCTTCCGGCCCGGCTTCGTGTCACCCACGCTCGCCGCGCAGATGGCCGCCACCTTCCAGCGGCAGTCCGGCGGGCAGCTCCTGCTCAACGTGGTCACCGGCGGGGAGAGCCACGAGCAGCGCGCCTACGGCGACTTCCTGGACAAGGACGACCGCTACCGTCGTACCGGCGAATTCCTTGAGATCGTACGGGAGTTGTGGGACGGCAAGACCGTCGACCTGCACGGCGAGCACCTCCAGGTCGAGGACGCGAGACTGGCCCGGGTGCCGGACCCGGTCCCCGAGGTGTACTTCGGCGGGTCCTCGCCGATCGCGGGTCAGATCGCGGCCCGGCACGTCGACGTGTACCTGACCTGGGGCGAGCCGCCCGCGCAGGTCGCCGAGAAGATCGCCTGGGTCAGGGGGCTGGCCGCGAAGGAGGGGCGGACGCTGCGGTTCGGGATCCGGCTGCACGTCATCACCCGTGACACCGCCGAGCAGGCCTGGGCCGAGGCGAACCGGCTCCTCGACGGCTTCGACCCCGAGACCGTCAGCTCCGTCCAGGCCGGGCTGGCCCGCAGCGAGTCCGAGGGGCAGCGGCGGATGCTCGCCCTGCACGGCGGCGGCCGGGACGGGCTGGAGATCCACCCCAACCTGTGGGCCGGGATCGGACTGGTCCGGGGCGGGGCGGGGACGGCCCTGGTCGGCAGCTACGACGAGGTCGCCGACCGGATCGAGGAGTACGCCGCCCTCGGCATCGAGGAGTTCGTGCTGTCCGGGTATCCGCATCTGGAGGAGGCGTACTGGTTCGGCGAGGGCGTGCTCCCGAGGCTCGCCGCGCGAGGGGTGTGGCGGCATCCGTTCCGGCAGGACACCGCCCCGGCGGCTCAGGTGCCGTTCGCGAGCTGAGACCCGCGCCCGGTCAGGGCGTCGAGATGAGCACGGCGGGACTGCGCCGTCTGCCCCTGCACCAGCAGGAACAGGCCCTCCCGGGCCAGGCGTTGGGCCTTGCTGTCCAAGGTCGTCGCCCGGCCGCCGCCGGCCACCACCGCCGCGGTGGTGGCCGTCCTCATGACCTCGTACGACTGTGTCCGCAGCGCCAGCCGCTCCGCTGGGTGCTCGGCCGCCGCCGGATCGTCGGCCAGGGCGTAGGCCCGGCGGCGGACCTCGTCCAGGCGGGCGCGGAGCGGGGCGGCCGTCTCCTCGTCCAGCAGGGCCAGGGCCGCCTCCGCGACGCCGAACACCGCGGGGGAGGCGTTCACCGTCCGGTCGCGGTCGGTCACCGCCCAGCGCTCGTACGGCATCCGGAGAGCCACCGCCTCCTCGGGCAGCCACAGGCCGTCCAGCTCCAGCGACACCGTTCGGGCGGCAGTGAGGGCCGCCAGGCGCACGGGCCGCGACGCCCGCAGGCCGGGCTGGTCGCGGGCCTCGGTGAAGGCGAAGACCGCCTCGTCGGAGTCGGTGAACCCGGCCAGCAGCAGCACGTCGTTGAGACCCCAGCCGGTGTACCAGGGGACGGTGCCGTCGAAGCGCCGGCCGCCCCGGTCCCGGGTGACCCGGACCGGAGTGCGCGGATGGGACCGCAGGTGCGCGTACGCCACCCCTGACATGAGTTCGCCGCGTGACAGCGGGCCCAGCAGCCGCTCCCGGACGGGCGTTTCGCCCTTGGCCAGGATCTGCACCGGCGTGTGGTGCTGCGTCTGCACGAACCACGTCGAGCAGCAGGCCCCCGCAAGGATCTCGGCCGTCTTCCGCGCCACCGAGGCCGGTGCCGCCGAGCCGCCGTACGACACCGGCGCGCTCACCCCGAGCAGCCCGGACCGCTTGACCGCCTCGATGTGACTCGAGGGGACCTCTGTCTGGTCGACGCGCTCGGCGTTCGGGGCGAGCAGCTCGTCCGCGAGCCGGCGGGCACGGACGACGAGAGGGTGTGCTGCGATGGTCATACGAAGAATTCTCCCGATCCCGCCGGCCGAGATGTCGATCCGGGGGTGTGCCGTTCGTGTAGGAGGTGGGACAACCCCCACCGGGAGGACCCCGGTGACGTAAGGAGGACATCATGAAGCACTACCTGCTCAGCGTGGTCCAGCCGGCCGGCGCACAGCCGCCCGAGCCGGACGCGCTCGCAGAGATCATGCGCAACGTCAAGGCCTACAACGACGAGCTGCGCGAGGCCGGGGTCTGGGTCTTCGCCGGCGGACTGCACGGCCCGGAGACGGCCACCGTGCTGCGGCCCAAGGACGGCGACGTGCTCATCACCGACGGGCCGTACGCCGAGGGCAAGGAGTACCTGGGCGGGCTGTGCCTGATCCAGGCCCCCGACCTGGACGCGGCCCTGGAGTGGGGCCGCAAGGCGGCCCTGGCCACCACCCTCCCCATCGAGGTGCGGCCCTTCGTGGACCAGCACTGATGCCGGACGCCCCGGACGTCGAGGCCGTCTTCCGTAGCGAGTACGGGCGCGCGGTCTCCGTCCTCGTCCGCCTCCTCGGCGACATCGACCTCGCCGAGGAGGCGGTCCAGGACGCCTTCACCACCGCCGTGCGGAAGTGGCCGGAGACCGGGGTGCCGCCGAGCCCGGCCGGCTGGATCATCACCACCGCCCGCAACCGCGCGGTCGACCGGCTGCGCCGCGAGGCCGGCCGGGACGCCCGGCAGGCCGAGGCCGCCCGGCTGTACGCGCCCGACGCACCGGCCGAGGAGGGCCCCGTGCGCGACGACCGGCTCCGCCTGATCTTCACCTGCTGCCATCCCGCCCTCGCCCCGCAGGCCCGGGTCGCCCTCACCCTGCGCCTGCTCGGCGGGCTGAGCACCGCGCAGATCGCCCGCGCGTTCCTGGTGCCGGAGCCGACCCTGGCCCAGCGGCTCGTCCGGGCGAAGGCGAAGATCCGGGACGCGGGCATCCCGTACCGCGTGCCCCGGGACGCGGACCTGCCCGACCGGCTCGGCGGCGTGCTGGCCGTCCTCTACCTGATCTTCAACGAGGGGTACACCGGCGCGCCCGAGCTGTGTTCCGAAGCCGTCCGGCTGGGCCGTCTGCTCGCGGAGCTGATGCCGGACGAGCCCGAGGTCACCGGCCTGCTCGCGCTGATGCTGCTCGTCGAGGCGCGGCGGCCCGCCCGGCAGGACGAGGACGGCGCCCTCGTACCGCTGCCCGAGCAGGACCGCGCCCGCTGGGACCGCGCCCTGATCGCCGAGGGCCAGGACCTGGTCCGCCGCTGCCTGCGCCGGAACCGGCCGGGGCCGTACCAGATCCAGGCCGCGATCAACGCCGTGCACAGCGACGCGCCGACGGCACCGGCGACCGACTGGGGGCAGATCCTGCGGCTGTACGACCAGCTGACGGCCGTCGCCCCGAGTCCCGTGGTCGCCCTGAACCGTGCGGTCGCCGTGGCCGAGGTCGAGGGCCCGGCGCAGGCGCTCGGCCTGGTCGACGCGCTCGATCTCCCGGGCTACCACGTCCGCCACGCCGTCCGCGCCGAACTGCTGCGCCGACTGGGCCGGCACACCGAGGCGGTACGGGAGTACGAGACGGCCGTGGAGCTCGCCACGAGCCCTGCGGAGCGGGCGCATCTCGAACGGCGCCGGCAGGAGCTCGCGGGCGCGAAGTGAGCCGGACCCGGTCCCGGGATTTATTTTGGTACCTGAAAGGTTGGTATTTACATCTGATCCTTCGGGGTCGTACTCTCGGGCCGCAAGGTCCGTGCACCCACCAGCGAGGCACACCGTGAACCACTCCACCCCCGAGCAGCCCGCCGACGTCGTGGCCCGGCTGCGCGCCACCTTCCGCACCGGCCGCACCAAGCCCGTCGAGTGGCGCACCGGCCAGCTGGGCCGCCTGCGCGCGATGCTCACGGAGAACGGCGACGCGCTCGCCGCCGCCCTCCACGCCGACCTGGGCAAGAGCGCCACCGAGGCCTACCGTACGGAGATCGACTTCACGGTCCGCGAGATCGACCACACCCTCGACCACCTCGCCGAGTGGCTGCGCCCCGAGCCCGCCCCCGTCCCGGCGCACCTCGGCGCCGACGCGACGGCCTGGACCCAGTACGACCCGCTCGGCGTCGTCCTCGTCATCGCCCCCTGGAACTACCCGGCGCAGCTCCTGCTCGCCCCGGTGGTCGGCGCGCTGGCCGCGGGGAACGCGGTGGTGGCAAAGCCCAGCGAACTGGCCCCGGCCACCGCGGCCGCGCTGGCCCGGCTGATCCCGGCGTACCTGGACACCGACGCGGTCGCCGTCGTCGAGGGTGGTGTCCCGGAGACCACGGCCCTGCTGGCCGAGCGCTTCGACCACGTCTTCTACACCGGCAACGGCACCGTCGGCCGCATCGTCATGCGCGCGGCCGCCGAGCACCTCACCCCCGTCACCCTCGAACTCGGCGGCAAGTCACCGGCGTTCGTCGACCGCGGGACCGACCTCGACGTGGTCGCCGACCGGCTGGCGCGCGGCAAGTTCCTCAACGCGGGCCAGACCTGCGTGGCCCCCGACTACGTCCTCACCGACCCGGAGACCGCCGCCGCCCTCGAACCCGCGCTCGTCCGGGCCGTGCAGGCGCTGTACGGCACCGACCCCGCGGCCTCGCCCGAGTACGGCCGGATCGTCAACGAGCGCCATTTCGACCGGCTCAGCGGCCTGCTCGACTCCGGCCGGGCGATCGTGGGCGGCACCGGCGACCGTGCGGCGAAGTACATCGCGCCGACCGTGCTGGCCGACGTCGACCCGAAGTCCCCCGTCATGCAGGAGGAGATCTTCGGTCCCGTCCTGCCGATCATCACGGTGCCCGGCCTCGACGAGGCGATCGACTTCGTCAACGACCGCGACAAGCCCCTCGCGCTGTACGTGTTCACCGAGTCCGACGGGACCAGGGAGCGGATCGCCGCCGAGACCTCCTCCGGCGGCCTCGGGTACGGCCTGCCGCTCGCCCATCTCACCGTCTCCGACCTGCCGTTCGGCGGGGTGGGGGAGAGCGGTATGGGCAGCTACCACGGCCGCTGGTCGATCGAGACGTTCAGCCACCGCAAGGCCGTGCTGTCAAAGCCGCTGCACTGACCCCGTGATGCCCGTGGGTCCGGCAGCACCGGCGGCCGGGCCCGGCTCATCGGGTCGTGCGAGCGGAACCGCTGACGTGAAACCGCGTTGCCTAGTGTCATGCACCTGACCTTCAACCCGTCAGTCAGGAAGAGCACCGCATGCGCACCCCCACGCCCTGCTCGCCACCGCCGTCGCGCGTGCCGCCGCGGTCGTCGCACCCCCGTCCCACGCCGCCACCGCGGTCCCGGCCGTCGGCGTGTACTACGTCCAGGGCGCCGTGACCGGCCTCGGCGCGGCGGACAACGGGGGAGCGGTGGAGCGGCACAGTCTGATGCGCTATACACCCCGGGGCAGCCCGACAGCTTCCTGCCGAACGGTGCCGCCGCGGAGGCCGGGCTGAACCGCAGCATCCTCGACGCGCGTTGGGGGCTGATCCTCGGAATCCTGGCGCAGAGGGCTGAAAGTGCCGCTCGCCGCGTGATTCCAGTGGGCTCCCGCAACACCTCCCGCACCTGCCCCGCATGCGGGCACGTCGCCAGGGGGAACCGCGTCACCCAAGCCGACTTCGAATGCACCGCCCGCGCGTACACCGCCGACACGGACCACGTGGGTGCAGTCACAATGGAAACGGCATCGTGCGTGCGTGGCGCGATGCGTGCAGATGAGCCGCTCATCTGCGGACGGATACGGGGTGAGGAACCTTTCCATGACCGACGCGAAGGACGAACGTCGTCCGGCCGGCGAGCTGGAAGCGAGCGTCATGGCTGCCCTCTGGGCCGCCGGTGCGCCCCAGACGCCCGGTCAGGTGCAGCTCAGCCTCGGTGCCGGCCTGGCGCGCACCACGGTGACCACGATCCTGTCCCGGCTGCACGAGAAAGGGGTCGTCGACCGGCGGCGGCAGGGCCGCGGGTACGCCTACTTCCCGGTCCAGGACGCCCAGGGCCTCACCGCCCGCCGGATGCACACCGAACTCGACCGCGACAGCGACCGCGAGACCGTGCTCGCCCGTTTCGTCGCCCAGCTCAGCCCCGACGACGAGCGGATCCTGCGCGACCTGCTCGAACCCCCCGCAGAGCGATGACCGTCCTGCTGCTCCTGCCGCTCGTGCTGACGTTCGCCCTGCCCGCACTCGCCCGGCGGACCGTCGACCGGCTGGCGCCCGGTGCCGCGCTGTGGCTGATCACCGTCTCGGCGGTCGTGTGCGCGGGCTGCTCGCTCGCCGCGCTCGGCGCCTTCGTGCTCATCGGCCTGCTCAAGGTGTCCGTCTTCGCCACGCTCGGCGAACTCGTCCACCCCCTGCGCACCGCCTCCGACCTCTTCGTGGTCCCGGCGGCCGCGACCTCCGTCGGCGTGCTCGCCGTGTGCGCCTGGACCCTCGCGCGCTCGGTGCTGCGCCAGACCCGCGCCTTCCGCGCGGCCCGCTCCGAGGCCGGGCGCGGGCCCGCCGCGGGCGACCTGTGCGTGGTCGACTCGCCGCGCCCGGACGCGTACGCGCTGCCCGGGCGCCCACACCGGATCGTCGTCACCACCGGGATGCTGCGCAGTCTGGACGCCGCCGAGCGGGAGGCACTCTTCGCCCACGAGCGGGCCCACAACCAGGGCGGCCACCACTACTTCCTCGCCGCCGCCGAACTCGTCGCCCACTGTCACCCCGCGCTGCGCCCTGTCCGCGAGACCATCCGGCTCGCCGCCGAGCGCGCCGCCGACGAGGCAGCGGCCGATGCCGTCGGCGACCGGCGCCTGACCGCCCGCGCCATCGCCCGGGCCGCCCTGGTGGGCCAGGCCGCCCGCGGTGAACGCCCGGACTTCGCCCCCGCCGTGACGACCGGGCCCGTCCCCCAGCGCGTGCAGGCCCTCCTGGCCGCCCCGCGCCGCGCCGCCGCTCCCTCCTGGATCGCCTTCGTGCTCGTCGCCTGCGCCGGTCTCTCCTTCGCCGCGTCCGCGACCGGGATGATCGACTTCCACCACCGGGTGGAGGTCGCCCAGGGCGAGGAGCATGACTGAGCGCGGGCTCACCGCCCGCCCGCCGGAGCCCCGCGGTGCCGGACTGGCGCCCGTCAGGTTTTACGTATAACCTCACCCGTCAGCCACACCGTCCGGACCTCCGTCCGGCACCCGTCCGGCACCTTCGCGAAAGGCCCCGATGAGACGCGTCGCCCTGGTCACCCTCGTCGTCGACGACTACGACGAGGCGATCCGCTTCTACACCGAGGCCCTCGGCTTCCGGCTCGCCGCGGACGAGCCACGCCCCGACGGCTCCCGCTGGGTCGTCGTGGAGCCCGGGCCCGAAGAGGCCGGAACCGGTCTGCTGCTGGCCCGCGCAAAGGGCGACGCCCAGCAGGCCCGGGTCGGCGACCAGACCGGCGGGCGGGTCGGGTTCTTCCTGCACACGGACGACTTCGCCCGCGACCACGCCCGGATGGCCGCCGCCGGCGTGACCTTCCTGGAGCAGCCGCGCCACGAGCCGTACGGCACGGTCGCCGTCTTCCAGGACCTGTACGGCAACCGCTGGGACCTGCTCCAGCCCGCCGGCTGAGCCTCCGCCCGTAGCACGCCCCTGCCTCCGCACGCCCCTGCCGCCGCTTCGAACCGCCCGCTCAAGGAAAGACCCGCCATGACTGCTACGCGCGTAGACGCCGAAGTGATCCGCCGCCTGCCCAAGGCCGTCCTGCACGACCACCTCGACGGCGGCCTGCGCCCCGCCACCGTCGTCGAGCTCGCGGCGGCGGTCGGCCACACCCTGCCCACCACCGACCCCGACGAGCTGGCCGCCTGGTACTTCGAGGCCGCCAACTCCGGCGACCTGGTCCGCTACATAGCCACCTTCGAACACACCCTCGCCGTCATGCAGAACCGCGAGGGCCTGCTGCGTGTCGCCGAGGAGTACGTCCTGGACCTCGCCGCCGACGGCGTCGTCTACGCCGAGGTGCGCTACGCCCCCGAGCTGAACACCAGGGGCGGGCTGACGCTGAACGAGGTCGTGGAGACCGTCCAGGAGGGCCTCGCCGCCGGCATGGCCAAGGCGGCCGCCGCCGGTACCCCCGTCCGCGTCGGCACCCTGCTGTGCGGCATGCGGATGTTCGACCGCGTCCGCGAGGCCGCTGACCTGGCCGTCGCCTACCGGGACGCCGGCGTCGTCGGCTTCGACATCGCCGGCGCCGAGGACGGCTTCCCGGCCGCCGACCACCTGGCCGCCTTCGAGCACCTGCGCCGGGAGAGCGTGCCGTTCACCATCCACGCCGGCGAGGCGTACGGCCTGCCCAGCATCCACCAGGCCCTCCAGGTGTGCGGCGCCCAGCGCATCGGCCACGGTGTGCGCATCACCGAGGACATCGTCGACGGCAAGCTCGGCCGGCTGGCCGGCTGGGTGCGCGACCGCCGCATCGCCCTGGAGATGTGCCCCACCTCCAACCTCCAGACGGGCTGCGCCACCTCGATCGCCGAGCACCCCATCACCGCCCTGAAGGACCTGGGCTTCCGGGTCACCCTCAACACCGACAACCGGCTGGTCTCCGGTACGACGATGACCCGCGAGATGTCCCTGCTGGTCGAGGAGGCGGGCTGGACGGTCGAGGACCTGCGCACGGTCACGGTGAACGCCCTCAAGAGCGCGTTCATCCCGTTCGACGAGCGCAAGGCCCTCATCGAGGACGTGGTCCTGCCCGGCTACGAGTCCGTGCTCTGAAGGAGCCCCCGCACGTAGGCGGCCTGTCCGATGTGCTGAAGATCGTCGGACAGGACGCTGACCAGCCGTACGCCCAGGCTGACCGGGGGATCCCAGCGTTCGTCCACGATGCGCTCGAGGTCCTTGGCGGGCAGGTCCCGCAGCACGCCGAGCGTCTGCTCGTGCACGGCGTCGTAGTACCCGGTCAGCAGGTCCGCCGAGTCGACCCGTACCTTGGCGACCTTGGCGGGGCTGTGCCCGTAGCCCGTGTCGTGGCGCGGCAGATCGAGCCCGAGGCGCTTGTCCCAGCCCTGTGACAGCCACACCTGGTCCAGGTCGAAGGCGTCGGCGACATGGTCGTCCTGGACCCGGGTGAGATGCCAGACCAGCCAGGCGACGGAGTTGGCGTCGGGGGCCGGGCGGGCGTGGAGTTCGTCCGGCCCGAGCCCGTCGAGGACGGCATGGACTTCTTCTTGGATGCGGCCGAAGCCGTCGATGAGGATGTCCCTTGCGTGCATAGGTCCACCATCGCGCATCGAGTGCCGTCATGCGTCCGGAATCCAGCTCCCGTGGAAGCCCAGCGGTACCCGTCCCGGCAGATGGATCCGGGCGACCGGTTCACCCGTGAAGTCCTGTGCCGCGACGACGACCAGGTCGGCCGCCCCGCGGTCCGGGTTGTGGACGTACGCGAGCGCGTACCCGTCGTCCTCCGCGGCCCCCGGGTCCGCGGCGTCCCCCGGCACGAACACCGCCTCACCCGCCGCCGCGTTCCTCGGCAACCGGTGCACCTGCGTGCGGCCCCGCAGCAGGTCGTGCTTGATGAGCGCGTTGGAGAAGGCGCGGTCGGGCGGGTTGCCGTCGGACGTCAGGTACGCGAGCGACATGTCCGCGGCCGCGGCGGAGTAGCCGTAGCGGTGCCGCCGGGAGACCAACGCCTCGTTGACGCGCGGGAATTCCTGCGGCCGGTCGTCCAGGACCCGCTGCCGCACCCGCCCGTCCCGCAGGTCGATCGTCCAGCGTTCGAGTTTCGCCGTGCCCACCGCTGACGGGCCGTCCGTGCCGTGCCCGGCCACCTGGAAGGGTGCCGGATAGGTCGTCAGGTCCACCACCACGGACGAACCCTCGTCGTAGGCGTTGAGGGTGTGCGAGTAGAAGACCGGTTCGATCCCGAACCAGCGCACCGGACCGCCGGTCCGCCGCATGACGCCCACGCGGGTGGGGTGCTCGCGGTTCCAGACGTAGGGCGCCGGGGCGCCACGTCCGGCGGCCGCCGGGTCGAAGGTGACCGGGATGTCGAAGACGACGACGTGCCGCTCGGTGAGCGCGAAGTCGTGCATCATCGGCGCGTCCGCCACCGGTATCCGTGTGGTCCGGGCGACCTTGCCGGCCGGGTCCACCACCAGGTGCCGGACGTGGTCCCAGGCCGGGTAGTAGGCGATCGCGTGGAGCTCCCCGGCGTGCGCGTCGTACTTGGTGTGGGCGGTGAACGCGCCCTCCAGGGTGCCCCGGAAGTCGTAGGTGCCCACGGTGTTCAGCTCGCCGTCGAGCTCGTAGGGCAGCGGACCGCTCTCCTGTAGCGTGAGGATCCGGCCCCGGTACGGGATCACGTGCGTGTTGCAGGGGAAGTCGTCCGGCGGCACCGGGCCCGGGTAGGGCTCACCCAGCTTCTTCGCCACCTGCGAGGACCGCACCCAGCGGTTGCGGTACCACTCGGCCTTGCCGTCGCGCAGCCGGACCCCGTGCACCATGCCCTCGCCGAGCATCCAGTGGTGGGCGCGGGGATCCTCCAGGCCGAGGACGTTGGGGCCGTTGCGCAGGAAGCGGCCGTTCAGCTCGCGCGGGACGCGGCCCGTCACCGGCAGGTCGTAGGCGGTCAGTTCCTCGGTGACGGGTGTGAACGCACCCTCGAGGAAGGGATACCGGCCTCCCGTCATGTGCTGGGCGGGCCGGGCCGCCGCCTGGTGCCCGGCCGTCCCGAGGAGCGCGCTCGTGGCCGCGATCGAGGCTGCTGAGCGCAGCACGGTCCGGCGTGTGTGTTCCGCCATCTCTCCCACTCCTGAACGTCGTCGGTGTGACGCTCACGAGTCTGCGGCGGCGGGCGGCCGGGGTCAGGGGGCCTGGGGACCGTCCAGGGGTGGTGCCAGGCCCCCTGTTTCGAGGAGCGCGACCAGTGCGCGGGCCGCGGGGCCGGTGGCCTGCTCCGGCGGCAGCAGGGCGACGGTCTCGTACTCCGCCTCGCCCGTGCCCTTCAGAGGCAGTGCGGTGAGCCGCGGCCGCTTGTGGCGGAAGTGCCGGGGCACGACGGCGATCCCGAGGTTCTCGTCGACCAGGTCCAGCAGGCCGTGCACGTCGTTGACCTCCAGGGCGACCGTGCGCCGCACGCCCGCGGCGGCGAAGGCCGCATCCGTGGTGCGGCGCGGACCCCAGTCGGGGTGGAAGTCGACGAAGACCTCGCCGCCGACGTCGTGCGGTGTCAGCGCCGGCCCGGCCGTCGCGAGGCGGTGGCTGGGATGGCACAGCACGGTCATCGGCTCGCTCGTCAGCGACACCGACCGCAGCTGGTCGCTGTCCGCCTGCGTGCGGTAGGCGAAGGCGAGGTCCAGCCGCCCGGCCGCCACCTCCTCCGCCAGCGCGCCCGAGCCCGCCTGCCGCAGCCGGATCTCCACGTCCGGGTGCCGCCGCCGGAACGCGGCCAGCAGTCCCGCCACATGCACCCCGGCGATGCACTGCTCGGTGCCCAGCGCCAGTGTCCCGCGCAGCACCCCCTGCACCGCGGCCACCGCCTCGTGCGCGGCCCTGACCTGCGCCAGGATCCGCTCCGCCTCGGCGAGGAGCGCGCGGCCCGCCTCGGTCAGCGTCACCCGGCGGGTGGTCCGCACGAACAGCGGCGCCCTCAGCTCCCGCTCCAGCGCCCGGATCGACGCGGACAGGCCCGACTGGGACACCATCAGCCGCTCCGCCGCCCGGGTGAAGTGCTGGTCCTCGGCCACGGCGACGAAGTGCTGGAGATGGCGCAGTTCCATGATTGAGAAGCCTATCCGCTGAATTCCATCGGATTCTTCTGTTGGACCGCTGTACACCGCTCGCGGAAGAGTGGGCACCGGTACATAGTGTGTCAACCCCTCTGGAGTCGCGTTGTACACCGCACACCCCGACCGTTACACGGACATGCCCTACCGGCGCACCGGACGCAGCGGTCTGAAGCTCCCCGCGCTGTCGCTCGGTCTGTGGCACAACTTCGGTCCCGACCGTCCCGTCGAGACGCAGCGCGCCATCCTGCGCCGGGCCTTCGACCTCGGGGTCACCCACTTCGACCTGGCCAACAACTACGGCCCGCCGCCCGGCGCCGCCGAGTCCGCCCTCGGCGACGCGCTCCGCGCCGACTTCGCGGCGTACCGCGACGAGCTGGTCATCTCCACCAAGGCGGGCTACCTCATGTGGCCCGGTCCGTACGGCGAATGGGGCTCGCGCAAGTACGTGCTGTCCTCGCTCGACCAGAGCCTGAAGCGGATGGGCCTGGAGTACGTCGACATCTTCTACTCGCACCGCCCGGACCCGGAGACTCCCCTGGAGGAGACGATGGGCGCCCTGCACTCGGCGGTCCAGCAGGGCAAGGCGCTCTACGTCGGCGTCTCCAACTACTCCCCGGAGCAGACCCGCGAGGCCGCCCGCATCCTCGCTGAGCTGGGCACCCCGCTCCTCATCCATCAGCCGCGCTACTCCATGCTCGACCGCCGCCCCGAGGAAGGCCTCCTCGACGTCCTCGACGAACTCCAGGCGGGCTCCATCGCCTACTCCCCGCTCGAGCAGGGTCTGCTCACCGGCCGCTACCTCGACGGCATCCCCGAGGACTCCCGGGCCGCGAGCGACAGCCCCTTCCTCAACTCCGACGCGCTGACCGGGGAACTGGTCGGCAAGCTGCGCGCCCTCGACGCCATCGCCAAGTCCCGCGGCCAGAGCCTGGCCCAGCTCGCCCTGGCCTGGGTGCTGCGCGGCGGCCGGGTCACCTCCGCCCTGGTCGGCGCGAGCAGCCCGCAGCAGCTGGCGGACAGTGTCGCCGCGATCGGCAACCTGGACTTCGACGCGGAGGAGCTGACGCGGATCGACGCGGTGGTCAAGGGCTAGGGCCCTCTCTTCATCCCCGCCCTGCCGCGCGGCAGGCCGTCGGGCGGGCGACGGGGGGGCGACGACAGGGCCCAGGGCCTGTCCGGCCATCGGCGCCTGCCCGGCGGCGATACCCCTGGCCCGCACGCTCGCGCGCGGGCCCCGTCGCCGCCGGGCCCGCCCTACGGGCGGACGACAGGAAGAGGACCGCAGGACCCAGCGGGGCATCGGCCGCGCCGGACGCTCACCATCCTCCCTGAGGCGCGCCGCCGCGACTCCCGGGCGAGCCCACGCCGATCGGTCCGAGCTGCGGAAACCCCGGGCGGGAGCCGACTCGCCCGGCTCGTCCGCCCCCGCGCGCCGCGCGCACGGACGGGAAGGCTGAGAAGCTGATCGGAGAAGGTGCGCTGTTCCCGGCCCGATGGACACCGGGTGGTGAGTGCGGTGGCTGTGATCGACGAAAACGATTGGGGGCCGGCCGCCACGGGTGTGGATCCCCTGGGGGATCCGATCCTGCACACCCGGTTCGCGCTGCCGGCGAGGCCCGCCACGTTCCTGCGGCGCGAGCGGTTGGTCCAGCACCTCCAGCAGGCGCTGAAGACCCCTCTGACCATGGTCAACGGAGCCGCCGGCGCCGGCAAGACCCTGCTGGTCGCCGACTGGGCGGCGGGCCTCGGAGAGCCGGTCGCCTGGCTCACCCTCGAGGCGGGCGACCAGCGCCCCGGGATGTTCTGGGCGTACCTCCTGCACGCCCTGCGAGACTGCGGTGCTCCGGTGCCGGACCAGATCGGCTGCCCGGCCGAGGCGACGCGCGTCGACCAGATGCTGCTGGCCGCGCTCGCCGCCGGTCTCAGTGGCCATGACCGGTCCGTCATCGTCGTCCTCGACGAGTACGACCGGGTGCCCGCTCCGGAGATCGCGGAGCAGCTGGAGTTCGTCCTGCACCACGCAGGTCCCGGCATGCGCCTGATCATCGTCACCCGCACCGAGCCGATGCTGCCGCTGCACCGGTACCGGGCGGCCGGCGAGCTGACGGAGATCCGCGGCGCGGAGCTGGCCTTCACCCCGGAGGAGGCCGTCACCCTGCTGGAGCTGCACGGTCTGCGCCTGCCCGTCGGCTCCGCGCGCGGCCTCGTCGAGCGCACCCGGGGCTGGGCCGCAGGCCTGCGCCTGTGTGCCCTCGCGGCACAGGAGAGCACCGACCCGGAGAAGTATCTGAAGGAGTTCGAGGCGGACCGCAGCACGGTCGCCGACTATCTGCTGGCCGAGGTGCTCAAGCGGCAGCCGGAGGAGACGCAGAACCTGCTGCTGCGGGTCAGCGTCCTGGAACGTTTCTCTCCTGATCTGGCGAACGCGATGACATGCCAGTCCGACGCCGGGGCCATCCTCGCCGGACTGCACCGGGAGAACGCCTTCGTGGAGGACCTCGGGCACGGCTGGTACCGGCTCCACCCGCTGTTCGGGGAGATACTCAGGGCCCATCTGCGGGTGCGCCTGCCCGGTCTTGAACCCGAACTGCACCGGCGCGCGGCCCAGTGGCTGCGGCGGGCCGGATCCCTCCCGGAGACCCTCGCGCACGGCGCCGCCGCGGGCGACTGGGACTTCACCGCCGGTGCCCTCGTCGACGACCTGGCGATCGGACAGCTCCTGACCGGTCTGCGCTCCGACGACCTCGCCGAACTGTTCTCCCGGATGGGATCCGAGGCCGCGACTCCCGCGACGGACCTGGTACGCGCGGCCCGCGAACTGTCCCGCGGCGATCTCGACCGCGGCCTGGCCCACCTGCACCGCGCCGAGGAGCTGCTGGCCGGCGACGCACCCGGCCAGGCGGCGGCCCTGCTGACCTGCGCGCTGCTGGAGACCCTGGCCGCCCGCCTGACCGGGTCTCCCGGGCAGGCGGAGAAGGCCGCCGAGACCGCCGCGGACCTGCGGCCGGAGGTCCCGGCCCACCTGCTGGAGAAGCATCCCGAACTCACCGCTCTCCTGCTGACCCATCTGGGAGCCGCGCGCCTGTGGGCCGGGCACTTCGAGGACGCCCGCGCCGCCCTGTCCACGGTGGCCGGATCGTCGGGCGGGGCCGCCACCGTGCTGCCCAGGGAGGAGTCGCTGGGGCACCTGGCCCTGCTCGACCACCTGAACGGCTGGCCCGGCAGGGCGGAACGCAAGGCGCTGGCGGCGGTCTCCGAGACGGAGCGGTACAGCCTGCCCCAGCCGTCCGGCTCGGGTATCGAGCGGCTCGTGCTGGCGGCGGTGGCCGTCGACCGCGACGAACTGGACCGGGCCGAGGCTCTCCTCGACGAGGTGGCCGGGCTCCGCTCCGCGGTGCGCGACCCGGTGATGGCGGCGGGACAGGCCATCGTCAGGGCGCGGCTGCTGCTGGCGCGGGGCAAGGCGCGGGCCGCGCTGAAGGCGGCGGGCCCGGCCGTCTCCGCCGAGGTGGTCTCCCCCTGGGCGGAGAGCCACGAGGCCCTGGTCGCCTCCGCCGCCCACCTGGCCGCGGGACGGCCGGAGAACGCCGCCGAGGTGCTCCGGAACGTGGCCGAGGACCAGCCGGCCTGCGCCGTGGAGGCCGCGCGGATCCAGCTCGCCGTGGGTGACTCCCGGGCCGCGATCGAGCTGCTCGACAGCGTGCGCGGCGACGGGCGGATCGGCCCCGCGGTGTCCGTACGGGCCGCACTGGTACGGGCTCAGGCCGCCCAGCGGGCGGGGGACACCGCCAGTGCCCGCAGGCTGATCGCGCAGGCGCTCGTCGCCGCCCGTCGTGAGCGGCTTCGCCGCCCCTTCCGGGATGCCGGGCCCTGGCTCCGGCCTCTCCTGCTCGTGCCACCGCTCCGGCAGCTGGCCGCGGGCTGGCTCGAGCAGGGGCCGGCGGAACCGGGCGAGCCGTTCCGCCCCGAGGCCGCGCCCCAGCCGCTCTTCGTGGAGGAGCTGAGCGGGCGCGAGCGCGACGTGCTGGAGCGGGCCGCCCGCATGATGTCCACCGAGGAGATCGCCGCCGACCTGCATGTGTCGGTGAACACGGTGAAGACCCACCTCAAGAGCGCCTACCGGAAACTGGCGGTGAACCGGCGCAGCGACGCCGTGCGCCGCGCCCGCGAGCTCCGGCTGCTGTGACGTGTCTCCCCGCGGCGGATCACCCGGGACGGATCGCCCGTGGCGGGTGAGGCGCCCGGCGGGCCGCTCGGCTGCGATGGAAGCGGCGGCGGGACTGCGAACGGCCGCTGCCCGGCCGCTCCACCGGTGTCCCGGGCCGATGCGGCGAGGTGGGCATCGTGGCGCACTGGCGGGCTCTGATCGTCCTGGGCATGGCCCAGTTCCTGATGGTCCTGGACACCTCCGTGATGAACGTGTCCATCAGCCGACTGGTCGAGGACTTCGACACCGAGGTCACCGCCATCCAGGCCGTCATCACGCTGTACGCGCTGGTCATGGCCGCGTTCATGATCACCGGCGGCCGGCTGGGGGACATCCTGGGACGCCGTCGCGTGTTCTTCCTCGGCATGGCCGTGTACGGCACGGGATCGGCGCTGACCGCGCTGGCGCCCACCCTCTGGGTGCTCGCGCTGGGCTGGTCGGTCATCGAGGGGCTCGGTGCCGCCCTGGTCCTGCCGGCGATGGCCGCTCTCGTCGCCGCGTCGTACCGGGGACGGGACCGGGCCGTCGCCTACGGCGTCATCGGCGGACTCGCCGGCGCGGGGGTGGCGGTCGGCCCGCTGCTGGGCGGCTGGGTGACGACGTACCTCACCTGGCGGCTGGTCTTCGCCGGCGAGGTCGTGATCGTCCTGGTCGTCCTGTGCTGCCGCCGGGTGATCACGGAAGCCGCCCGGACCGGGCCCCGCCCCCGGCTGGACGGGATCGGGGCCGCGCTCTCGGCGGCCGGACTGGGCCTGGGCGTGCTCGGCGTCCTCCAGAGCGGCACCTGGGGCTGGGTACGGCCCGCCCATCCTCCCTTCACCGTCCTGGGGTTCGCCCCGACGCTGTTCGTCATCGGCGCCGGAGTGGGCGTCCTCGCCCTCTTCCTGAGCTGGGAGCAGCGGCGGGACGCACGGGGCGCCGACCCTCTGCTGCACCGGTCCCTGCTGGCCAGGCTCGCCCTTCGGGCCGGTCTGCTGACGCTGCTGAGCCAGAACCTGATCCTGCTCGGTCTGTTCTTCGCCATCCCGCTGTACCTCCAGGTGGTGCAGGGGTTCGACGCCTTCCAGACGGGGCTGCGGCTGCTCCCGGTGTCCGTCACCATGCTCGTGACCTCCCTGGGCGGGTCCCCGCTCGGGCGGGTGTGGGGGCCGCGCCGGGTGGTCCGCCTCGGCCTGCTGGTCCTGGCGGTGTCCATCGTGTGGCTGCTGGCCACCATCGACCCGGTCATCGACGACGCGCAGTTCGCCGGAGCGATGGCCGTGCTGGGCGTGGGCGTCGGCCTGCTCGCCTCGCAGCTGGGCAACGTCGTCCAGTCCAGCGCCGGCGAACAGGAACGCAGCGAGGCCGGCGGGCTTCAGTTCACGGCCCAGAACCTCGGCTCCGCGCTGGGCACCGCGCTCATCGGGTCCATCCTCATCGGCTCACTGGCCCACGCCTTCACCACATATGTCGCGGACGACCTCCGGCTGTCGGCCGAAGCCCGCAGCAAGACCAGCGTGGCCCTCGAAGCCGGGGTCGGCTTCGTCCCCACCGCGCAGGTGCGCTCGGCGGCCCAGCAGGCCGGCCTGCCGCCTTCGGAGGTCGACGCCCTCACGGATTCGTACGCCTCGGCGCAGCTCGACGGGCTGAAGGCGGCGATCCTCGCCACCGGTGGCATCACCCTCGCCGGTTTCCTCGTCACGCCCCACCTGCCCGCTGGCCGGACCAGCCGGGCACGGCAGCCGGACACCGGTGCCCAGGCCGGAACCGTCGGGCCGGCGCATTGAGCCCGGGGGTGCCGCGATGACCGGGACCGGTCCCGCCACGGCGCAGGCGAGCGGCGAGGAGCGCCGGGCGCACGCCGACTACACGGGCGGCGTCTACGGCTCCATGCTCGCGGCCTCCGTGGTGATCGGCGCCGGCGGCCTCGGTTCGTTCCCGCGCGTGGAGCTCGTACTGCTGTTGCTGCTCACCGGCGTGGTGTTCTGGATCGGGCATGTGCACGCCCAGCTGTTCGGGGCACGCCTGGCGCAGCGGCGCCTGGACCGCCGGACCGTGGTGCACGTGTGCCGGGACGAGTGGCCGATCGTCAAGGCCGCCGTTCCGCCCGCCCTCGCGGTGGCCGTCAGCCCGCTGCTCGGCCTGGGTCCCCAGGGCGCCGTCTGGCTGGCCGTCTCGGTGGCGGTCGCCGGGCAGGTCGGCTGGTCCGTGGCCGCGGCGCGCCGGTCCGGTGCCTCCTGGCCCCTGGTGACGTTCACCGCTTCGGTCAACCTGCTGCTCGGCCTGTTGATCATCGTATTCAAGCTCCTTCTGAAGCACTGAGACCGGCGTTGACACCGGTCTGTCGGCGCGGGGCGCCGGGTCACCTGTGCCGGGTGAGGCCCGGCCGGGCGCCGAAGCGGAGGATCGCAGGTGAGGGTGCGGTACGCCGGTTAGCGGGTCGCTCGTGGGAGTACTGCCGATGCGCTATGAGATCCGCGTCGACGGCCATATGTCGGAGACGCTGGCCAAGGCCTTCCCGGAGCTGGACCACGTGGTCATGTCCGGGCAGACCGTCCTGTTCGGTCCCGTCCTCGACGAGGCGCAGCTGTACGGGCTGCTCGCGCGCTTCCAGTCCCTGGGGCTGCGTGTGGTCGAGATGCGGCAGCTCCCGGAGTGACCGGGAGCGGGGCGGACGGCGGGGGAGGATGGCTCAGAGGCGCTCGGCGCGGAGCCGGCCGGAGCGGACGGCGGCCCCCAGCGCCTCGAAGTCCCGCTCGTTCTGGTCGGCGTAGGCCTGGGCGAAGTCCGTGAGGGCCTGGTCGAAGCGGTCGCTGCCGCCCAGGTAGGCGCCGATGGCGACGGGATCGCCGGAGCGGGCGTGCGCGCGGGCCAGGGAGGACCCGCAGACCTGGGCGAAGAGGGTGAGCAGCGTCGGATCCATGGTCTCGGGCTGCACGATGCCCTTCCAGTCACGCAGCTGGCGTACGTAGAAGTCCCGGCCGCGCCCGTCGAGCCCCATCACGTGCGTCCAGCCCAGGAAGATGTCACTGGTCGTCTGGATGAGGCGCTGCCCGGCCACCACCCGGCGGCCCTGGTTGTCGTAGCGCTCGCCGCCGGTGTGCGCGGCCAGCACCGACTCCTGGGCCTCCTTGGCCTGAAGCAGGAGCGGGTCGTCGTCGTCCCTGCCGAGCAGGAGCAGGATCCAGCACCGCGTGCCGACACTGCCGACGCCCACCACTTTCCGGGCTATGTCCACCAGGTGGTAGTGGCGCAACAGGTGCCGGCGTTCGGAGGGCAGGGTCCGCGCGTACCCCTCCAGCAGGGTCTCGAACTCCTTCTCCTGCCCCTCCCCGGCCTGCTCCGGCCTCAGGTCCCCGAGCGGAGTGATCAGCGGCGGGTCGGGTGCGATGCGCCTGCCTTCGGCCGTGCTCCGGGTGAGCTTTTCGAAGGCCTGCATCTGGGTGCGCGTGCGGGCCCGCGCCGTGGCCTCGGCGGTGCGCCGCCTGGCGGCCTTGTCCATCGACGACGTCAGCAGCTTCCGCAGGCGGTCGGCGTCGTCCTGGGCGTACCAGACGTCCAGGGTGCGCAGGCCGGCGAACTCGCGCATCCGCTCCCGGTAGGCCAGCACGGACGCCCGTACGGCACCGTCCTGCTCCTTGCGCGAGAAGCCGTTGGCCCGGCCCGCTATCGCGAAACTGGCCGCCAGCCGTTTGACGTCCCATTCGAACGGGCCGGGCAGGGTCTCGTCGAAGTCGTTGATGTCGAAGACCAGATGGCGTTCCGGCGAGGCGAGCAGCCGGAAGTTCAGCAGATGGGCGTCGCCGCAGAGCTGCGCCCGCAGCCCGGTGTCCGGGGCGGCCCCCAGGTCCGCCGCCATGATCGCCGCGGCGCCGCGGTAGAAACGGAACGGCGACTCGAGCATGCGGCCGTAGCGGATCGGTACCAGTTCCGGCACCCGGGTGGCCGACTGCCGTTCGATCACGTCGATCGGATCGGGCCGCTTCGGCCCCGGGTCGAACCGGCTCTGCTCCGAGCGTGGCACGCGGGTACGGGCCTGCCTGCCGCGGGCCGCTCGCTCGGCGGCCGGCAGCCGGGTCGTGAAGGCGCTCGATGTGGTCATGGTCCGGCCTCCCGGTCCAGCGTCGTGGTGTCGTCGCCGGCGCCCGGCTCGGCCGGTGGCTCACCGCGCCGCCGCAGGCCCTCCTCGACAGCGCCGGCGAGCACCCGCGCGGCGCCGCCCACCAGCAGCAGCCCGCCGGTCATCTGCGCCATCGTCAGCACGCGTCCCGCCTGGGAGCGGGCGGTGATGTCGCCGAAGCCGACGGTGGCGAACGTGGTGAGCGTGAAGTACAGGGCGTCCGTCCTGGACAGCGGCTCGGTGAAGGAGCCGGGGTCGGACCGTTCCAGCAGGTAGTAGGCGCCGGCGAAGAGCACCAGGAACAACGCCACCGTGGCGGCGAGGGCCTCGACGGCCTTCAGCCGCGGGTGGGGCGAACGCATGATGGCCCGCACCTGCCACGAGAACACCAGCAGGACCGTCAGCAGGCCGACCACCAGGAGCAGCAGGGCACTGGCCGTGTGGAGGTCGTTCAAGGGCAGCAAGTAGTAGGCGGTGACGAGCGCGGTGACGGTGACGACGGAGCGGAGGACGGCCACGCCCGCCGCCCGCCGACGGGGGTGGACCCCGCGGCCGGGCGGGTGCGCGTCCTGCCCGGACCGGTGGTGCTCCGGCCGGGCAGCCATGGGATCGCTCATCTGAGGCTTCTTCGTTCCGTTTCGCCGCGGGGCGGGTGCCCCCGCAGTCAACTCCAGCGTGTCCCCGGCGGGAACGGATCACCCACCGCGGGTGATCCGGCGGCCGCGGACGCGCGGGACGCTGGCCCGGTGAGGTCCCCCCCACACCGCCCCGTCGGCGGTCCACGAGCGCCGCGACCGATCGCGCGAGGAGGAGCCATGACCACATCGCATGATCCGTCGGCGACCAGTGGACCGGAAGGCATGCCCGGCGGGGCGGCTCCGCCCACGGAAGGTGCCGAGGACGCCCTGGGCCGGCTCGGCCGTTCGTGGACCTGGATCCTCGCTTCGGCGGTCGCGACGATCGTGCCGGGCGTGCTGGTACTGGTCTGGCCGGACGAGACCCTGCACGTACTGGCGGTCCTCATCGGCCTGTACCTGCTGGTGTTCGGGGCGTTCCGGTTCGTGGCCGTGTTCGGCCGGGAGGGGCACGGGGAACGGCTTCCGGGGCTGGTGGTGGCCGTGCTGTACGTCCTGGCCGGGGTGCTGTGCCTGCGCAACCCGCTACAGACGATCGCCGCTCTCTCGGTGATCGTCGGGATCGTCTGGCTCGCCTCCGGCATCCTCACCCTCTACACGGCCCTGGCCGCCAAGGACCTGCCGCACCGCGGCGCCGTCCTGGCGGGCGCCGTCCTCGCCATCGTCGCGGGGATCGTGGTGCTCGCCCTGCCGGCCGAGTCGGCTCGTGCGCTGACGCGGCTCCTCGGCCTGTGGCTCGTGCTGCTCGGCCTGGCCGAGGCCGGAGTCGCCTTCGCCTGGCGGTCGGCGCTGCGCAGGTCGGACAAGGTCACCCGCGCCGGGTGAGGCGCCCGGTTCTCGACGTGGGCACGCTGAGAACGGCATGGAACGGCTGGGCGAACGCCCAGGACGGAGGAGTGACATGAGCGCGCAGATGTACCTCGCGTACGACTATCCGCTGCTGAGTGCCTTCATGACGATGCTCTGGTTCTTCCTGTGGGTCTTGTGGTTCGTCCTGCTGTTCCGGGTCATCGCCGACATCTTCCGTGACGACGAGATGGGCGGCTGGGGCAAGGCCGGCTGGCTGCTGTTCGTCGTCTGCCTGCCATTCCTGGGCGTGTTCGTCTACCTCATCGCACGGGGCAAGGACATGGGCCGCAGGGAGATGGCGCAGGCGCGTGCGCAGCAGCAGGCCCTCGACAGCTACGTCCGGGAGACCGCGGGCGCCGGGAGCGGTCGCAGCAGTGCCGACGAACTCGCCCGGCTGTCCGAGATCCGGGCCCGGGGCGACATCACGGACGACGAGTTCCGCCGTGCGAAGGAGCTCGTCCTCAGTGGCCACGGGCCGGCGGAGAAGCCGGGTACCACCGCGTCCCCCCGCTGACGGACACACCCAACGGCAACGAAACGAGGTACTGGTATGACCGCGTCACAGAGTGCGCCCGAGACGACGGCGAGGCAGCAATGGGCCGGCGGCCTCACGATGTTCGGAGCCGTCATGCTCATGATCGCCGGAGTGCTGGACATCTTCCGGGGCATCATGGGGATCGCCCAGGACGACGTCTTCGTCACCACGCGCAACTACGTGTTCCAGTTCGACCTCACCGGCTGGGGCTGGGTCCATCTGATCCTGGGCGCGGTCGCGGTGATCGTCAGCCTGGGGCTGTTCCAGGCCTCGCTGTGGGCGCGCATCGCCGGCGTGACCATCGCAGCGCTGATCATCATCGCCAACTTCCTGTCGCTGCCGTACTACCCGGTGTGGTCGGTCGTCATGATCGCGATGTCGGGGTTCGTCATCTGGGCCCTGTGCGTGGTGCAGCGCGAGGCCTCACCCGACATGTTCGGCCGCCAGCGCGGCGGGATGTGAGGCGGTCGGGGGGCGCGGCGCGGAGGACCCCCGGCCGGAGGACACCCGGTCGGGGGTCCTCCGCTGGCCCGCGTTCCGGCGGCCTTGTCTCCTGGTAGGGCCGACGACGGGCAGCCGCCCCGGCCGGGTGCGCCCCGTCAACGAGGACGGGAGTGCTCCATGCCGCCACAGGACGCCGAGGGTGAGCCGGGCAAGCCGCGCGAGAGCGAGCTGGACGAGCTGCACCGGCGGGTCGCCCAGCTCGAGTCGACCGGCCCGTCGGCGCCACAGCGCCGGCATGCCCTGCGTACCACCGGATCGGTGCTGCTCATCATCCTGGCGTCGATCCTGTCGATCCTGGCCGTCACGGCCGTCTGGGCACGCGACCAGATCACCGACACCGACCGGTTCGTGGCGACCATGGGGCCCCTCGCGAGCGACCCCGATGTGCAGCAGGCGGTCTCCCGCCGGGTCACCGACGTCGTGGTCCAGAAGATCGACGTGCCGGGCCTGGTCGACCAGCTGTCCAAGGCGGCGTCCCAGCCCGGCGTCCCGCCCCGTGTGTCCCAGCTGATCGGCCCGCTGACCGGGCCCATCGAGAACGGCGTGAAGAGCCTCATCGGCGCGGCCGCGGACCGGGTCGTGACGAGTCAGGCCTTCGCGAAGGCGTGGACCGACGCGATCACGCTGGCGCACAACGCCATGGTCAAGGCCCTGACCGGGGAGGGTGGCGCGGTTCGTCTCTCCGGCGACCAGGTCACCATCGACCTGGCACCCGTCATCGACCAGGTCAAGACGCAACTCGTGGACGCGGGCCTGGCGCCGGCCGCGAAGATCCCGACGGTGCACACCCAGTTCACGGTGTACGCCTCGCCGAAACTCCAGAAGCTACAGCTCTATCTGCGGCTGCTTCAGATCCTCGGCAACTGGCTCCCGGTGGTCACGGTGCTGGTCGCGGCCGGGGGCGTCTACGCCGCCTGGAACCGCAGACACGCGCTGATCGGCGCCGCGCTGGGGATCGCCGCGGCCATGCTGGTACTCGGCATCGGGCTCACGGTCTTCCGCACGTACTTCCTCGACCAGTTGCCGTCGGATGTCTCCCCGGGCGCGGCGGGCTCCGTCTACGACGCCCTGGTGCACTTCCTCAGGAAGGCCGCTCGCGCGGTGGGGGTGCTGGCCGTGCTGGTCGCGCTCGGCGCGTTCTTCGCCGGTCCCTCCCGGATCGCGACGACGACCCGGGCCGCGTGCACCACCGCGGTCGGCGGCGTCCGCCAGGTCGCCGAGCACGTGGGCTTCCGGGCCGGGCCGGTGGAGCCGTTCGTCCGGCGGTGGAAGCGGTGGATCGGGATCGTGATCCTCGTCGGCGCCTCGATCGTGTTCGTGTTCTGGGACCATCCGACCGGCATGGTGGTGTTCTGGTTCGCCGTCGTGGTCCTGGCCCTGTTCGGCGTACGTGAGTTCTTCGCGCCGGGCCCCGGACTCGCCGGACTCGAGCCGCGTGAGCCCGGCCCGCCCCCGCCGCCCCGACCCGGGCCCGCCCCTCAGCCCGGGGCGACCGGGTGAGCCCTCACGGGCCGAGCCGCTCCCTCAGGCGCACGGTCACCGTGTCGCCCTCGTCCTTTCCGATGGCCCTGCGCACGCTCGCCCGCACGGGCAGCTTGTGCGTGCCGTCACCCAGAGCCATGAAGGAGCTCTCGAAGGGGTGGCCGTCGACCGTGCCGCGGACCTTGACCAGTCCCCGGGTGCCGAAGAAGGCCACGGATTCGGGCCACACCACATAGGTCCAGCCACCCTTGGTCGGGCTCCTGCGCAGGACGGCGCTGAATTCCGCGTCCACTCTCCCGGTCGTCACCATGATGTTCCTCCGCTCGCCTCGTTCCTCTCGGGAAGGAGACCGCCGCGAGCGGAGAAACTCATCGCCCGACCGCGTCACGCCCCGGTCGGCACCCGGTCCAGGAAGCCGAGCACCGACCTGATGCGGCCCTCCGCGTCCAGCGTGACCACGTCGAAGCCCGCCACAGGCGCCGAGCCGTCGGCCTCGTTCACCAGCTCCCAGGCGAAGCGGGCGGTGTCGTGGTGCCCGTCCACGGCGCCCAGCGGACGGAAGACGAAGCCGGGGAACTGCTCGTGTGCCCCGGCGATCACGGCGGCGATCCCCTCGTGCCCGGCGACGTCCGCCAGCGGGTCGGTGTAGGAGCCGTCGGCCGTCCAGGCCGCGGCGACCGCCTTCGCCAGGGCCTCCGGCTCGGTGGCGTTCCAGGCCTCGAAGTAGCGGGCGGCGGCGGTCTGGTAACGGTCGGTGTTCACGGACATGGCGAATCAGCCTCCATCGAGGTCGCGAATGCTGGTCGGGAACCGGATCCTCGGTGCGTCGAACCGGTGTGACCACCATGCCCGCGGCCGCCGGGGAAGGTCGATTACCCCCCGGGTAATGACGGCGGCGAGGGCGGGAGAGCGGGGGCACGCGCCTCGGCGGATTCCGGCCAAGAACACCGGCGAATATGCCAACAGACTGGCCGGAAAGTCATGGTGACAGAGTGTCAGTAGTGAAGATACTCGAACGTCAGGGGCACTTCACCGCACAGGAGCCGCACGGAAAGCGAGGGCCCGGCCGACGGAAGAGCGACGCGACGGGGGAGTGGATCGTGCACGACGAATTCCTGTGCCATGTCACCGCGTACGGCTGGTGCGACGGACGGCGCATCGGTGTACCGCTCGGCAGCTACCGGGCGCCCACCCTGGCGCTGGCCCTGTGGTGGCTGCGTGACCGGGCCCTGTGGATCGCCGAGCGGCTCGACCCGCAGCCGGACAGCCCCCACTACCCGCCGAACGCCCTCGCGCCGGTCCCGGACACCGTCACCGACGTGCCCGGGGTGCTGCGCGCCTGGTGCGCCGACGAGAGCCGGCAGGAACTGGTCGCCGACGAACTGGCCGACGGCCGGCTGGTGCGGATCGCGGCGAGCGACGAGACCACGGAGTACGAGCTGCTCGCGGAGTCCGTCGACGCCCTGCGGATGCAGCGCACGATCCCGGCGCTCGTCGTTCCCGTCGCCTGACACGTGACACCGTGACTCAGCCGGCGCGGACGACCAGGGCGTAGTCGCCCAGGCCCAGCAGGCGGTCGGCCGGGATCGCGCCGAATGCCGTGCAGACCGTCTCCACGCGGCCGGTCGCCGGGTCGAACGCGAGGTCCTGAACGGTGCCGCGCTCGTCTCCGGCCTCCGTCAGGATCCGGTGGTGCAGGGCCTCGTGATGCGGCGGCGCCGGGGGCGCGGTGGTGTCCGGCGCCGGATCCGGGCGGACGAGTACGGCGTCGGGGCCGACCGCGTGCAGCGCCGCCCACGGCAGCACGGTGTCCCCCCGGCCGCGCCGCGCGCCGACCCGGACGTGTGTGACCGTCCGGGCGGCGGCGTCGACCGTCAGGGCCTTCACCACGCCGATCTCGGCCGCCTCCGCGAGGGTCACCACGGGCAGGCCCCGCACCTGCGAGTACAGCATCACGGCAGTGGCCCCTTCGGTGGGTTCGGCGGGTTCGCCGGGTGACCGTCCGCATCGCCGCGGGCGTGGAACGCCTGGACCTGACCGACGAAGCTCGGAAGGTCCTCGGCGACGTACAGCGTCGCGTCCGCGGGGACGACCAAGGCCTGGCCGGAGACCGCGAGGGTCTCACCGCGCGGGACGTACACCTTGTGCCGGCGGCGGCTCGAGCCGCCGCCCGCCAGCGACTTGCTCGCCGCGATCCGGAAGCCGACGACCCGGCCGCTGGCGCCGCCCTCCACGACGACGTCGAGCACCGTGCCGACCTCCGTCCCCGCGTCGGTCAGCACCTTCGCGCCCAGCACCCGGCCCTTGACCGCTTCCCGTCGGACGACCACGGCGGCCGCCTCGGTCAGCACGCCCGGATCACGGACCATGACCGCGTGATGCCCCAGGGAGTGCACGCCCGACCAGGGCAGGCTCTGCTTGAGCGGGCCGGAGAGCAGGCCCCGGCCGCTCAGGGTGAAGCCCGTGATGCGGCCGGCCGGGGCGTCGAAGACGGTGTCCTTGATCTGCGCGACCGCGTCACCCGAGAGCGTGACCACCGGCAGGGTCGAAAGACTGCGCGCGGCCATCAGCTCCGAGCCCACCCGCCCGGGCCCCGACAGCACATGCCCGGCCATCACACGCTCCGTCCGCCGTACCGGCGCCCGCGCCGCACCGCGATCACCGTCCCCGACCGCCGGCCGGCCTGGACGCCCAGCACCGACAGCGACGCGACCGCCACCGCGGCCACCACCAGGACCAGCCACACCCACCAGGCCACCGTCCACCTCCGGCCCTCCGTCCCGGCCGCCCTCGGCCGGAGCCACCCTCTTCGGGTGCCCCCAACCCGCGCGCCGATGCCCGCTGTGCGCGCTGGGCGAACGGCCGGCTGGACTGCACGGCGCCTGTCGGGGTACGAGGACTGGTGCAGCAGTGACCGGCAGGGTCCGCAGTCCGAGAGAGAAGCGCATGACCGACCACGTGGACGGGGCAGTGATACCAAGTGGTTTCGACGTGCCCGTGGAACCTCTGCGACGGGCGGCGCACTTCACCGGTGAACCTGGAAGCATCGCCGAGGCGCGGTCCTTCGCCGCGCAGTTCCTCGACCAGCTGAGGACCGAGTGGTGCGCCCGCATCGACGCCCGCGCCGACGGCGAACTGCTCCTCGTGGTCAGCGAGTTGGTCACCAACGCCGACCGGCACAGCAACGGGCCGTACATCCTGGAACTGGAGGGTACGGACACGGCCGTCTCCGTGTCCGTCTACGACAGCAGCGTCGCCCTGCCCCGGCGCTTTCCGCGTGACCCCCAGCGGGTGGGCCGCCACGGCCTGGAGATCGTGCACGCGCTGGCCGCGGAGGTCACCGCCGAACGCGTGCCCGTCGGCAAGAAGGTACGTGCCCTGGTGCAGCTTCCCACTGAGCCGTGAGGGCGGGTCAGGCGCAGCCCAGCTCGCCCAGCATGCCCTGCCTCAGGCGGGTGATGATCCGCTTGATCAGGCGTGAGACGTGCATCTGGGAGCAGCCGAGGCGCTCGCCGATCTCCGCCTGGGTGGCCTCCTCCACGAACCTCATGTGGATGATCTGCCGGTCCCGTTCGCTGAGTTCGGCCATCAGCGGGGCGAGTGACTGGAAGTCCTCCACCAGCCGCAGGCCCTCCTCCTCGACGCCGATGAAGTCCGCGAGCACCGCCTCGCCGTCCTCGGGCCCGTCGCCGGTGAGCGCCGCGTCCAGGGACGCGGAGTTGTACCCGTTGGCGGCCAGCTGCGCCTCGACGACCTCTTTCTCGGTGATGTTCATCAGGGTGGCGAGCTCGCCGACCGTCGGATCGCGGTCCAGCCGGCTGGAGAGTTCCTCGCGCGCCTTGGCCAGCTCGACCCGCAGTTCCTGGAGCCGCCGGGGCACGTGCACCGCCCAGGTGGTGTCCCGGAAGAACCGCTTGATCTCGCCCACGATGTACGGCAGCGCGAACGAGGTGAACTCCACCTCGCGTGCCAGTTCGAACCGGTCGATGGCCTTGATCAGGCCGATCATCCCGGTCTGGACGATGTCCTCCATGTCGTCACCGCGGTTGCGGAACCGCCCTGCCGCGAACCGCACCAGCGACATGTTCATCTCGATGAGCGTGTTGCGGGCGTACTGGTACTCGTGCGTACCCTCCTCCAGCACGGTCAGACGCTGGAAGAACTGGCGGGACAGCTCGCGTGCGTCACGGGGAGCGATCGTGCGCGGGTCCTCGATCCCGGGCAGCGATCCCTCGCCCGCCTCGGCGGTCCTCTCGGCGACCACTGCTTGCGACCGGATCCCGGCGGTATTCATTGCCTCTCCCACGAAAGTCACGGTTCGACGTCTGCCTCTTCGGCTAGGTGTTCCGGATACCTGCCCCAGGACTGTGTGGCGGGCGGCTACCCGGAAAACAGTCATCCATGCGTGTCCCACGGTGCGGGTACCCCGAGTGACGCAACGCATGCGGGTGGTGCGCCCAGGTGGCGGAAACCGTGCTCCCCGCAAGCCGGTGACGCCTAGGCTGACGGCGTGACCGATCGAGCGCCGCACCAGCCCCGAGCCGTACCTCTGCACCCCGCAGACCCGTCCCCGGCACCCAGGGAACCCCTGTGGCGCGATCTGGTCGGCGACGTGCTCCGCCGGGAGCGCCTGGCGCAGGAGCGCACGCTCAAGGAGGTCGCGGACGCCGCGCGGATCTCCATGCCGTATCTCTCGGAGGTCGAGCGCGGCCGCAAGGAAGCCTCCTCGGAGGTCCTCGCGGCCGCCGCCCACGCCCTCGGCCTGGGCCTTGGCGACCTGCTGTCGCTGGCCCATGGGGAGCTCACCCGGCAGCAGGCGAACCGGAGCCGTCAGGTGTCCCGCACGCCGTACCGGGGGCTGTGCCTGGCCGCCTGACGGGCCGCCACCGGGACGGCCTCAGCCGGCACCCTTCTCGCGCAGCTGCCGGAAGAACGCCCGCACGTCCTCGACGAACAGGTCCGGCTCCTCCATGGCCGCGAAGTGCCCGCCCCGGTCGAACTCCGTCCAGCGCACGATGTTCTCGGTCCGGTCTGCCTTGTGCCGCAGCGGTATCTGGGGTTCGGCCGGGAACAGCGCGAGGGCGGTGGGGGCCGTCGACGGCTCGGCCGGAGCGGCGGAGCGGCCGGTGGCGTGCGCCCGCTCGTAGTAGATCCGGGCGGACGAACCCGCCGTGCCGGTCAGCCAGTACAGCATCACGTTCGTCAGCAGCAGGTCCCGGTCGACGGCCTCCTCCGGCAGCTGCTCGGAATCCGTCCACTCCCGGAACTTCTCGATATTCCAGGCGAGTTGACCGACGGGTGAGTCCGTCAGCGCGTACGCCAGGGTCTGCGGCCGGGTCGACTGCTGGGCCGCGTACCCCGCCCCCTCGCGGAGATACGCTTCCCACCGGTGCCAGGAGTCGAGTGTCCGCCGGCGCTCCTCGGGACCGAGCCCTGCCAGCTCCTCTTCGGTGGGCTCGGTGGCCGCCTGCGCACCGGGCAGCAGGTTGAGGTGGAGCCCGATCACCCGGTCGGGGTGCGCGCGGCCCAGTTCGCGGGAGATCGCCGCGCCCATGTCGCCGCCCTGCGCGCCGAACCGCTCGTAGCCGAGCCGCCGCATCAGCTCGACCCAGGCGTCGGCGACCCGGCCCGGCTCCCAGCCCGGCTCGGTCGTCGGCCCGGAGAGCCCGAAACCCGGGATGCTCGGCACCACGACGTGGAAGGCGTCGGCCGGATCGCCGCCGTGCGCCGCCGGATCGGTGAGCGGCCCGACGACGTCCAGGAACTCGACGACGGAGCCGGGCCAGCCGTGGGTGATGACCAGTGGGGTGGCGTCCGGCTCCGGGGAGCGCACGTGCGCGAAGTGGACGTGCGCCCCGTCGATCGTGGTGGTGAACTGCGGCCACTCGCCCAGTCGCGCCTCGGCCGCTCGCCAGTCGTACTCGTGCCGCCAGTACCGGACGAGGTCGCGCAGGTAGTCGGCGGGGACGCCGTACGCCCAGCCCGTACCCGGCAGCTGGTCCGGCCACCGGGTGCGGTCGAGGCGCTCGTACAGGTCGTCCAGGTCGCTCTGGGGGATCGCGAGACGGAAGGGGCGGACGCTGTCGGCAGGGGATGACGTCATGGTCGCGATGCTAGTTGCGAGCGCCGCTTGGGCCATTCGGATTAATTGGCGGCCCGGCCGATGAGTTTCGCGGCGCGGACCGGTCGATACAGATGACCGCGTTCCACGCTCCAGGAGGTGCTCATGACCACCGACGGATTCACCACGTGTCTCTGGTTCGACGGCCAGGCCGAGGAGGCCGCCCACTTCTACGTCTCGGTCTTCAAGAACGCCGGCATCGGCCGGATCACCCGCTGCAACGAGGCCGTTCCGGGCCCGGTCGGCTCGGTACTGACCGCCGAGTTCACGGCCAACGGTCAGAAGTTCGTCGCGCTCAACGGCGGCCCCCAGTTCACGTTCAACGAGGCCGTCTCCTTCCAGATCATGTGCTCGGACCAGGAGGAGATCGACCACTACTGGAACAAGCTCACCGAGAACGGCGGCGAGGGCGGCCCCTGCGGCTGGCTCAAGGACAGGTACGGCCTCTCCTGGCAGGTCGTCTACGACCGGCTGATCGACATGATCGGCGGCCCGGACCAGGAGAAGGCGACCCGTGCGACCCGGGCCATGATGTCCATGGGAAAGCTCGACGTCGCCGAACTGGAGAAGGCTTACGCGGGGGAGTGACCGACGCGCCGGCCGCCCCCGGTGGGCGGCCCGCCCTCACTCGGCCAGGATCTCCGCGATCGCGTGCCGGGAGTTCTCCGCGAGCGGCGGGTTGGTCTCCCAGTAGTACGGCAGCTGGATCAGCGAGATCGACAGCGCCCAGCCCCGCCCGCGCGCCCACTGCGCGTCGTCGGCGCCGACGGCCTCGCGGAAGGTGCCGCGGGCGGACGCGGGCAGCAGGTTCCAGGCCACGATCAGATCGACGGCCGGATCGCCCACTCCCACGGTCCCGAAGTCGATCACCGCGCTGAGCCGCCCGTCCACGACCAGGACGTTGCCGGGCGACAGGTCCCCGTGCGCCCAGGCGGGCGCCCCGGTGTGCCGCGGGGCCCGCAGGGCCTCCTCCCACCGGGCCGTCATCCCGGCGGTGTCGATGCCCCGGTCCGCCAGCCGGGCGATGGCGTCCCGCGTGGGTGCGTCGCGGGTCGCCAGGGGCACGCCCCGGTGCTGGGGCGGCCCGTCCGCCGGGTCGATCCGGCGCAGCGCGCGGACGAACCCGGCGAGATCACGGGCGAGCGCCTCGGGCTGCTCGAGCTCCCCGGCGACCGGATTGCGTCCCTCCAGCCAGCGGTACACCGACCAGGGCCACGGAAAGCCCGCGCCGGGGCCGCCCCGCCCGATCGGCTCGGGCGTGGACACGGGCAGCCGCGGCCCCAGCAGGGGCAGCCGGCGCTGCTCGTGCGCCACGTCGTCCACGGCACCGGGATGCCGGGGGAGCCGTACGATCTTGTCCGCGCCGAGGCGGAACATGGCGTTCTCGGTTCCGGAGGACTCCAGGCGCCGCACCGGCAGCGACGCCCACGCGGGGAACTGGCCGGCGATCAGCCGGCGGACGAGCGGGACGTCGACGTCGACCTCGTCCGCGCGCATTCTCATGGCACACACGGGCCCCATTCCAACGGTCGACGGGCGTGCTGTCGAAGGGTTTTGACGGCACGCCCGCCCCACCGCCCGGGCTCAGACCCGGTCGGCCGCGATCAGCAGGTACTGGAAGCTGCCGTTGCGGTAGGCCTTCAGGAACGTGTCCTCGATGCCCGTGACCAGGTGGTCGGCCTGCTTGCGCAGCTCCCAGTACGGGATCGTGGCCGCCGTCAGATCCTGCACATGGACCGGCACCAGGCGGTTGTTCGCCATGGCCCGGAAGTACGCCGACCGGGGGTGGATGTCGCAGATGTAGTGCGCGTTGATCAGGGACACCTCGCGCGAGGCCTGCCCATAGGTGTCGTTGTAGCAGCCGGTGATCACCACATAGCGTCCGCCGCGCCCGAGCAGCCGGGCGTGCTCGGCGAACAGCAGGTCCAGCTCGACGTACATGGTGGACTCGTTGTTCCAGGAGGCCGCGTAGGCGCCGGAGGGGAAGCCGGTGTCGAGCATGTTGCGGTGGTGGTAGCGCACCTTGCCGTCGATGCCCCGCTTGCGGGCCTGCTCGTTCGCGAACCCGGCCTGCTTGGCGGAGATGGTGACGCCGTCGGCGTGGCAGCCGTACCGCAGGTTCGCCACCACGCTGCCGCCGCCCCGGCCGCACCCCGCGTCGAAGACCCGGTCGGTGGCCGAGAGCGGGCCGAGGTGGGAGGCGAGCAGCTCGGCCTGGGCGTGTTCCAGGCGGTGGAGTTCGGCGGTGACCCGCTCCCGGCGCAGGGCGGCGTCGGGCTCGTCGAGCACCGACCAGTCGGCTTCACCGACGCCGTAGTGGTGGTGGTAGAGGTCGTCGATCTTCCCGAGTTCGAGGTTGACCGGGTTCTCCTCGGCGTTCCAGTAGTCCGCGACGCGGTTCTGGTACGTGGACTGGGTCGGCACCGGGACCGGCGTGGTGCCGGCGACGGGGGCGGTGGTCAACAGTGACTCCTCACTGGTGTGTCTGACACGGGGTCGGCGGGGGGTTACCAGTAGTTGGGCAGGTGGTAGCGGTGGCTGTTGGTCGCGTGCCATTCGTGGTTGCCGGACACCCAGGCGGCCAGGCCCTGTGCGTAGCGCTCGACGAGCGGCGAGGTGGCGGACAGCAGGGCCGACTCCTCCTCGAAGGACGCCATGATCCGGTTGTGGATCTCGACGGACTTCAGGTAGGCCGCCTTCAGCCCGCACCGCTCGTTCGCGGCGACCACCTGGGGCAGGTTGAGGTGCGTCGGGTCGTTCGCCAGCTCCTTGGTGAAGGAGTACAGGTCGTTGACGATGGTGGTGGCGTTGCAGGCCAGGGCGGTGATCCGCTGGATCTCTGGCCGGGCATAGACCTGTTCGGGCAGTTCGTAGCCGTCCACGGCGTCCACGATCGACAGACACGGACGGAAGTTGTTGAACTGCCGCATCACGAGGTATTCCCAGACCCGGGGCACGTACCGGGTCTCCGCCCAGGCGGCCTCACCGAGGTAGCCCAGGTGCAGTCGGGCGATGTCGTGCGTGAAGCGGGTGGTCTGGCTGGGCGTGGCGAGGACGGCGAAGTCCTTGAGGGCGAAGTGGTACGAGCGCAGCGGACCGTCGGCCCGCATGCCGTGCCGCCACTCCTGCTCCAGTTCGGGGGTGCCGTGGTACGGGTCGATCGCCGACTGGGCCATGACCAGCCGGCCGCCGAGCCCGCGCGGGGAGCCGCCCCGGTCCTCGCAGTAGCAGTCGTCGACGATGTTCTCGGCGAGCAGCAGCTTGCCGGCGACGGTGAGGCGTTCCAGGTCGGCCGCGCCCGGGTGCTGGAGCACCACGGCCCGGCCGAACTGGAACCCGGCGAAGTCCCCCGTCCAGGACGCGGGGAACAGGTCGAGACTCCGGGCCCAGGCCTCCAGCCGGCGGTCGACCTCCGCAGCCTGCTCCGGGTCGGCGGGCGCGGCGGGCCGGTACAGCAGCCCGGGGATCGCTCCGGTGCGCCGGGCCCGCACCGACCGGGCGAGATTCGGCGGGCCGGGCAGCGGAAGGGAGGTGGGAGGTGCGCTCATGGGGTGCTCCGGGCCGTCACTCGGCCGTCCGGCCGATCTGGACGTTCTCGAGGATCCCCGCGGCGTCGGGGACCAGGATGGCCATCGAGTAGTAGGCGGTGACGAGGTAGTTGATGATCGCGGCGGTGCCGATGCCCATGAAGCGGACGTTGAGGCCGGGCTGGTGCTCCTCCGGGATGCCGGTCTGGTAGAGGCCGACGACCCCCTGGTCCGCCTCTCCGGTGCGCAGCGCGAGGATGCTGGTGGTGTGCTGCTCGGTGACGGGGATCTTGCCGCACGGGAAGATCGGCACCCCGCGCCAGGCGGGGACCTCGTGTCCGTCGACGGTCGCGGTGCCGGGCACCAGACCGCGCCGGTTGCACTGCCGGAAGAAGGCCGCGATCGCCTTGGGGTGGGCGAGGAACAGCTTGGTCTTGCGCCGCATGGAGAGCAGCTCGTCCATGTCGTCCGGGGCGGGCGGGCCGGTGAAGGTGCTGATGCGCTGGCTGTAGTCGGTGTTGTGCAGCAGCCCGAACTCCCGGTTGTTGACCAGTTCCCACTCCTGGCGTTCGCGGATCTCCTCGATGGTGAGCCGGAGTTGCTGCTGGGTCTGGTCCATCGGGTTGTTGTAGAGGTCGGCGACGCGGGTGTGGACCCGCAGCACGGTCTGGGTGAGGGACAACTCGTATTCGCGGGGGCTGAGTTCGTAGTCGACGAACCCGCCGGGCAGCGTCGGCTCGCCCACGTGGCCGGCCTGCACCGGGACGTCCGCCTCGCCCTTGCGGTTCATGGGCCTGCGGTTCCGCTCGACGTACGCCGCAAGGTGTGCGGCGAGGGAGGGCACCCGCTCGGTGAACTCGGTGACGACGGCCCACGGCAGCGCCAGCACCACGCCCGAGGTCTCCGCCCGCACCGAGCCCAGCCACAGGGGGTCGGACTGGCCGACGGCCTCGTCCCCCATCTGGGCCCCGTCGGAGACCACCCCGAGGATTTCCTCGTCGCCGTACTTTCCGTTCGTGTAGCGGATGAACCGGCCGTGGGCGACGAGGTAGGTCTCGGTGACCGGTTGCCCGGCCTCGAACAGGACCTGGCCGGCCCGCACCTCGCGGGGCTGGAACCGGCCGGCGATCTCCCGCAGCACGTCGAGGTCTTCGTAGCCGCGCAGGGCCGGCAGTTCGGTCAGTGTCTCGGGGATGACCCTGATGTCGTCGGCGCCGTTGTGCTCGAAGTGCACCCGGCCGCGGCCGGTGCTCAGCTGAAGACGGCGGTTGACCCGGTAGGTGCCGCCCTTGACGTCCACCCACGGCAGCGACTTCAGCAGCCACCGCGAGGTGATGGCCTGCGTCTGCGGTTCGGACTTGGTGGTGGTGGCGAGCTGGCGTGCCGCCCGGGTGCTCAGACTGGTGAACTGCCCGTCGGCCGCGGGATCGGGGGCGGGTTCGTCGACGGCGGAGCCGGTGGCGCTGTCCGGTGCGGACACTTTCCCTCCCGGGAGCTGAACAGGGGTGGCCGGATCGGTGGGTGGTGAGCGAGGTGATCGTGTGCGGGGACAAGCCAAACAGCAGTGGTGAGGTGCCGGGTACGGCGCGAAAGGGGCGGTTTCATGCCTCGGTGGTGCAAACCTGCCGTTCGGGGCGAATGGGGCGGTGTGTTGTGATCGCGCGCCGGGCACGCGCTTCCGTGTCCGGGCGTGCGCGAGTGTGGCGGCGGCTTCAGGAGAGGTCGTTGACCAGTACCGCCGCCCCGTCGAAACGGCCGGCCTTCAGGTCCCTCAGGGCCTGTGGGGCCCGTGACAGGGGATAGGCGTGCGTCCGCGCCCGGACCCCGTGCAGCGCGGCCAGCCCCAGGAACTCCCGGGCGTCCGCGCGGGTGTTGGAGGTGACGCTGCGCAGCTCCTTCTCGTAGAACAACTCGGTCTCGTAGTGCAGCGGCGGGACATCGCTCAGATGGATGCCGGCCACCGCCAGGACCCCGCCCCGGTCGAGGGCGCGCAGCACCACCGGGACCAGGTCGCCGGCCGGCGCGAACAGGATCGCGGCGTCCAGGGGCTCGGGCGGCGGGTCGTGGACGTCGCGCGCCGAGGCGGCGCCGAGTTCACGCGCCAGCCGCCGGGCGGCCTCGCCCCGGGTCAGGACGTGCACGGTGGCACCCTCCGCCAGCGCCACCTGAGCGCACAGGTGGGCGCTGCCCCCGAAGCCGTACAGCCCGAGCCGGCCGCCCGGCGGCAGCCCGGTGCGCCGCAGCGCGCGGTGGCCGATGATCCCGGCGCACAGCAGCGGCGCCGCGGCGGCGTCGTCCAGACCGCCGGGCAGCCGGTGGGCGAATCCGGCCGGGACGGTCGTGTACTCGGCGTAGCCGCCGTCGGCGTCCCAGCCGGTGTACTCCGAGGCCGGGCACAGGTTCTCGGCGCCGCGCAGGCAGTAGACGCAGGAACCGTCGGTCCGCCGCAGCCAGGCCACGCCCACGCGCTCGCCCACCGTGAAGTCCCGGGCCGCCGCCCCGGTACCCGCCACCACACCGACCACTTCGTGTCCCGGGGTCACGCCGGGCCGCCGCACCGGCAGATCACCCTCGGTGACGTGCAGATCGGTGCGGCACACCCCGCAGGCGAGTACCCGGACCAGCAGCTCGTCGTCCCCGGGCACCGGCACCGGCCGCTCCACGAGCCGCAGGGGATCGCCCTCGACCGGCCCCGGGCGGACCACCGACCACGCCCGCATCGTCGCCGAACCCGTCCCCGTCGCGTCCGTCATCCCGTGCCCCGTCCCGCCGAAGGCCGCCGTCTCCTCCCAGTCTCCGGCGGCCGGGCGGGTTCGGCGCGCGGGCCGCCCGGAGGGTGACTAGCGTGAGGTTCCGGAGAGTCCGTCGCACGGGAGAGGCCACGATCATGGCCGTACGACCTGAGGGAACCCCCTGCTGGACCGATGCGATGTTCGGTGACGTCGAGCAGGCCAAGAGCTTCTACGGAGACGTCCTCGGCTGGACCTTCGGCGAGTCGTCGGCGGAGTACGGCAACTACACGCAGGCCTATGCGGACGGCAAGGCGGTGGCGGCCGTGGTGCCGCCGATGCCGGGGCAGGAGGGGCAGTCGCAGTGGTGCCTGTACCTCGCCTCCGCGGACGCCGCCGCGACCGCCGAGAGGATCCGCGAGAACGGTGGCGAGGTGCTGATGGAGCCGATGCAGGTCGGCGAGTTCGGCACGATGTGCCTGGCCCGTGAGCCCGCCGGTGCCGTGTTCGGGCTCTGGCAGGGCGGCACCCACGAGGGCTTCGAGGCGACGGCGGTGCCCGGTGCCTACTGCTGGGCCGAGTTCTTCACCCGGGACCCGGAGCGGACGGACGCCTTCCTGTCGGCGGTCTTCCCCTACGCCATGCAGCAGATCGACGACGCCAACGTCGACTTCCGGCTGTTCAGGGTGGGCGACGACACCGTCCTGGGCCGGATGAGGATGGGGGAGGAGTTCCCGCCCGAGGTGCCCTCGTACGTCAACGTCTACTTCACGGTCGGCGACTGCGACGCCGCCGTCGCCCGCGCCACCGAGCTCGGCGGTGTCCTGCGGTTCGGCCCGATGGACAGCCCCTTCGGCCGCTTCGCCGCGATCGGCGATCCGCAGGGCGCGAACTTCTCGGTGATCGACATCACGACCGCGCGGGGCGAGATGCCGAAGACCACGGACGTCTCCTAGGGCGGTCCGGGAGGCTGGTGCGGGCGTGGCATGATCGGGGCCATGCGTGAACGAGTTGTGGCCGCGTGCGACGGGGCTTCTAAGGGGAACCCCGGTCCGGCGGGCTGGGCGTGGGTGGTCTCCGACGACGCCGGGAGCCCGGCCCGCTGGGAGGCCGGCCCGCTGGGCACCGCCACCAACAACGTCGCCGAACTCACCGCGCTGGAACGCCTGCTGGCGGCCACCGACCCGGGCGTGCCGCTGGAGATCCGGATGGACTCCCAGTACGCGATGAAGGCAGTGACCACCTGGCTGCCCGGCTGGAAGCGCAAGGGCTGGAAGACGGCTGCCGGCAAACCCGTCGCCAACCAGGACCTGGTGGTCCGCATCGACGAGCTGCTCGACGGCCGCTCGGTCGAGTTCCGCTACGTGCCCGCCCACCAGGTCGACGGCGACCCGCTGAACGACTTCGCCGACCGCGCCGCCAGCCAGGCGGCGACCGCGCAGAGCGCGGCGGGCAGCGACCTCGGCTCCCCGGAGCCGCCGCCCTCGCCCGACGTCCCGGTGACCAAGGCGCCGCGCAGGAAGGAGCCCCGCGGCACCGGCGGCGGCTCGTCCTCCCGCACGATCAAGGCGAAATTCCCGGGCCGCTGTGTGTGCGGCCGCTCCTACGCGGCCGGCGAGTCCATCGCCAAGAACGCGCAGGGCTGGGGCCATCCGGAGTGCCGTACGGCCGTCGAAGCCTGATCACGGCCGACTCCGCTCGGGCGGGGCCCGCTCAGCTGTCGAAGGTGTAGAACGCCGTGTGGTCCAGCAGGTCCGCCGGACGCACGTCGTTCCACGGCTTCATCGTCTCGTTCAGGTCCACCACGTCCGGCGTTCCGCCGCCCGGCACGTACCCGGCGTCCGGGTGCCGGCGCCGCCACTCGGCCCACAGCTTGTCGATGTAGGCGTGGTGCAGCCAGAACACCGGGTCGTTGGGGGAGACTCCGGTGGCCATCTGCCCGCCGACCCAGACGTGGACCCGGTTGTGCAGGTTGACCCCGCGCCAGCCCTCGAGGTGGTTGCGGAAGCCGTCCGAGGCGCTGTTGAAGGGCGCCATGTCGTACGTCCGTATCGCCAGCACCGACTCGACCTCGGCCGGCGTCGGCAGCTCGCGCACCGCGGAGCCGAGCGAACGGCGCAGGAACGTACGGCCGTCCACGCGGACGTTGATCGGCCAGTTCCCGGCCGAGGCGGCGAACGGCCCGTCCGTCACCCGGCCGTCCAGGCTCCGCCCGGTGCCGCCGAGGAAGTCCGGCGCCCACAGCGAGGCGCGGGCCGTGCGGTCCGTGCTCCAGTCCCAGTAGGGCAGCGCGACCGACGCGTCCACCTGCTGAAGCGCTCCCTCGAAGTCGAGCAGGAATCTGCGGTGCCAGGGCAGGAAGGACGGTGAACGATGGCCGGTCCGCTCGCCGGTGTCGGTGTCGGACATGATGAAGGCGTTGTGCGTCCTGACGAACTCGTCATAGCGGCCACTGCGCTTGAGCTCCAGGACGGCGGCGACGAACCGCCGCTTCTCGTCGGCGGTCAGGGCGGCCTGGTTCTTGCGTACGGTCATGTGCGCGGTGCTCCGGATGTCCTTGCTGGGGCGGTCAGTTGGCGGGGAAGGGCAGCAGCGCGGCGCCCTGTAGCTCGTCCACCGCGGCACGGGCCGCGGCGCGCGGCGTGGACACCGGGGCGTAGTGGCTGACGACGCTGATCCAGCTGCCGTCGGCGTTCTGCATCACGTGCAGTTCCACCCCGTCGACGAACACCGCGTATCCGCCGCCGTGGTCGTGGTGGTGGCCGCCGCCGCTCGCCGGGCGGCCCTGTATCCGACGGCCTCGGTAGACCTCGTCGAAGGCCTCGGGGGAGCCGTGGTGGTGCTCGGCCGCGGACGCGCCCGGCGCGTCGACGACCCGGACCCCGGCCGCGGCGGTGAGGGCGGCCGCGGCGGTGAGCGCGCGGCGTCGGGTGAGTTCCGGCATGCGGGACCTCCTGGTGCGTTCGGGTGATGACCCCGCATGCCTATCGGTCCGCCCGAGAGCGGGAGAAATCCCCCGGATCGGGTTGGCTACGATCAGGACAATTGCCAACATGCCGTACAGAGTTGAACGAAGATGATCTTGCCGTGCGAGCGGCCGCCGCGGCCCGGAGGTGAAAATTCCTCCCCCTTGCGGCGTCATTTCCAGTGATCTTTCGCGGCGGCCCTCCGTCCGAGTGGTGCGGCTCACCACCGCAAGCTGACGCGATCCGGAAGCCCGGCCGTATCATCCGGTCTTTGTTACTCTGCGGTGCCAATCGACCGATTTGAGTAACTTTCAGGGGGTGTGCGCGTGAAAGTCGCATGCGTCGGAGGCGGGCCCGCCGGCCTGTACATCGCGATCCTGCTCAAGCTCCAGAATCCGTCCCACGACATCACCGTCCACGAGCGCGATCCGGAGGGCTCGACCTACGGCTGGGGCGTGAGGTACTGGCGCGGACTGCTCGACGAACTGCACGCGCACGACCCCGTGTCGGCGCTCGCGATCGAGGAGCACTCGGTGCGCTGGCGCGACGGCGCCGCCCATGTCCGGGACCTGACGACCCGGCACCGCGGTGACGAGGGCTTCGGCATCGGCCGCCACCGGCTCCTCGAACTCCTCGCCCACCGCGCCCGCTCACTGGGCGTACGGCTGGCGTACGAGAGCGAGGTCACCGCCGTGCCCCCGGGCACCGACCTGGTCGTGGTGGCCGACGGCGAGCACAGCGCGCTGCGCGACCGCTACCGCGACCACTTCGGCACGCGCGTCACCGCCGGCCGCAACCGCTACCTCTGGCTCGGCACCACCCAGGTCTTCGACGCCTTCACCTTCGCCTTCGCCGAGACCGAGCACGGCTGGATCTGGTGCTACGGCCACGGCTACAGCGACACCCACAGCACCTGCGTCGTCGAGTGCTCCCCCGAGACCTTCACCGGCCTCGGCCTGGACCGGGCGAACGAGGCCGACGGACTGGCGCTGCTGGAGAAACTCTTCGCCGGCATCCTCGACGGCCACCCCCTGATCGGCCGCTCCGCCGCCGACGGCAGCGCCCAGTGGCTGACCTTCCGCACCCTCACCAACCGCACCTGGTACCGCCGCAACCTCGTCCTGCTCGGCGACGCCGCCCACACCACCCACTACTCCGTCGGCGCGGGCACCACCCTCGCCCTCCAGGACGCGATCTGCCTGGCGGACGTCCTGCGCGAGTACGGCAGACGCCCCGAGGCCCTCGCCGTCTACGAGCGGCAACGCCGGACGGAACTGCTGTCCGTGCAGAGCGCCGCCCGCTACAGCGCCCAGTGGTACGAGAACCTGACCCGCTACATCGACCTGCCCCCGCACCAGATGTTCGCCCTGCTCGGCCAGCGCCACTCGCCCCTGCTGCCGTACGTGCCGCCGCAGCTGTACTACAACCTCGACAAGGCGGCCGGACAGTTGGAAGTCCTGCGCCGGTTCAAGCGGTGGCTCGGACCGAGGGCCGCCCGGGCGCTGCACGCGCGTTCCTCGGCCGCCCGGGGGTAGGGGGCGCCCCGCGCAACGAGTTGGTGAATACCCATTCACTCGCTAAGGTGAATTGAAATTCACCTCGCAGTCCGCGCCGCCCCGCAGGAGCACCGATGGACCAGCCCGGCCCGATAGCCCGCCCCCTCCGGGACCGCCTCACCATCCCGGTGCTGGCCTCCGGCGGCATCCTCATGGCGGTCATGCAGACCGTCGTCGTCCCCCTGCTGCCCGACCTGCCCCGGCTGACCGGCGCGTCGGCGTCCACCGTCTCCTGGATGGTCACGGCGACCCTGCTCGCCGGCGCCGTCCTCACCCCGGTGCTCGGCCGGGCCGGCGACATGTACGGCAAGCGCCGGGTGCTGACGGCGTCCCTCGCGCTGATGACCGTCGGCTCCGTGATGTGCGCCCTGTCCTCCGACATCGGCGTCCTCATCGCCGCCCGCGCGCTCCAGGGCGCCGCCGCCTCCGTCGTACCGCTGTCGATCAGCATCCTGCGGGACGAACTGCCGCCCGAGCGGCGGGGTTCGGCCGTCGCCCTGATGAGCTCGACCGTCGGCATCGGCGCCGCTCTGGGACTGCCGCTCGCCGCGCTCGTCGTGCAGTACGCCGACTGGCACACCATGTTCTGGCTGACCAGCGCCCTCGGCGCGCTCGGCGTCGCGGCCGTGTGGTGGGCGGTGAAGGAGTCGCCGGTGCGGGAGCCGGGCCGGTTCGACGTCCTCGGCGCGCTCGGGCTGGCCGCCGGGCTGATCTGCCTGCTGCTGGGGGTGTCCCAGGGTGGGCAGTGGGGCTGGGGCAGTCCACGGATCATCGGCCTGTTCGCCGCCACCGTGGTCGTGCTGGCGCTGTGGTGGTGGCAGCAACTGCGCGCCGAACGGCCGCTGGTCGACCTGCGGCTGGTGACCCGGCCGCGCGTCGGCCTCTCCCATGTCGCCGCCCTGCTGACCGGCTTCGCCTTCTACGCCAACTCGCTGGTCACGGCGCAGCTGGTGCAGGCACCGAAGGCCACTGGCTACGGCCTTCAGCTGTCGGTCGTCGCCACCGGCCTGTGCCTGCTGCCCGGCGGTGTCACCATGCTGCTGTTCTCGCCCCTCTCCGCCCGTATCTCGGCGGCGCGCGGACCGCGGATCACACTCGCCCTGGGGGCCGCCGTCATCGCCTGCGGCTATGCCGTGCGCATCGCCGACAGCCGGGACCTGTGGATGATCATCCTGGGGGCCACGGTCGTGGCCACCGGCACCACCCTCGCCTACTCCGCGCTGCCCACCCTGATCCTGCGCGCCGTCCCCGCCGGGCAGACCGCCTCCGCCAACGGCGTGAACGTCCTGATGCGCACCATTGGCCAGGCCACCTCCAGCGCGGCCGTCGCCGCCGTCCTCGTGCACCACAGCAGCCCGGTCGGCGGAATCCCGGTGCCCACACTGCACGGCTACCTCCTGGCGTTCGCCATGGCCGGCGCCGTCGCCCTCGCGGCCTGCGCCGCGGCGCTGTCCATCCCCGGCGACGAACCCGCCGCCGGCCGCGCCCGGACCGACGCGGGCGAGGCCCGGGGCACCCGCGACGAGGCGTTGGAGGAAGCATGACCGCCGCGAGCGGCCCGTCCGGCCCCGCCGGGACCGCCCCCGCCCGCCGGGACGCCGAGTCGACCAAGGCGGCCATCCTGCGCGCCGCCCGCTATCTCCTCGCCCGGCACGCGCACGCCGACATCACGCTCAAGGCCGTCGCCGAACGCGCCGGTGTCAGCCCGCCGCTGATCGTGAAGTACTTCGGCAACAAGGACGCCCTCTTCGCCCGCGTCATGTCCTTCGAGACCGACGCCTCGGCCCTGCTGGACGCTCCCCTGGAGCGGCTCGGCCGGCACATGGTCCGGCACCTCCTGGACAGCCAGCGCGAACGCGGCGCCGACCCGCTGCTGCGCATCGCCTTCGCACCCCTGCACGGTGACCGCGGCGACGTCCTGCGCGCCAACTTCCGCACCCAGGTGACCGAACGCCTCGCCGAACGCCTCCCCGGGCCCGACGCACCCCTGCGCGCCGAGCTGGCCGTCTCCTGCCTCCTCGGGCTCGGCGTGATGTACGGCATCGCCCGCGGCTCCCATGTGCGCACCGCCGACGTCGACGACCTCACGGAACGGTACGGGGCCACGGTGCAGGCGCAGTTGACGCCGCAGACGCACTGAGGCGGCAGCCGGTCCGGGAACGCGTTGATCGTCGGTGGCGACCGGCCCATGGCCCGTCGGCGGAGATCTCGCCGACCCGGAGCGGCCCGCTCCGCGTGGCACGGCGCCGGATGAAAGACTGGCCGCATGGACGAACGCGTGATGGGCAGGTCGGGGCAGTGGGCATCGGTCGTGGGCCTCGGCACATGGCAGCTGGGCGCCGACTGGGGCGACGTGGACGACAAGGAGGCCCTCGCCGTACTGGAGGCGGCGGCCGAGGCGGGTGTGACCTTCTTCGACACCGCCGACGTGTACGGCGACGGGCGCAGCGAGCAGACCATCGCCGCCTTCCTCAGCGGCAGGCCCGACCTGCACGTGCTGGTGGCCACGAAGATGGGCCGCCGGGTCGAGCAGATCCCGCAGAACTACGTCCTGGACAACTTCCGCGCCTGGAACGACCGCTCCCGCCGCAACCTCGGCGTCGACCGCATCGACCTGGTCCAGCTGCACTGCCCGCCCACCCCGGTGTACTCCTCCGACGAGGTGTTCGACGCGCTGGACACCCTGGTGGCGGAGGAGCGGATCGCCGCGTACGGCGTGAGCGTGGAGACCTGCGCCGAGGCGCTGACCGCGATCGCCCGCCCGAACGTCGCGAGCGTCCAGATCATCCTCAACCCCTTCCGCATGAAGCCCCTGCGCGAGGTGCTCCCGGCCGCCCGGGAGGCGGGCGTCGGCATCATCGCCCGGGTGCCGCTCGCCTCCGGGCTGCTGTCCGGCAAGTACACCAAGGACACGGTCTTCGCGGCCAACGACCACCGCACCTTCAACCGGCACGGCGAGGCCTTCGATCAGGGCGAGACCTTCTCCGGCGTCGACTACGGCACCGGCGTCGAGGCGGCCGCCGAGTTCGCCGCCCTGGCCCCCGAGGCCTACACCCCGGCCCAGCTGGCCCTGCGCTGGATCGTCGAACAGCCAGGCGTCACCACGGTCATCCCCGGCGCCCGCACTCCGGAACAGGCCCGCGCCAACGCGGCCGCCGCCAAGCTCCCCGCGCCGCCGGCGCAGACCCTGACCGCGATCCGGGACCTGTACGAGCGCCGGATCAAGGACCAGGTCGAGGGCCGCTGGTGAAGCCCGCCCCGCCTCCGGGTGACCGCCCGGCGCGGTGGCGGTCGGGTCGTTGAACAGGCACGATTCCGCCGTTTCTGGGAACTCGCGATGCAGTAGGACCCGCAGTCCCGAAAGACAGGAGGAGACGTGGCGGTCACCGCAGAGGGCGACGGCCGGCGCCGGGGGCGCAACGAGACCGAGGAGGAGCGGGCCGACCGGATGTGGGGCGAGCTGATCCAGGAGGTCCGCGTCGCCCAGACCGGTGTGCAGATCCTCTTCGGCTTCCTGCTCACCGTCGTCTTCACGCCCAAGTACGCCCATCTGAGCCATACCGACCAGGTCATCTACATCATGACCGTGTGCCTGGGCTCCTGTGCCACCGGCGCCCTGATCGGCCCGGTGTCCCTGCACCGGCTGGTCGCCGGGCGCCGGGTGAAGCCGCAGGCCGTGCGGCTGGCGTCCCGGCTGACCTTCATCGGGCTGGTCCTGCTGCTGGCCACCATGACCGCCTCGCTGCTGCTGATCCTCAGGGTGGCCACGCACGACGAGTACGTGCCGTACCTGGTCGTGCCGGTCGTCGTCTGGTACCTGGTGTGCTGGTACGGCGTGCCGCTGTGGGCGAGGCGCCGTCACACCTCCCGCTGAGCCTCCAGCGCCGCCAGCTGCCGGTCGTGCACCCGGCTGAGCAGCAGCACCGACAGGGTGGCGCCGATCAGGGCGCAGAACATGTCCCACTGGGTGTCCCACACGTCGCCCTGGGTGGCGAGGAAGGCGTCCGCGCCGTGCCCGCCGATCTCGGCCGCCAGCCACTCCAGCAGCTCGAACACCGCGCTGAAGGCGAGGCAGGCGCACACGGTCAGCGGCGCCAGCCAGCGGCTGCCGCGCAGCGGTGAGGTGCGGCTGAGCAACTCTCGGACCAGCACCGCCGGCACGAAGCCCTGCATGAGGTGGCCGAACCGGTCGTACGGGTTGCGGTCCAGGCCGAAGGTGTCGCGCACCCAGTCGCCCAGGGGCACCTGCGCGTAGGTGTAGTGCCCGCCCACCGCCAGCACCAGCGCGTGCGCGGCCAGCAGCCCGCACAGCAGGCCGGTCAGCGGGAAACGCCGCCAGGTCAGCATCACCAGCGGCAGCCCGATCAGCACCCACACCGTCTCCAGGAACCAGGTCGCGCGGTCGCGCGCTCCCCAGGCGGAGAGGGCCATGCCCGCGACCACCACGGCGGCGCACAGTCCCGGAGACATCAGGCGCGGGGCGCGGCGGGGCACGGGCTGCACTGCGGTCATGGCGGGCTCCTTGTCGTGGGAGCCCTCATCGTGGCCGGTCCGCTCGGCAGGGGGCATGAGTACGGCTACTCAACCGCCTTCGCGTACGTGGCCGCCGGCGCGCTCATGCCCATCCCGTGGCGAGGATCTCGGCCAGGAAGTCGTCGACCCGGACCTCCTCCCGGCCCGGCGGCACGGCGTCCCAGGTCTCCCGCAGGAACGCGGCGACGGCGGGCGCCCAGGCGTACACCACGGCCCGGTGGCGGCCGCCGTCGGTCCGTGCGTCACCGAAGAAGTCCATCCGCAGCTCGTGCCACGGCCCGGTGGCCACCGGCCGGAACCGTACGTCTCCCATGCCGACCGGCTTGTCCAGCCCGTCGGCGATCATCTCCCGGTCCAGCCGCCACCGGGCGAGCACCCGCCCGTCGTGGGCGAACACCGCGGTGACGGCGAACGGGTCGTCGGCGTCGTACGTCAGGTGGGCGAGCACGGGACAGCGTTCCGTACCGCCCGCCTGGAGCTGTACGACGAGGGTCTTGTGCACGAAGGGAGTCACGCGAGGGCCTCCGGGACGATCGACGTAGGACCCTCTAGTACCCCTCCGGCGCGCAAGATGCTCAGTCGTTCGGGTGATTGTCCGGTGATTGCCGCGGCGCCGCCGTCGCCGGCGGTCAGCCGAGCGCGTCGCGCAGTGCCGGCAGCAGCGTCTTCGCAGACCAGTCCAGGTAGGCCGGCTGGGAATCGCCGCCGATCTGCACCAGCGCGATCTCGGTGAATCCGGCCTCGGCGTACGGCCGCACGGCCTCCACGAAGTCGTCCGGGTCGTCGCCGCACGGGATCGACGCGGCGACGTCGTCGGGCGTCACGAACTGGGTGGCCGCCTCGAAGGAGTCCGGGTGCGGCAGTTCGGCGTTGACCTTCCAGCCGCTGCCGAACCAGCGGAACTGGTCGTGGGCGCGCTTGACGGCGGCGTCCCGGTCGGGGTCGTAGCAGACCGGCAACTGGCCCACCCGCGGCTTGCCGGTCCCGCCGTGCCGGTCGAAGGCCTCGAGGAGGTTCGGCTTCGGCTCGGTGGCGATGACCAGGTCGGCGTGGTGGCCCGCGAGCTTGCAGGACTGCTCGCCGGAGACGGCGATGCCGATCTGCGGCGGCTCTGCCGGCAGGTCCCACAGCCGGGCCGACTCCACGTCGAAGTGCGTGCCGTGGTGGGTGACGTGACCGCCGCCGAAGAGCTCGCGGATGATCTCCACGGCCTCCTCGAGCTTCTCGTGCCGCACGTCCACCGGCGGCCAGCCACCGCCCACGACGTGCTCGTTGAGGTTCTCCCCGGCGCCGAGTCCGAGCCGGAAGCGGCCCTCGGACAGCAGCTGTATCGTCGCCGCCTTCTGCGCCACGATCGCCGGGTGGTAGCGGAAGGTCGGGCACGTCACGTAGGTCATCAGCGGGATGCGCGACGTGGCCTGGGCAGCGGCGCCGAGCACGCTCCACGCGTAGGAGGAGTGGCCCTGGGAGCGCAGCCACGGGAAGTAGTGGTCCGAGGTCACCGAGAAGTCGAAACCGGCCTCCTCGGCGCGGACCAGATGGTCGACGAGGTCACGCGGGCCGGCCTGCTCGGTCATCATCGTGTATCCGATTTGCACCATAAGCATCGGGTCCCCGGCTTGCCGGGCTGAAAACGGCCCGTCCGGCGACCGGGCATGTGGCACTGGGTGTCAGACCGCCGGCGGCCGGAAGGTCCGCAGGAAGGTGTTCTGCGCCTCCCGGTCGGCGGCGGTCTCCCAGTCGGCGGCCGGGGTGGTGAAGCGCAGGGAGAAGCCCTGCTGGTCGCCGACGAGGAAACCCCGGCCGAAGGTGTGCACGGCGTCGTCGCCGGTTCCGGAGACCCACTCCATGTCGGCCGCCTTGTGGCCCTGGTAGGTGGTCGCCCGGATCTCGCCGATCCGCCGGTAGCCCGCCAGCTTCTCCAGATCCGGCTCCACGTCGTCCCGCCAGATGGCGACCGGGTCCGGCCTCACGCGTTCGCCTTCACTGTAGGTGACCGCCAGGGTGGGGGAGCCTTCCCCCGTGCCGAAGGTGACGCGGTAGGCGTCGGACTGGCGTGCGGTGTCAAGCCGCTTCCAGCCGTCGGGCAGCGCGACGGAGAAGCCCTCCGGTGCGGTGTAGCGATGGTAGCCGTCGGGCAGGGCGTCGGTGGGGGTGGGCGAGGGCGAGGGGGCCGCCGAGGAACCCGAGGTCCGCGTGGCGGAGGGGGAAGGGGAGGGGGTCGACTTGTTGTCGGTGCGGTCGCTCCCGGAGGGGGAGGCGGAAGGGGCGGTGGCGGACGGCCGGCGCGAGCCGCCGGAGGCCGCGCTGTCCGTGTCCGTGTCCGTGCCGGTGCCGGGCAGCCAGTGCGTCGCGGCGAGCACGGCGACCGCGACCGTGACCACCGCCAGCGCGGTCCCGGCGACCATGGTCCGTCGGCTCCACGCCCCGCCGGGGCGCAGGGCCGCGGCGTAGGCGGCCCGCAACCGGGGCACGGGGGCGGCCTGCCGGTCCGCGTCGGGATCCTCGTTGAGCACCCGGGTGAGTGCCTCGCGGGCGACCGGCCGGGTCAGCCGCTCCCGTGAGTCCTTGCGCAGCAGGCCCTGCACGACCTGGGTCAGCGGACCGGCGCGCAGCGGGGTGCGCAGGGGCAGCCGGTCCACGCCCTTCAGGGTGGCCTCGAACCGGCCCCGGTCCCGGAACGGCGGCCGTCCCTCCACCATGGTGTAGAGGATCGCACCCAGCGCCCACAGATCGGCGGCCGGGCCGATGCGCTCGTCGCGGGCCTGCTCGGGGGAGGCGTACGCCGGTGCGGTCACCCGCGGGGCGAGGGTCGCGCCCGCCAGTCCGAAGCCCGTGACGACGACCGGGCCCCGGTCGCGCACGAACACCTGGCCGGGGCTGAGCTCGCCGTGGGTGAAGCCCTCGTCGTGCGCGGAGTCCAGCACGTCGAGCAGTTCCAGCCCGATCCGCGCCGCCCGCACATAGTTGAACGAGCCCTCCTGGGAAAGGACTTCACCCAGCGGCCGGCCACCGATCACGTCGCTGACCGTCCACAGCGTGCCGGACTCCTCGACCGCGTCGATCACCGTCGGCACCCGGCCCGGGCGGAGCACGCTCATGACCTCCGAGGTGCGCAGGATGCGCGCGCGGGTCCGGCGGGGCGCCTCCTCCGGAGAACCCGCCGGGAGCGCGATCTGCGTGACCAGCCGGGGCCGCTCCGCCTCCAGATCCTCGGCGTACCAGCAGATGCGGTTCGTCTCGCGGCCGACGACCTCGAGGAGCCGGTACCTTCCCGCGACCAGTTCTTGTGCGGAGACGTGCGCCTTGACCATGGTCATCCCTCGCTGAAACCCCTGCCTCGTCTTTCCCAGAGGTACGCGGGGCGCGACATGATGCGTTCAAAGAATCCGCAACTCCGAGGCGCTTCTTGCCTTTTATTCAAGCGGCGGGCAGCGCCCCGGGCTTGGGGAAACGGGGGATGTCCGGGCCTCGACCTGTGGGTAACCGACGGTAAAGGGACGGGTGCCGACGTCCGTCGCGGCCCGGCGGCTACGGTCGGGGCGGTCACCTTCCCGGCCGTCGACTCCGTTTCACAGGTCGCGGCGCACCAGGAAGTCCAGCAGGCGGCGCAGGTCCCCGGCGGCCCCGGTCGCCGACGGAACGCCGGCGAGTGCCGTCCGAGCCGTGGCGGTGTGCCGCCGGGCCTCGGCCAGTGCAGCGGCACGACCGCCGAGCTCCTCGATCAGCGCGGCCGCCGCGTCCGGATCCCCGCCGGAGTCGAGGAGCACGGCGAGGCGCCGGGCCGCGGGGCCGGGGCAGGAGAGCGCGGCCAGCACCGGGAACGTCTTCTTCCGCTCCCGCAGATCACCGTGCACCGGCTTGCCGGTCACCGCAGGGTCGCCCCAGATGCCCAGCACGTCGTCCACCAGCTGGAAGGCGACCCCCAGAGCCCGCCCGGCCTCGTCCAGCGCGGCGACCGTGGCCGCGGGCGCGCCGCCGAGCGTGGCACCCAGAGCCGCGGCGCAGCCCAGCAGCGCGCCCGTCTTGTGCTCGGCCATTGTCCGGTACTCCGCGGGCGAGACCCGCTCCGGCCCGGTCCACGGCCGGTCGGTGAAGAGCAGGTCGTCGGCCTGCCCGCGTACCAGGTCGGCGAGCGCGGCCGACAGCAGCCGCAGCGCCTCCGCGCCGCCCGGCTCGACGGCCAGGGTCTCGACGGCCAGCGCGAACAGCGCGTCGCCGGCCAGCACCGCGGGGCCGGTGCCGTACGCCTTCCAGACGGTGGGGCGACGCCGCCGGGTCGTATCGCCGTCCATGATGTCGTCGTGCAGCAGAGAGAAGGCGTGCACCAGTTCCACTGCGACGGCCCCGGCGATCCCGGCCCGCCCGGGCGCGCCGGCCGCCTCCGCCCCGAGCACGGCCAGCGCCTGCCGTACGCCCTTGCCGCCGGGTGCGACGGCAGGCGCGCCGCCGACCTCGCACCAGCCGAAGGTGTACGCCGCCATCTCGCCCACCCACGGATGCAGCCGCTCCACGGCCTCGGTCAGTGCGGGGCGCACCAACTCCCGGCAGCGGTCCAGGATTTCGGGCGCGGAGGGCGGTGCCTGCACCGGCGAGGGAAGCGCGCTCACCGTACGACCTCCGCCTCGGCGCCGAACTCCTCCTGCGCACGGGCCACCATCCGCTCCACGTGCCGCAGGCCGGCGCGCCGTGCCGTGCGGGCCAGGTCCGCCAGTTCGGCCGCGGTCTCGGCCCGGTCGCGGCCGAGCCCCGCGAGGGACTTGGCCAGGCCGAGACGGGCCAGCGCCTCGCCGCGCGGCTCACTCATCGCCCGGAACTCCCCGAGTGCCGTCTCGTACATCGCGCGTGCCTCGGCGTACCGGCCGGCGCGGTGGAGCACGTTGCCGCGCATCTTGTGGTTGTAGGCGAGCGCGCTGGAGAGGTTCATCGCGCGGCACGTGGTCTCCGCGTCCGAGAGCAGTGCGAGCGCCCGCTCGGTGTCGCCGTCGCGCACCGAGACGATGTCGGCGAGCCCGCGCAGCGCCCAGGCGTGTCCGCGCCGGTCGTTCGCCCGGTCGGCTATCTCCGCCGCCTCCTCGAACATGGCGTACGCCGTGTCGTAGGAGCCGGTGTTGCGGTGCATCTGCGCGATGCCCTCCAGCGCCCACACCGTGTGCCGGGCCTCACCGCGCTTGCGGGCCTCGGCGAGCAGCTGCTCGTGGAGCCGGCCGACGGCCTCGTAGTCGCCCTGGATGCGGCCCGTCTCCGCGAGCCCCGCAAGCGAGTAGCCGCGCACCACGATGTCACCGCCGAGCTCGCCGAGCTCGGCCGCGAGCCCCAGCAGCCGCCAGGCCAGCGGGAACGCGCCGCGCTGCCGGGCGAGCGTGCCGCCGCTCCACAGCGCCCAGGCCATCGCCGCCGTGTCACCGGCCTCCCGGGCCGCGCGGTAACTCGCCTTCCACGCCCGGTCGGCGTCCCGCACCTGGCCGAGCCGGCGGTGCGCCTCGGCGACCGCGAGCCCGCAGCGGGCGGCCTCGTCGCGCCGTCCGGCGCGCTCGGCGGCGCGCAGCCGCTCGGTGCCCTCGGCCAGCACGTCCACCAGCGAGGAGTTCACGGAGAGGGTGGTGAGGGAGCCCTGGTACTCAGGGGCGAATGCCTTGCCGTACATGACTGCCTTTCTATACACATTGTGTATACATATTGCGTATACGTACTGCGTATACCTGATGTGTATAGTGCTTCGGGATTTCGCCCTGGCCCCCAGGGGCCAGGGCTGTCTCGGTCTGTTGCCGATCAAGACGCCGGTACGACCGGCGGGGTTGCCTTACCGGAGCAGGTCATTCCCTCAGGCGTCGTCAGTGCTGCTCCGGCTTCTGTGGCGTCACCTCGCTCGGGCGCACCACGACGTGCCCCTCGCCCTGGAGCATCAGCTGCACGGCCTCGCCGGAACCGCCGCGCAGCATCGAGCCGATGGACTGCGAGCGGTGCAGCGAGGTCTGGAGATGGGCGGTCCAGCCCACCACCGCGTCCGTGTCGACGTACACCGGCTGCTGCGCGGAGACCGGTATGACCAGCGGGTTGCCCTCGCACATCAGGCCGAGCCGGCCCTGCCCGGTGAAGACGCTGTTGAACAGGCCGCCCCCGGCGATGCCCGAGCCCTTGACCGTCTTGATCTCGTACGCCAACGAGGCGTCGAAACACAGCACGTTGCGGCCGTTGACGGTGAACTGGTCGCCGGGCTCGACATCGACGATGAAACAGTTCTGCGCCTCGTGCGCGAACCACGCCTCACCCTGACCGCGCACCGCCATGAGGGGCAGGCCCTCACCGGTGAACGCGCGCTTGAGCATGCCGCCGACACCCTGCCCCTTGCGCTCGAACTGGAGGTTGCCGCGGTAGGCGACCATCGCGCCCTGGCGGGCGTGCATCTCGCCGTTCACGGTGTATCTGAGGCACTTGGCGTTCTCGACGGACATTCCCGGCTCGACAGCCGGCTGCACCATGTGCTGACTGGAAAAGAGATCACCCTTCATGCGCGCATGGTGTCCCGGACGAAGTCATTCCGCCAAGATCGCGGAGCGTGGGCGTATCACAACGACTCTTCCTTCCACTCGGCGTTCCACTCGACGGCCGTGGCATCCCGCCGGGCCTTCGCCTGCTTGCCGCAGAACGCCGACTCCAGGGCGCCCGCCATCGTGCCGAGCACATCCGCGTTGTTGGACGTGTTGGCGACCGCGGTGAGGCTGCGCCTGCCGTCCTTGGAGGCGAAGGCGTAGGTGTAGTAGCCCTGGACGGCGCCCGTGTGGCCGTAGACCGACACCCCGCAGGACAGGGTGCGGCGGCGGAGGCCGAGTCCGTACGCCGTGGTGCCGTCGATCGGGGTGAACCGCTCCATCTCCGCCAGCCGCGCGGCCGAGGTCAGTTTCCCGCCGAGCAGGGCGGAGTAGAAGGTGTTCAGATCGTGCGTGCTGGAGATGACGGCGCCCGCGCTCTGCGCCCAGGAGACCGTCTGCTGCGTGGCGTCGACCAGCGCGGCCCCGGCCGTGTCGGGCGTGAGGTAGCCCTTGGTGTAGCGGCCCGGGATCGTGGTGTCCGGGTGGACGTAGAAGGTGTCCTTCAGGTTCAGCGGCTTGAAGATCCGGTTCTCGTACTCGGTCCGCACGGGGTGTCCCGTCAGCTTCTCGATGAGCATCCCGGCGACGACGAAGTTGGTGTTGGAGTACGAGTAGGCGGCGCCGGGAGCGTTGGTGCGCGCCTTCTTCAGCGAGAGGTCCACCAGTTGGCGGTAGGTGAAGACCTTGTTGCGCACCGCCTCGAAGCCGGACACGCTCTTGGCGAACATGTCGTTGGCGTAGTCGTACAGGCCGCTGCGGTGACTGAGCACGTGCCGCACCGTGATCCGGTCGTCCGGCAGCAGGCCGGGCAGGTAGCGGTTGACCGGCGCGTCGAGGCTCAGCTTGTGCTCGTCGGCCAGTTGCAGCAGGACGACGGCCGAGAAGGACTTGGTGACGCTGCCGACGCGGAAGTGGTCCGCGGTGTCGATGGCCCGCAGGGTGCCGCGGTCGGCGACGCCCTGCACCTCCTTGTACACGGTGCCGTCGTCGTCGATCCGGGCCATGGCGCCGGGTGCGCCCTTGGTGACCGTCGAACGCAGCACCTCGCGCAGCCCGGCGGTGTCGGGCGTCGGCAGACCCGCCGTCCGTGACCGGGCCTGCTGGGGTGCGGCCTGCGCGGGGACCGCGAGGAGCGAGAGCGTGACCGCCCCGAGGACCAGACCTTTGCCAACCGTTGCGGTGACCATTCACTACCGTCCCCTCTGCACCTTTCGCGGTGCGAGATCTGTCACATTCAGGCGACGGAACCTACTCGCATCCCGTCAGATCTCCACAGGTGACACACAGTTGGTCATACACTGATCACTCTGCGGAGCGCATTCGTAAAGGATTGTCATAGAAGACTGCGAAAGCGATCATTCCGGCTTTACGCGGACATGACTCATCCGTAAGGGTTCCGTCGGGGGCCCGACCAGCCCTCGTGGCGCGGGCTCAACCCCGCCATTCCTCAAGGCGGTTGGCGACCCCGGCCGTCTTCGAACGAAGGAACCCCACATAGTGCGTAGACCGCACATACGCAGCGTGGCCGTCGCCATCGCGGTGGCGACCGCCGCTACGGGCTTGGCCGGGACGGCCTTCGCCGGCCCCGCCACGGGGGCGGCGCACGGCGTGTCGTCATCGGCGACGAAGACCGCCCCGGTCGTGGAGGCGGCACAGACCGCCGCGTTCGCCCATGCTTCCGCGACCGGCGTCTCGCAGGGCGACGAGCTTCACGCCCAGGACGTCATGGTCGACCCGGAGGGTGCCCGCCACGTCCGGTTCGTCCGTACTCACAATGGAATGCCGGTGCTCGGTGGTGACCTCGTCGTCCACCTGTCCCGGCAGCTCGCCTACACCGGTGTCACCCGGGCGGCCGACCAGGCGGTGAAGCCGGTTTCGCAGAAGGCCAAGCTGACGGCCCAGCAGGCCGAGCAGAAGGCCGCCGCGGCCGCCAAGGGCGACGCGGGCACCGCCGAACTCGTGGTGGACGCCCGCGACGGCGTCTCGGCCCTCGCCTACCAGGTGACGGTGACCGACAGCGGCACCTCGCGGACCGTCGTCGTCGACGCCGTCACCGGCAAGGTGCGCAGCAACACGCCCGACAGCGACGAGTTCCTGTCGCCGAAGCTGCTCGACACCCTGCGCGAGCGGGGCGAGACGATCGACCCGTCCACCGGTATCGGCTCCTCCGCCGACGCCGGCGCCGGCCTGCTCGGCTCGGGCGTCTCCGGCGCCACGCACTACCCGGCGACCGCGCACGGCACCGGCAAGACCCTCTTCGTGGGCAACGTCGGCCTGACCACCACGGCGACCTCGCGCGGCCACTACCAGCTCAAGGACCCGAGCCGGTACGGCACCGAGACCCGGGACGCCAAGGGCAAGTACACGGAGAGCTTCGGCGCGGGCACGAAGTTCACCAACACCACCAACGTGTGGGGCAACGGCAAGACCACCAGCCGTGCCAGCGCCGCCGCCGACGCCCAGTACGGCGTCACCAAGACCCTGGACTTCTACAAGAAGACCTTCAACCGCAAGGGCATCGCCAACAACAGCAAGGCCGCCCGCGCGATGGTCCACTGGGGCAGCAAGGTCGCCAACGCCTTCTGGGACCCGACCTGCAACTGCATGCTGTACGGCGACGGTGACGGCGACATGTTCAAGAAGCCGCTCGTCGTCCTCGACGTCACCGGTCACGAGCTGACCCACGGCGTGGTGGAGGCGACGGCGAAGCTCGAGCCGACCTACGTCGACGCGGACGGCAACCAGTACGGCGAGCCCGGCTCGCTGAACGAGTCGCTCGCGGACATCTTCGGCTCGAACGTGGAGTTCTACGCCAACAACGCGAAGGACACCCCGGACTACCTGGTCGGCGAGAAGCTGGGCCTCGCGCAGAAGTTCCTGCGCCGCCTGGACCACCCGTCGCTCGACAGGCTCGAGGGCACGATCGACTACTGGTCGCCGGACACGTACTACACCGAGGTGCACGCCGGTTCCGGTGTCTCCTCGCACGCCTACTACCTCCTCGCGGAGGGCAGCGGCAAGAAGAAGATCGGCAGCGTGAACTACGACTCGCCGACCTACAACGGGTCCACGGTCAAGGGCATCGGCCGTACCAAGGCCACCGCCATCTTCTACCGTGCGCTGACCCGCTACATGGTCTCCACCACCGACTTCCACGACGCGCGTGTCGCGACGCTGAAGGCGGCCAAGGACCTGTACGGCGCCAGCAGCACCGAGTACAAGACGGTGGACAAGGCGTGGGCCGCGGTCAACGTCACCGCCGCCAACACGCCGGCCGCCCGCCACTGAGGCGGACGGACCACGGTCGACACGAGTGCCCCGCGCCCCGGCGCGGGGCACTCGCGTGTCCGCCGCCGCTGTCCGCCGCCCCTTCTGCCGCTTTCTCCTCAACGGGCTTTCCACTGACTCCTGTTTCTTTTATTGACAGCGGAAAATAATGGCCCTAGGTTCCCGGCCATGCCCATGACCTCCCGCACCGAGACGTTCCCGGCGCACACGCCGGCCGTCTCGCAGGTCTTCACCACGTTGCTGTCCCACGGCCCCCTCACCCGGCTGGAGGCGGCCCGGCGGGCCGGGCTGTCGGCGGCGGCCGTCACCAAGGCCGTCCGGCCCCTGCTCGAGGCCGGATACCTGGTGGAGGACGCCTGCCAGGAGGCCCGCCCCGCCCTCGGGCGCCCCGCGAACCCGGTGCGCGTCGACGGGGAACGGGCGCTGTTCATCGGCGTCAAGGTGACCGGCGACGAGGCCATCGGCGTGCTGACGGATCTGTGCTGCCGGATCCGCCTCGCCCGGCGCGTCCCGCTGGCGGACCGGGAGACCGGGGCGGTGCTGTCCTCGGTGGCGGAGCTGACGCACGAACTGCGGGCGGGGGCCGACGACTTGGGACTGCCCGTCCTGGGTCTCGGTGTCGCAGTCTCGGGGGACGTCGACCGCGCCGAGGGCGTCGTGCGCTACTCGCCCTTCCTGGAGTGGCGGGACGTGCCGCTGGCCGAACTCGCCGCTGTCACCTGCGGGTTACCGGTCATCGTCGACAACGACGTCCGGGCCCTGACCGTCGCCGAGCAGTGGTTCGGGGCCGGCGTGGGGCTGTCGGACTTCGCGGTGGTGACCGTGGGCGCGGGCATCGGCTGCGGTCTCGTGGTGCACGGGCAGGTGGTCGCCGGTGCGCACGGCGTGGCCGGGGAGATCGGTCATGTGGCCATCGATCCGGCCGGACCGCCCTGCCACTGCGGCAGCCGCGGATGCGTGGAGGCGATCGCCTCGGAGGCGGCGATCGTGGCCCGCGTCCGGGAGGTGACGGGCCGCCCGGTCACCTGCGGCGCCGACGCGGTGGCCCTCGCCCACCAGGACGTCGCCGGTGTCCGCGCGGTGTACGCCACGGCGGGTGAGGCCATCGGCCGTGGCATCGCGACCGTGGCCAATCTGCTCGGCCCCGAACGAGTGATCATCTCCGGTGAGGGGCTGGCCGCCTACGACCTCTTCGCCGAGCACATCCGTGACGCGTTCACCGCGGCCGCCTTCGGCTCGGCCGCGCAGTGCGACGTACAGACCCGCCCGCTCCCCTTCGAGGAGTGGGCCCGCGGGGCCGCGGCCGCCGCGATCCAGTCGTTCATCGCCCCCGACCCACGACCGAGCCGCTGATCCGACATCCCCTGGAGGTACGACCCATGCGGTCATCCTCGTACTCCGTCATGCCCGCACGCGCCCTGAGAGCCACAGTGGTCCTGGCCCTCGCCGTCGGCGCCGTCACCGTCGCCCCCGCGGCGCACGCCGGGACCGCCGCGCCGGCCCCCGCCGTCAAGCCCTACATGGGCTGGTCGAGTTGGAGCATGCAGTCGTCCAAGTACCCCGGCCTCAACCCGGACGGCGACTACAGCTATCTGACCGAGGCCAACGTCACGAAGCAGACCGACGCCCTCGCCGCCAAGCTGAAGAAGTACGGCTACGAGTACGTCAACATCGACGCCGGCTGGTGGCGCGACAACAGCTGGAAACCCGAGTTCGACCAGTACGGCCGGCAGAAGGCCGACCCGAAGCGCTTCCCCAGCGGCATGAAAGCCGTCGCCGACCGCATCCACGCCAAGGGTCTCAAGGCCGGCATCTATCTGCCCGCCGGCCTGGAGAAGGAGGCGTACGGCGACGGAAAGACGCCGATCCGGAACGCCGACGGCTGCACCACCTCCGACATCGTCTACGGCGACCTGCGCACCACCAACGGCTGGGACAGCTCCTACAAGCTCGACTTCTCCCGCCCCTGCGCACAGAAATACATAGACTCCCAGGCCCAGTTGATCGCCGACTGGGGCTACGACTTCCTCAAGCTGGACGGCGTCGGGCCCGGCTCCGGCAAGAGCGGCGACCAGTACGACAACGTTGCCGACGTGGCCGCCTGGAACAAGGCCATCGCCGCCGCCGGCCGCCCCGTCCACCTCGAGCTGTCCTGGTCCCTGGACATCGGACACGCCGACGACTGGAAGAAGTACGCGAACGGCTGGCGCATCGACACCGACGTCGAGTGCTACTGCAACACCCTCGTCAGCTGGGAGAACTCCGTCGACGACCGCTGGGACGACGCCCCCGGCTGGACGAAGCACGCCGGTCCCGGCGGCTGGAACGACCTCGACTCCCTGGACGTCGGCAACGGCGCCATGGACGGCCTGACCAAGGCTGAGCGGCAGAGCTACGCCACCCTGTGGGCCATCGCCAAGTCCCCCCTCTACACCGGCGACGACCTCACCCGCCTGGACGACTACGGCCTGAAGCTCCTGACCAACCGCGAGGTCATCGCCGTCGACCAGGCCGACGCACCGCCGGCCCGGCCGGTCACCCCCTCCGACGCCCAGCAGGTGTGGGCCGCGAAGAACCCCGACGGCACCTACACGGTCGCCCTGTTCAACCTGGCGGATTCGCCCGCGGCGGTGACGGCCGACTGGACGGCGCTGGGCTTCACCGGGAAGGCCTCGGTTCGTGACCTCTGGAACCACGAGGACCTCGGCAGCTTCCAGAACAAGATCACCGAGGCGCTGCCCGCGCACGGCTCGCGTCTGTTCACCGTGACCCCGAAGGGGAGTGCGCTGACCTCGACCGGCTATGAGGCCGAGGCGAGCACCAACACCCTGAGCGGCAACGCCACCGTCGCCGGCTGCGACGCCTGTTCCGGTCGGAAGAAGGTCGGGAACCTCTACCTCGGCGGCAAGCTGACCTTCAACGACGTCGTCGTCGACAAGGCGGGCACGTACCTGGTCAAGGTCGCCTACCTCAGCGGTGACGCGCGGTCGGCCACGGTGTCCGCGGGCTCCGGGGGCGGTACGAGCCACAAGTTCCCGTCGACCGGTGACTGGGGGACGGTTTCGACGGTGAGTGTGCCGGTGACTCTGAAGGCCGGTGCGAACAGGATCACCTTCGACAGCGGCTCCTGGTACGCGCCGGACGTCGATCGCATCGACGTTCCCAAGTCTCCTCGCTGAACACTCCGTTGGGCTAGGCCGTAGGGGAACTACGGGCCCGCTGTGGCTGGTCGCGCAGTTCCCCGCGCCCCTGACGGGGCGCGTTTCACCGAAGGATCACGCTATGGACAACCACCACAGCAGACGAGGCTTTCTCGCTCTCGCCGCCGCCACCGGAGCCCTCGCCGGGCTTCCCTCCTTCACCGCGAGTGCCGCCCCGCTGCGGTCCTCCGAGCCGCTCACCGCCTCTCGTCACCAGCTCTGGTGGCAGGCGCCCGCCGACGACGGCTCGATGATCGAGCAGGGCCTGCCCGTCGGCAACGGCCGACTGGGCGCCCTCGCGAGCAACGACTCCGGTCGTGAACTTCTCCTGGTCACCGACGCCACCCTGTGGACCGGCGGGCTCAACGACACCCTCGACTCCGACGGCCAGTTCCCCTACGGCCGCGCCGACTTCGGCTCCCTCACCCTGCTCGCCCGGCTCACCGTCGAGATCCCCGACCACGACCTGGGCGCCGTCTCCGGCTACCGCCGTGCCCTCGACCTCGACAACGGCGTGGTGACGACGTCGTACGTCCGCTCCGGGGTGACCTACCGGCGGCAGGTGTTCGCCAGCCGTCCCGACGACGTGATCGTCCTGCACTTCGGCCAGGACGGCGGCGGGCGCTACACCGGGACCATCACCCTCGAAGGCACGCACGGGGAGACCGGCGGCAAGGCCGACTCGTTCGCCGGGTCCTTCGCCAACGGGCTGAAGTACGGGGCCGCCATCCGCGCCTACGGCAGCGGCGGCAGCGTGCGCGTGAGCGGCTCGCACATCACCTTCACCGACTGCCGGGAACTGACCGTAGTCCTGAGCGGCGGCACCAACTACGCGCCCGACGCCGCCGCCCACTACCGCGACCCGTCGCTCGATCCGCTGGCGCTGGCCCGCACCAAGGCCAAGGCGGCCGCCCGGCATTCGGCGGACTCGCTGCTGCGCACCCACGCGGCCGACCACCGGGCGCTGTTCGGGCGGTTCGACCTGTCACTCGGCACCTCGACGGCACAGCAGCGCGAGCTGGACACCTGGGAGCGGATCCAGGCCCGCTTCGACACCGGAAATCCCGACCCCGAACTCGAGGCCGCCTACGCGCAGTTCGGCCGGTATCTGATGATCGCCGGGTCGCGTGACAGTCTGCCGATGGGCCTCCAAGGGGTCTGGCTGGACGGCAACGACCCGGACTGGATGGGCGACTACCACACCGACATCAACATCCAGATGAACTACTGGATGGCAGACCGGCTGGGCCTGTCCCAGTGCTTCGACGCCTTCACCGACTACTGCGTCGACCAGCTCCCGTCCTGGACCGACCTCACCCACCGGCTGTTCCAGGACCCCCGCAACCGATACCGCAACTCCACCGGGAAGGTCGCCGGCTGGACCGTCGCGTTCTCCACGAACCCCTATGGCGGACTCGGCTGGTGGTGGCACCCCACCGGCAATGCCTGGCTGTGCAACAGCCTCTGGGATCACTACGAGTTCACGCACTCCCGCACGCACCTGGAGAAGATCTACCCCCTCCTCAAGGGCGCCTGCCAGTTCTGGGAGGCGCGGCTGCTCACGACCACCCTGGACAACGGGAAGGAGGTGCTGATCGCGGACCATGACTGGTCGCCGGAGCACGGACCGCAGGACGCCAAGGGCAACACCTATGCCCAGGAACAGGTGTGGACCCTGTTCGGGAACTTCCGGACCGCGGCCGCCGAGCTGAACAGGGACGCCGGATACGCGGGCACCATCGGCGGGCTCCGCGAGCGCCTCTACCTTCCGGTGGTGAGCCCCAAGACCGGCTGGCTGGAGGAATGGATGTCCCCGGACAACCTCGGCGAGACCACCCACCGCCATCTCTCGCCGCTGATCAACCTCTTCCCCGGCGACCGTATCCGCCCCGACGGCTCCACCCCCGCCGACATCGTCAAGGGCGCCACCGCCCTGCTCACCGCCCGCGGGATGAACAGCTTCGGCTGGGCCAACGCCTGGCGCGCCCTGTGCTGGGCCCGGCTGAAGGAGGCCGACAAGGCCTACCAACTGGTCGTCACCAACCTGCGCCCCTCCACCGACGGCGGCAACGGCACGGCACCGAACCTCTTCGACATCTACGAGGTCGAGCGGGGCCGTGGCATCTTCCAGATCGACGCGAATATGGGTACTCCGACAGCGATGACCGAAATGCTGCTGTACTCCCGCCCCGGCCGGCTGGAGCTGCTGCCGGCCCTTCCGGACGCCTGGGCCGCGTCCGGGGCGCTCACCGGGGCGGGGGCGCGGGGCGGCTTCGTGGTCGACCTGCGCTGGAAGGACGGCAAGCCGACCGAGGCCCGGATCCGGAGCGTCGGAGGCCGGAAGACCGAGGTGGCGTACGGCAGCACATCCCGGACGGTCACCCTGCGCCCCGGCGAGTCCGTCACGCTGAAGGACTTCGCCCGATGACCCGCCGCGGCACGCGGATCTGCCGCCTCGCGGCGGTCCTGCTGACCGTCCTCGCCTGCCAGACGGTGCCCGCCCGGGCGGCGTCGGGCATCCCGCGCGGCGTCGTCACCTGGGCGGCGAGCGGCGACCGGCTGGGTGACGGCGTCGCCGACCGCTCCTACCGGCTGGTCGTGCACACCAGCGCCGCCGGGAGCGGTCTGCGGGTCCGTCTCTCCAACGCCTTCGGTGACCGGCCGCTGACCCTCGACAGCGTCTACGCGGGAATCCAGGACCAGGGCGCCGCGCTGCGGCGGGGCAGCAACCGGCGGCTCACCTTCGACGGTGCCCGCACGGTCACCGTGCCGGCGGGGGCCACCGTCTGGAGCGATCCGCTGTCCGGCGGCCTGCCCGCCGCGACCGACCTGGTGGTGAGCCTGCACAGCGCGGACGCGGCGGGCCCCGCCACCGGTCACGGCATGGCCATGCAGACGTCGTACATCACCCAGGGCGACCACACCGGCGAGGAGAGCGCCGCCCACTGGAGCGCCGCGACCGGCTCCTGGTTCTACCTCGACGCCGTCTCCGTACGGCCGCCGGACGCGGCTACCGGCGCCGTTGTCGCCCTCGGTGACTCCATCACCGACGGCTGGCAGTCCACCACCGACCTCGACCGCCGCTGGCCCGACTACCTCGCCCGGCGCCTCCGCACGGCCGGCAGCCCGCTCCAGGGGGTGGCCAACGAGGGGATCTCCGGCAACATGGTCCTGGCCGACGGCGCCGGACAGAGTGCCCGGCACCGGCTGGACCGGGACGTCCTGTCCCAGCCCGGGGCGCGCACCGTCTTCCTCTTCGAGGGCGTCAACGACATCAAGGCCCACACGGGCGTCACCGCCCAGGACCTGGTCGCCGGGTACCGCGAGATCGCCGACCGGGCGCACGCGGCCGGAAAGTGCGTGGTCGGGGCGACCGTCGGCCCGTTCAAGGGCTGGTCGGAATGGGACCCGGCGGCGGAGGCCGTACGGCAGGAAGTGAACGAATTCGTCCGCACCAGCGGGGAGTTCGACGCGGTCACCGACTTCGACCATGTCCTGCGCAGCCCCTACGACCCCGAGCGCATGCTGCCGTTCCTCGACGGCGGCGACCACCTGCACCCCAACGACAAGGGCATGCAGGCGATGGCCGACGCCGTCGATCTGGAGACCCTCGACTGCGCACCCAGCTAGATCCTGCCCCTTGTTGCGACCCGCCACTGGGAAACTTAGTGTGATCGTGAAGATGCTGTGAGTAACTACGGAGGTGGATCATGACTATCCCGGGTGTGAACTCGAGGTCCGGTCTCCCGTCATTCGAGGAGGCCGAACCCCTCGGGCCGCAGGACGCGGCATTCGTTCGCGATCTGGTCGCCGTCCTGGAAAAGCACGGCAACATTGAGCGTTTCGGCCTGTGTCTGCTGCATGACCACTTCCCTCTGGCTGCGGACGAGGTCCTGGTCGAAACAACCGATCCGGAGGCTCGCACTCTTCGTGTTCACGTGGAGAGTGCGAGCCGAACAGGACACAGGAAGCCCTCCCAGTGGCGCTTCCTCCCCAGTGTCCGTCGTTCCCGTCGCGTAGGGCTCACCAATGATCCCTGTCCTTACGAGGTCGTACAACAGTGCGATCCCTCCAGTGGATGCCCGCCTCGCAAATGAGTTCCCTGGCATGGCGATGGCTCGCACTCGTCATCGCGACGCTCGGGTGCTGTGCGGCTCAGCCAGCGCAGGCGCACGCCGCCGATGGGGTTCATTGCCCGGGTCAGAACCCCAAGATGGCTCATATCACCTCGCGTCTCACCTTCAGGGACATAGGGCATTACCATGCTGTCGAGGTGCAACAGGCGACGACCATCGAGATGCCGGAACATCAGTGGCGACTCGAAAACGCCCTGACGCTCGGTGTGAACACCCCTGAATACAGGAATGCCGTGTACTGCCTGCTGCATAGGGGCGGTGAATCTTGGAAGAGTTTCAGCGAGTGGTATCCGGACTGGCCATCCAAAACTTCTCGGGTGACCAAGTATAAAAAGGGCCGGGATGTTCTGGTCAAGGTGGAATACGATTCATGGAATTTGATCCATGGTTCGGGCGAATTCGAAGTCGGTCCATGGACCGTCAGCGCCGTGCCAAAAAAGGACTGGACAGTCACACTGCACCGGCCGAGCGCCCTGAGTAAAGAATTTTGGCGCGAAGCCACGGTCGTTCCGGGTGGTCTGAAAATCAGCTACGCCCCCGAGGAGGCGATCGCGAAGGAAGACGACAGCAGGGCATGGAGCGGACGGGGCCCGGACAATGAAGTCAGACTGGTTCCGCCAGCTGATGTTTCCCCGGCGCCGAGTCGAAGCGTCATCTTCGGATCTCTCGGCATCGTCTCCTGGTGGGTCTGCGCATCGGTTGTGATCGCGCTGTCAGCATGGCCATTCATCAAAAGCCCCGACCCGCAGATGGCGACTGCCAGGGCTGTTGCCTTCGCTGTTGTGCAGTGGGCCGTGGTGAGTGCAGCTCTCGGCGTGACGTTGCTGGTGCCGTCCTCCCCTCTCTCCTCCACCCTGAATCAATGGCGCGCCCTCGTCGCATCGAGCCTGGCCCTCATCGTCCTCGCGCAACTGGAGAGGCCCGGCAGGATGAAGAGGCGAGATGTGGCCGTCGTCTGCGTCGCGACCGCTGTGACCGGCTTGGCGCTGGTCATGGCGCCGCGTCTCTTCTCGGTCACGCAGAATCCCACACGGAACTCATCGCCTCCGCTCTACCGAATTGCCGAGATGGCCTTCATCGATGTTTCGATGCTCTGGTTGTGGCTGGCCGCGATGTTCGCATGGTCCTGGCGTTTTGCGAGGGAAGGTAGATCGGGCGTGTTTTCGACGTCGGGCGATTCTGGACTACCCGGATCGCCGATCGGGAAAAAAGGAGAGCGCCCCGCCCGCCGCTTCCTCGCGATCGCAGTCCTGCTCGTCGGGGTCGCAGTCGCGGTGGTGGCCTGCCGTGTGCTGTCTTTTGAACGCAGGTGGAGACGTGCAGAGAATTCAGGCGTGCTTTTCGGTGCGGCCCATAGAAGTGCCCTGTATCAGCAATTCATAGAATTCGTGTCCAGTGGCCCCAAGTGGGCGTACGCCTACTCGTGGGTGCTGACGGGAATCGCGCTCGTAGCGCTTCTCCGCAGCAGCTCTCGAGCCAAAGCGGAACCCTCCCTCGGACCGGAGAGGCGGAATCTGCTCCTCGTGACCTCCGTCTTCGCTATCGTCGTGGCGTTGCGGGGTGTAATGTTGGCCGGAAATGCTGCGAATTTCTACGGCCTTTGGCTTCCTCTGAACATGGTCTCCGTATACGCCCTGGTGAAGGTAGGGGGGCGATGGTCGGTGCTGGGTCGTGTAGAGCGGAATGCGAAGAATGCAAATTGCGTAGCAGCGGAGTTGAGTACCCCGACCGGGCACCAGCGGCTGATGGAGGACGCCCGCCGCTGCCGCGACCTGCTCCACCGCCTGCAACTCGTGGATCAGGGGCATGCTGAGGGCGCCACGAGAAGAATCCTGGAGAACAAGCTTCACGCACTGCACCACTGGCGGCCCAGAGGGTGTCGCTACGACTGCCTACCGGACCCCGTATCCGTGGTGGACGTCGCTCTCAGCTGGGGCCCATGCCAGCACTGGTGGGACAACGCCCTCAAAGCCGCGCGCTGGGCCTCCCTCTTCGGAATTCTCCCAAGTATGGTCACCGCCTGGTACGAGAACGCTTACGGCAAAAAGCATTGGGTGTTCACGTTGGACCGGCCGACGGGTATTCCCGACACGGTGGGGAAGTTCCTGACACAGGAAATCTCCTTCGCCGGCGCGGGACTGGTCCTCGGCGCGCTGTGGCGGGTGCTGCCCGGAGAGCACGGCCCGGTGCGCGCTCTCACCCTGTTCTTCGCCTGGCTGGCCCCCGTCGGACTGCTTGCCTTGTATCAGGTGGGCAAGCACACCACGGAACTGGGCCTGACTCTCTTGAATATCGTCCTGATGCTCATGGTGCTGACACTGACAAGCATGTGGATCGACACCGATACGTTCAGTCATGAACGGCACTACTGGACAAGACGCCTCAAACTGCTGGCATCGATCTACCAGGTGCACGGCCTCTCCGGCCAGATGGCCTACCTGCTCGCCCAGGCGGCTGCCGCGGTGGGCATCTGGCAAGCGGTCATCCACGCATCGAAGTGATCACTCAGCGCAGCGTCTCCGCCCAGTCGGCCGGGACCCGCCCCGCGGGCCCCGGCGCGGGCTGGTCCGCCGGGTGGCTGGCCGGCGGGGCCAGTTCGGGGCCGGAGTCGTACACCTCGTTGGTGTCGTAGTTCCAGAACCAGGCCTCGCCCGGCTCGAAGCTGCGGATCACCGGGTGGCCGGTGGCCCGGTAGTGGGCGGTGGCGTGCTTGGCGGGGGAGTCGTCGCAGCAGCCGATGTGCCCGCACGTCGCGCAGCGCCGCAGATGGAACCACCAGCCGCCCGCCTCGTCGCACTCCACACAGCCGGTGCCGCTCGGCGGCACACTCGGGTCGATCGCGGACTCGCCGCTCATGCTGCCTCCTCGGGCGTCTCGGCGGTCAGGGGGAGCAGGACCTGGAAGCGGGTGTCGCCGGGCACCGACTCCACCTGGAGGGTGCCGTGGTGCTTGTTGACGACGATCCGCCAGGAGATGTCCAGACCCAGCCCGGTGCCCTGGCCCACCGGCTTGGTGGTGAAGAAGGGATCGAAGATGCGGCCGCGGATCTCCGGCGGGACCCCGGGACCGGTGTCCTGGAACTCCACCAGGACCCGCTCGTGGACCAGCGCGGTCCGCACGGTCAGGGTGCCGTCCCCGCCCGCGCTGTTGATGGCCGAGACCGCGTTGTCGATGAGGTTGGTCCACACCTGGTTGAGCTCCGCCGGGTAGGCGGGGATCTCCGGGACCGTGCGGTCGTACTCCTTGACGACCCCGATGCGCGGGCCGATCTTGCCCGACAGCATCAGCAGGGTGCTGTCGAGGAGTTCGTGGACGTCCACGACCCGGTAGGGCGCGCGGTCCAGCTGCGAGTACTGCTTGGCGGCGTCGACGAGGTGCGAGATGCGGTTGGTGGAGTCGTCGATCTCGTTCATCAACAGCTCGGTCTCGATGGTGTAGTTGAGCCAGCCGACGGCCCCGGGCAGGATCTCCTCGCCCACGGCCGCCGCGACCTGCTCCAGCCAGTCGATGTCGAGCCCGGCCTGCACGAAGGTCGGCGCGAGCTGCCAGCCGTGGTCGATGCCGTGGTCCTCCAGCCAGTCGGCGAGGGCGTCCTCCCGGTCCGAGGTCTCCAGCGGGCTGAGCACCGGGGCCTTGGCGACCCGCTCGGCCGTGCGCTCCTGGATCTCGATCAGCTCCGCCAACGCCTCGCGGGAGAAGGGCCCCTCGGCGATCACGGCGAGCTTGTGCCGCATCTTGGCCACCCGCTCCCGCAGTGTCGCCGTGGCGCGGACGGCCGCCGCCGCCGGGTTGTTGAGCTCGTGCGTGAGACCGGCCGACAACGAGCCGAGCGCCAGCAGGCGTTCGCGCTGCCCGATCGCGGCCTGCGTGCTCTTCGCACCGAAGAACAGCCCCTCCAGCAGGTGGACGGCCATCGGGAACCACTCGCTCATGATCTCGGCGAAGGTGTCGGCGGGCAGCACGAAGAACCGCGTCGGCTCCGTCACCCGCATCGAGTTGTTGTACACCTGCCGGACCCGGTCCCCGATGTAGGCCTGCATGGCGCCCGAGTACACCCCGCGCTGCGAGGTCCGCACGACCTCCACGTCGTCGCCGCCGACGCGGCGGGAGAGCACCACCGTGCCCTCGATCATCACGTAGAAGCAGGTAGCCGGATCACCCTCGGTGTACACCGGCCCGGGTTGGTACAGCTCGACCCGGCCCGCGGCGCACAGCCGTCCGAGCTGCTCGGGAGCGAGCTTCTCGAACAGGAAGAGCGAGGCGACCTCCTGCGGGCTGCACGGCATCAGCTGCCCGCTCACGACTGCTCCAGGTACCGGTGGACGAGCATCACGGCCATGGCTCCCTCTCCGACGGCGGACGCGACCCGCTTGGCGGACTCGGCGCGGGCGTCGCCCGCCACGAACACGCCGGGCACGCTGGTCTCCAGGTGGTACGGCGGCCGGTCCAGCTCCCAGCTCGCCGGCGGCCGTCCGTCGACGCCCAGGTCGGGTCCGGCCAGGATGAAGCCCCGCTCGTCGCGCAGCACCGTCTCGCCCAGCCAGTCGGTGAGCGGAGCGGCCCCGATGAACACGAACATCCACTGGGCGTCGACCTGTTCGCGGTCCCCGGTCGCCACATGACGCAGCGTCAGCCGCTCCAGGCGGTCGGAGCCGTGCGCGGCGTCGACCACCGTGTGACTGCGCACCGAGATGTTCGGGGCCTCGTTGATCTGCTGGATCAGGTAGTACGACATCGAAGCCGCCAGGTCGGGGCCGCGCACCAGGAGCGTCACCGACTTGGCGAACCTGGACAGGTACATCGCCGCCTGACCCGCCGAGTTGGCGCCGCCGACGATGTACACGTCGTGCCCCTGGCAGGCGGCCGCCTCGGTCAGCGCGGAGCCGTAGAACACCCCGCACCCGGTCAGGTCGGTGCAGCCGGCGGCCTCCAGCTGCCGGTACTGCACGCCCGTCGCCAGGATGACGCTGTGCGCCGCGATCGCCGAGCCGTCCGCGAACCGCACGACCCGGGCCGCCCCGCTGATCTCGAGTCGCGTCACCTCGCGCGCGCTGAGGATCTCGGCGCCGAACTTGGCCGCCTGCCGCCGTGCCCGGTCGGTGAGCTGGGCACCGGAGACGCCGTCCGGGAAGCCGAGGTAGTTCTCGATCCGCGAGCTCTGCCCGGCCTGCCCGCCGGTCGCCGACCGCTCCACGAGCACGGTCCGCAGGCCCTCGGAGGCCCCGTACACGGCCGCGCCCAGCCCGGCCGGACCACCGCCGATGACCACCAGGTCGTAGAAGTCGGCCGTCGGGGTCGTCGCCAGCCCCACCCGCGCGGCCAGCTCGGGTGCCTCCGGCTCGACCAGGGCCGTACCGTCCGGGGTGATCACCAGCGGCAGCCGCTGCCCGTCCTGCCCGGCCACGGCCAGCAGCCGCTGTCCCTCCGGCTCGTCGACCGAGTACCAGCGGTACGGCACCTGGTTGCGGGCCAGGAACTCGCGCACGTCCGAGGACCTCGCCGACCACCGGTGACCGACGACCTTGGTGCTGGCCACCGCCCGGTAGTCGCTGTGCCGCCATGCCTCCAGCAGATCGTCCAGCACCGGATAGAGCTTCTCCTCCGGCGGGTCCCACGGCTTGAGCAGGTAGTGGTCGAGGTCCACGACGTTGATCGCGTCGATCGCCGCGTTGGTGTCCGCGTACGCCGTCAGCAGCACGCGGCGGGCGCCCGGATACACGTCCAGGGCCCGTTCCAGGAACTCGATGCCGTTCATCTGCGGCATGCGGTAGTCGGCCAGGATCACCGCGACCAGGTCGCCGCGCAGCTTCAGCTCGCGCAGCGCGTCCAGCGCGGACTCCCCGGACTCCGCGCGCACGATCCGGTACGACTCTCCGTAGCGCCGCCTGAGGTCACGGGCGACGGCGCGGGAGACCCCCGGGTCGTCGTCCACGGTCAGGATGACGGTCCGCGCTGCCTCGGCGGCCTGTGTCATACGTCTCCCACCCCGTTGTCACGGCACCGGTTCCCGGCCATCGTATGTTCGATCCCCGCGCCGCGCTCAGGGACGGCGCGGACAGTGCGCTCCGAGCACAGGGCACGACGCCCAGGGGGCCCTCCCGACGGCTCATCGAACCCGCCGGGAGGCGAGCACGCAGGGACGTGGGGCAGGGCGAGCAGCCGTGGGTGGTGCTGGAGGATCCGGAGGGCAACCCGGTCGTCGGGCCGGAAGTCGAGGTGCGGCCGGTCCTTGAGGGTCTTCCTCTCGGGTACCGGTACGAGCAGCAGCCCGGGCAGGCGGTCGGGGGCGGGCCGGATCTCAAGGTCATGACGGCAGGGTAGTGAAGACTGACCCGCACAAGGCGCGATGACGAGGAGGCCCGGACATGACACGCCCGATCACGGCAGGGTTCGACGGCACGGAGGAGGGCCTCGCCGCAGTGGCCTGGGCCGGTCGGGAGGCCGTACGCCGGGGGCTGCCGCTGCGGGTGGTGCATGCCTGGCGGCACGAGGCCGTGGACGGCGCCGACCGGGACACCCAGGCCGGATGGGTGACCGCGGCGCTGGCGGAGGCCGCGCGGACCGTCGCCGAGCGGCATCCGGAGCTGACCATGACGGCCGACGCCGTCGAGGGCGGCACGGTGGAGTCGCTGGTCGCCGCCGCGGCCGAGGCGGAGCTGCTGGTGCTGGGCTCGCGCGGGCACGGCGCCGTCGTCGGGTTTCTGCTGGGTTCCGTCGGGCAGCAGGTGATCGCGGAGACCACGCGGCCCGTGGTGCTGGTGCGCGCCGGGGACCGGCCGTCGGGTGAGGCGGCCGGACGGGATGTCGTCGTGGGGCAGCAGGGCGGCCCCGAGGACAGCGCAGCCGCCCTGCGGTTCGCCTTCGAGGCGGCGGCGGCCCGCGGTGCCGCCCTGCGGGCCGTACGCGCCTGGACCCTGCCGCCCGTGTTCGCCTACAGCCCTGGCTCACTCAAGCTGCTGGACGACGCCGGGGGCCTGGAGCCGTACGAGCGGAAGGCGCTGGCCGAGGCGCTGAAGCCGTGGCGGGAACGGTTCCCCGGGGTGCCGGTGGCCGAGCAGGTGGAGATGGGCAGCGCGGGGCAGGTGCTGCTGTCGGTGGCAGGCCGGGCCCAGCTGATGGTCGTGGGGCGCCGCGCGCACCTCACGGCGGTCGGTGCCCGGATCGGCTCGGTGGCGCACGGAGTGCTCCACCACGCGGAGTGCCCGGTGGCCGTCGTCCCGCACGACTGACAGGCCCTACTCCGGGACGGTCGGTTCCAGCGTCGTGCGGGCCTTCGGCAGGACGTTCTCGATGTAGTCCTCGACGGCCGTGTCCAGGCCGATGTCGTGCTGGGCCCGCTCGGACATGTACCAGCGGTGTTCCAGCAGCTCGTGGTAGATCTCCGCCGGGTCCATGGAGTCGCGCAGGTCGCGGGGCACGGCGCGCACGGTGGGCCGGAACACGTCCCGCACCCAGCGGTGGGCCAGCACCTCGGGGCGGGCGGCGAGGGGGTCGCCCGGGGCGTAGTCGTCCTGGGTGGCCATCCAGCTCTCCAGGTCGTTCAGCAGCCGCCGTGCCTGGTTCTCCTCGGTGTCCAGGCCGGTCAGGCGCAGCAGCTGGCGCTGGTGGTGACCGGCGTCGACGACCTTCGGCACGAAGGTGACCGTGTCACCGGTGGAGGAGTGCTCGATCTGCATCTCGGCCACGTCGAAACCGAGGTCGTTGAGCCGGCGTATTCGCCGCTCTATGTAGTGGTACTTGCCCGCCGGATACACGGAGGTACGGGTCAGCTCCTCCCACAGACTCTGGTAGCGGGTGCAGATCTCGTGCCCGAACTCGACGGGGTCCACGGACGGGTGCAGCGCGCCCGACGCCTCCAGGTCCAGCAGCTCGCCGCTGATGTTCACGCGGGCGAGATCCAGGTCGTACTCCCGCTGGCCGAGGCTGAGCCGCGGGTGCAGATCGCCGGTCTCGGCGTCCACCAGATAGGCGGCGTAGGCTCCCGCGTCCCGCCGGAACAGCGTGTTGGACAGCGAGCAGTCGCCCCAGGCGAACCCGGCCAGGTGCAGCCGCACCAGCAGCACCGCCAAGGCGTCCATCAGGCGGTGCATGGTCGCCGGGCGCATGGTCGTCTCGAACATCGAGCGGTACGGCATCGAGCCGCCCAGGTGCCGGGTCACCAGCACCGGCTCCAGCGGGTCGCCCGCCCGGGTGGTGCGCCCGGTGATCACCGCGAGGGGGTCCACGGCGGGGATGCCCAGCCGGTCCAGGTCGCGCAGCAGCTCGTACTCGCGCAGCGCGGGCCGCTCCGCGAGCTCCTTGACGGCGATCACCTCGTCGCCGGCCCGCGCGTACCGCACGACGTGCCGTGAGATGCCCCTGGGCAGCGGTACGAGGTACTTCTCGGGCCACTCCTCCAGGGGCGTGCCCCAGGGGAGTTCGAGCAGGAGCGCGGGGTGCTCCGGGTTGGTGGCGCTGATCTGCAAGGCCATGGCAGGAACCCTAAGAGGCTTGGGCGCGTTCCCGCGCCAGTCGGGCGGCTTCCCGTACCGGACCGCGGTGGACCGGTCCGTGCCCCGGCAGCAGGATGTCACCGTCGAGGCGTTCGATGATCTCCAGCGAGGAGACCGCGCGGGTCCGCTCGTGGTGGAACATGTCGGGCAGCAGTTGCGGTCCCCGGACACGGGAGGTGGTGTGCCCGCTCGCCAGGGCGTCGCCGGAGACGAGGACGCCCGTCCCGGGCAGGTGGTAGACGCAGTGCCCGTCGGTGTGGCCGGGGGTGTGCACGGGGACGGGCCGGCCCGGAAGGTCGAGGGGGCCGTCGGCCGGGAACGCCTGCGGAGCGGTCACGGGATGCCGCTCGGTGCCGCCGGCGCGCAGCACCCGCACCGTCCACGGCAGCACGCCCGGCCGCCAGGCGTTGCGCAGCACCTCGCCCCCGGACACCTGCTGGAGGAAGTCCCGGCGGGCGTGCGGTACTTCGGCCGGGTGCAGGAGGACGGGCGTGCCGTGGGCGGTGCGCAGGTACTCGGCCGAGCCGATGTGGTCGTTGTGGGCGTGGGTGATCAGCACGGCCACGACGGCCCCGGGCCCGCCGCCCACGGCCTCGAGGGAGGCGAGCAACCGCTGCCGGTCGCCGGGGTAACCGGTGTCCACCAGCGTGAGCGCGTCGCCGTCCTGGAGGATCACCCAGTTGGTGTCGCTGCCGTGCACCAGGTAGGTGCCGTCGGCGACCTGGCGTACGTCTGCCCGCATGAGCGTCCCCGGTGGTGAGGTGCCTGACCGTCGGGGACAGCAAAGCAGATCACGTGGGCGCGGTGGCCCGCGGGGCGGCCCGCATGCCGAAAAGGAACCTGGTCGGGCGCGTGCGGCGCACCCCGTACTCGTACAGCACGAGGACCACCGCCAGTGAACAGGCCACGATCAGGAGGTACTTGACCGCGATCGGCGCCCGCCATCCCACGACGCCGTACGCGAACGCGACGACGACCGGCTGGTGCAGCACGTACAGCGGCAGGGCGGCGACGGCCAGGTACGCCTTGGCCCGGCCGCCGCGGGCGGGACCCTCCTCCTGCCGGGCGCGCGGCCGGTCCAGCCACCCGAGGATCGCCAGCACCCAGCACCAGCCGGCCGCGCCGAACAGCGCGCGGGTGACCAGGGTGAACGGGGTCCACGCCGTGAACGGGTCGTCCTGGGTGACGAAGCCGGGCGCGGTCGCCGCGAACAGGACCAGGCCCAGCACCCCGGCCGGCAGTGCGAGGCGGCGGCTGGTGGCGCGGATCCGCTCGTCGTCGGCGAGGGCGTACCCGTACAGGAAGAACAGCAGATACGCCCAGCGGTTCCAGCCCGCGAAGTTCTCCTCCATGCCGAGCAGCGCGTTGATCGCGGCCAGCGGCAGGGCGGGCAGGAGGAGCAGACACGGGTGGCGGGCGAGGACGGGGGCCGCGCGCCCGGCCCCGGCCGCCAGCGGAGCGGCGACCGGGGCGAGCAGCAGGCAGAAGGCGAGGAGCAGCACGACGAACCACAGATGGCCCGTCTCGAAGTACCGGCCCTCGAGGACGAAGGGGAAGTCCGCCGGGTCGGGGTGCACGGTCAGGAAGCGGGGCCAGAAGTGCCAGTACGACTCGTGGTACGCCGGATCGGCCGCGCGCAGCCGCAGCCACTGGGGGAGAGGGTTCAGCGCGAGCGTGGCGACGACCAGCGGCACCCCGAGGCGCAGCAGACGCTCGCGGGCGAAGCCCCCGCCACCCCGGCGGCGCAGGGAGTGACGGGCGCCGAGGCCGGCGACCAGGAACAGCATGGGCATCGCCCAGACGACGCCGAAGCCGGCGAGGACGGTGACGGCGCCGGTCGTGTCGCGGTTCTTGACGTAGAAGTCGTCGTCGGGGGAGAAGACCAGGGCGGCGTGGAAGAAGACCAGGCCGAGCACGACGAGCGCGCGGAGGGTGTCGAGTTCGCCGCGCCGCTCGCGTTCCCGCATTCCCCGGCCTCCCGCCCCCAGGCCCCTGCCCCTGCCCCCAGGCCCCTGCCCCTCGGGCTCAGTGTGGGGGGAGCGGGCCGGGGGACGACAGCGTTCCGTCCGGCTCAGGGGACGCCGTGCGGGCGGATCCGGACGCTGATGCGTCGGCCCGTGGTCGCTGTGGTCCCCGTGGTCGCTGTGGTCCAGCGGTCGCCGGACGCTCGCGTCGCCCCCCTGTGCCGGGCGCAGCAGCAGGTCCCGGGGTGCGCCCACGGAAGGCGCGTCGCGGGCCTCGGCGAGCACGGGGTGCGGCAGCGGGTTCTGGCGGTGGTGATGCTGATCCCATTCTGGCTTGCCCGCCTGCACCCGGGCAGCAACAACTTGCCTCCGGGACAGATGAGGCGACAGAGGTTTCGACCCTGCGTCAGGGTCTCGTAAGGAGCCACTCCGCATCCGGCTGCCCGCAGCAACCGAGGAGCAGCAGCGAGCTCCGTGCCGATGGAACGTCCCTGTTCCGTAAGAGTTCAAATGTTCCGATGCGGCCAGGCGACGAGTGGGATGGAGGGCATGAAACTGAGTGTCTTTCCGCCGGTGTTCAAGGGCGGACTGCATGATGCCCGTACGGCGACCTCGATCGGCCGCTGGTTGGGTCCGGCGTTCGCCGTGTGCTTCGTCACCGGACTGGTCAGCCACTTCATGCAACATCCGCCGGGCTGGCTGGCCGACGACATCCCGAGTCGCCCGGCATGGGGATACCGGCTCACCCAGGGCCTGCACGTCGCTTCGGGCATCGCGGCGGTCCCGTTGCTGCTGGTGAAGCTGTGGACGGTGTATCCGCGGTTGTTCGAGTGGCCGCCGTTGAGGTCGGTCAAGCATGCTCTGGAGCGGCTTTCTGTCGCGGTGTTGGTGGCCGGCGCCGTCTTCGAGCTGGCGACCGGGCTGCTGAACACGGCCCAGTGGTACCCGTGGCCGTTCTCCTTCGTGCCCGTGCACTACGCCGTGGCGTGGCTGGTCGTCGGGGCGCTCGTGCTGCACATCGCGGTCAAGGCGCCGGAGATCAAGGCGCATTGGACTCGTCGGTCGCCCGGAACGCTCGCCCTGCCCGCGCAGGACGGCACCGACCGGCGCTCGCTGCTGGCCGCGGTGAGCGTGGCCGTCGGGGCCGTCACGCTCACCACGGTGGGCCAGTCGTTCACCCCGCTGAAGGACTTCCTCCTGTTCGCTCCCCGTGACCCGGACAAGGGCCCGCAGGCGCTGCCGGTCAACCGGACCGCCGCCGCGGCCGGGGTCGGCCGGATCGCCGCCGAGGAGTACCGCCTGATGGTGGCCGGCCCGCGGCCGTACACCCTGACCCTGGAGGATCTGCGTGCTCTGCCACAGCATGAGGTCGAGCTGCCGATCGCGTGCGTGGAGGGCTGGAGCAAGTCGGCCCGTTGGACCGGCGTACGGGTCGTGGATCTGCTCGAGCGGGCGGGGGCGCCGGCGCATGCGCGGGTACGGGTGGTGTCGTTGCAGTTGAGGGGCGGCTACCGGGTGTCCGAGATGGGGCACGAGCACGCCCGTGACCCGCTGACGCTGCTCGCCCTGCGCCTGAACGGTGAGGAACTCGACCCCGACCACGGTTACCCGGCGCGGCTCATCGCCCCGAACCGGCCGGGCGTGCTCCAGACCAAGTGGGTCGGCCGACTGGAGGTGCTGGCGTGAAGGTGGTGCGTATGACGGCGGGGGCCGCCGGTGTGGCGCTGATGGGCGTCGGAGTGTCCCTGCTGATGGACGTCCGCGACCTGACGGATGTGCTGGTCTGGCTGGGCGGGGCGGTTGTCCTGCACGACGTGGTGATCGCCCCCGTGGTGCTGCTGGTCGGGCTGCTGCTGGTGCGCGGCGGTGTGCGCGGGCCGGTCCGCGGGGCACTGCTGGTCGCGGGCGCGTTGACGGCGGTGGCGCTGCCTGTGCTGCTCCGGCCGGGGCGGACTGCCAACTCGTCGGTGCTGCCGCTGGACTATCCGCGCAACTGGCTGATCGCACTGGTGGCCGTGGCCACGGCGACCGCGCTCCGGCTGGCCGTGCGGAGATTCGGGCACCGTCGTCGGCCGTCTGACGAGTGACGCGCCTCGTCCGGCCGAATGACGAGCCGTCTTACGGGTGTCTTACGCGTCGCGCGCGGGTGCCGCGGAGCACCGGGGTGCCGCCTAGCGTGACCGGATGCGATCCCTCCATACTCTTCGGGTGACGGCCCTGGTGACCGCCGCTCCGCTGCTGTTGGCCGCCGCCGGCCTGATGCATCCCCGGCATCTGACGGCGGCGACGGCGGGACACTGGGCCGGGCTGCACATCGTCCTGCTTCCTGTCTTTCCCCTCCTTGTCCTCGGGCTGGTGGTCCCCGTCCGGGGCAGGCCGCGCCGCGATGCGGAGGGGGCCTTGACGGTGCTCTCCTGGGCCGGATGCCTCTGCTTCGCCGCCTACTACTCCGGTCTCGACGCGGTGGCCGGCATATCCGCCGGCACCGTCGTGGACCACGGCGTCCACGGGGCTGCCGGACGGCTGTTCACCACCGGCGACGCGTTGGGCCGGACCGGGGTGTACGGGCTGGGCGTGGCCTCGCTGGCCACCTGCGCGGTGCTCTGGCTGCGGCACGGCGTGCGGGTACTGCCGGGTGCCGCCGTCCTGTTCGCCGCCTGCTGGTCGTTCGTCGACAGTCACATCTTCTGGCCCAAGGGCGTGTTCACCATGCTCGGCTTCGCTGTGGCCTTCGCCCTGCTGACGGTGGCGGCGTCCCGGCCCGCCGAGTACACGCGGGGGGAGACGGGAAGGGTTACGAACCCCTGACGTCCTCGCGCCGAGCGGCCCGCCACCGGATGCCCTGCCCTACGGTCGGTTGCATGTTGATCCTGGTCACTGGAGGTGCGGGCTTCATCGGCTCGCACATCGTCACCGCCCTCGTCGGCGCCGGGCATGAAGTGCGAGTCCTCGACGCCCTGCTGCCCGCCGCACACCGTTCGGCCCCGCCGATCCCCTGCGGGGTGGACTGGCGGCACGCCGACGTCCGCGACGCGGAGGCGGTGGCCGACGCCCTGCGGGGCGTGGACGCCGTCTGCCACCAGGCCGCGATGGTGGGTCTCGGCAAGGACTTCGCCGACGCCCCGGACTACGTGGGGTGCAACGACCTGGGCACCGCCGTGCTCCTCGCCGGTATGGCCGAAGCGGGCGTGCGTCGCCTGGTGTTGGCGAGTTCGATGGTGGTCTACGGAGAGGGGCGGTACGAGTGCTCGCGGCACGGCGCAGTACGGCCCGGACCGCGCCGGGTGGCGGACCTGGAGGCGGGAGGCTTCGAACCTCCGTGCCCGTCCTGCGGTGAGCCGCTGACCGCCGGCCTGGTGGGGGAGGACGCCCCGGCCGATCCACGCAACGTGTACGCGGCCACCAAACTGGCCCAGGAACACCTGGCCGCCGCGTGGGCACGGGCGACAGGCGGGCGGGTCGCCGCCCTTCGCTACCACAACGTGTACGGCCCGCGAATGCCCCGGGACACGCCCTACGCGGGCGTCGCATCCCTGTTCCGGTCCGCGCTCTCGCGCGGCGAGGCCCCGCGCGTCTTCGAAGACGGCGGGCAGCGGCGGGACTTCGTCCATGTCCGGGACGTCGCCCGCGCCAACCTTGCCGCGCTGGACGGCGTGGACAGCCTTGCGGAGGGCGGCGCGCGGGCGTACAACGTCGGCAGCGGAGACCCGCACACGGTGGGCGAGATGGCCGCAGTGCTGGCCCGGGCGTACGGCGGTCCGAAGCCCGTCGTCACAGGGGAGTACCGGCTCGGCGATGTCCGCCACATCACCGCCTCCTCGCGACGGCTGCGTGACGAGCTCGGCTGGAAGCCGGAGGTCAGCTTCGCGGAGGGAATGGCGGAGTTCGCAGCGGCGCCCCTGCGGGCGGGGTGAGTCGTCCCGTTCTCGTGTGACATACGGCAGGACCGGCCCGGCCTTCCCGCGCCGGGGCCGGTCCTGCTTCCTCGTCGCCCTCAGACCGCTGCCGGCAGGTGCACCTCGAACCGGCAGCCTCCCGGCACGTTGCGCACCGCCGCGCGTCCCTGGTGGGCCTCCACGATGCCGCGCACGATGGCCAGACCGAGCCCGGCGCCGGCCGGCGGAGTGCGGGCGTCGGTGCCCCGCCAGCCGGTGTCGAAGACGCGGGGCAGGTCCTCCGGGGCGATCCCGCCGCACCCGTCGGTCACCGACAGCACGACCCGGTCGGCCTCACGGCGGGCCGCGACGGCGACCGTGCCGTCGGCGGGCGTCCGGCGGATCGCGTTGACCAGCAGATTGGCGAGGACACGGGACATCTCGCGGCCGTCGACCTGCACCGGCACGGGCTCGACCCCGTCGCCCACGAGCCGTACGCCGTGCTCCCTGGCCAGTGCGTCGACGCCGGCGATGGCATCGCCCACGAGGTCGTAGACCGACATCCTGGCAGGGGACAGCGCGAGCACGCCGGCCTGGATGCGGGACAGTTCGAACAGGTCGCTGACCATAGCGCTCATGCGCCCGACCTCCGAGCGGATGCGGGTGAGGTATACGCGCGGATTGTCGACCATGCCGTCCTCGAGGGCCTCCGTCATCGCCTGCAGGCCGGCCAGCGGCGTGCGCAGGTCGTGGGAGATCCAGGCGACCAGCTCCCGTCGAGAGGCTTCCAGGGTCCGCTCCCGCTCCCGGGAATCGGCGAGCTTGGCACTGGTGGCAGTCAACTGGCGGGTCAGCTGGGCGAGTTCAGCGATAGGTGCGGTGGCGGGCGGGGTGAAGCTGCCATCGTCCCCGAGGGCGCGGGTGGCCTCGGCCAGCTCCCGGCTGCCCTTCACGACGCTGCGGCCCAGGAGGAGTGCCACGACGAGCGAGACGATCGCGGCCATGGCGCACACCATCGTCACCACCCAAAGGTCGTGGTCGGAAAGGAACATCGCTCGGGCCACCAGCATGGTTCCGGCGAGCATCGCCGCCACGGTGACGGCGGCGACCACGGCCAGGGACGCGGCGACGGAGCGTTTCCGCAGCGCCCGGAGGACCGCGACTCCCACCAGTCCGGCACCCGCGGCGCCGATCGCCGCGTAGAGGGCGATAAGGAGCGTGTCACCGAGCATGGCCGGTCTCCGTATCTTGCGCTCGGGGAGGGTCGAAGCGGTAGCCGACGCCCCACACGGTGCTGATCAGGCGGGGTCGGGCCGGGTCTTCCTCGACCTTTTCGCGTAGTCGCCGCACATGCACGGTGACGGTCGACAGGTCGCCGAACTCCCAGCCCCAGACCTGTTGCATCAACTGATCCCGGCTCGTGGCCTGTCCGGGGTGGCGGATGAAGAACGCCAGCAGATCGAACTCCCGCATGGTTAGCGCGAGTTCGCTGCCATTGCGGGTGGCGCGCCGGGCGGTGGGGTCCAGGGCGAGCGGGCCGGACCGCAGCCACGGCTCCGCCGCCTCGGCCCGGGCCGGTGCCGCCGCTCCGGCACGACGGAGCACGGACTCCACCCGCAGCACCAGTTCACGGGGACTGAACGGCTTGGTGACGTAGTCGTCCGCGCCGACCTCCAGGCCGAGGATGCGGTCCTCCTCGTCGCCGCGCGCGGTCAGCATGATCACCGGAAGCGGTCCGGTCGCACGGATACGGCGGCAGACCTCCAACCCGTCCATGCCGGGCAGCATCAGGTCCAGCACGACCAGGTCGGGTGGTCGGACGGAGGCCCGGGCCACGGCGGTTGGGCCGTCGGCGGCCACATCGACGGCGAAGCCGGCCCGGTCCAGATATCCGGCGACGACCTCCGAGACGGTCGGGTCGTCGTCCACGACAAGTACGCGTTTCACACCGCCGAGTCTCACACCATGATCCCGCCACGGACGGGCGCGGTGAGCGACGTCAGCGATCCGTAAGGAGACGACGTCCCTTATGTCGCTTTTGCGTCCGTAGGGTGAGTGAGGTGATCGAGACATCCCCCTCTTCCGTGGACGTCGTGCTGCCCTGCCTCGACGAAGCCCAGGCACTGCCGTGGGTGCTGGAACGGATCCCGTCCGGCTGGCGCGCGATCGTCGTCGACAACGGCTCCACAGACGGCTCCCCGGACATCGCCCGCAACCTGGGTGCGTACGTCGTCCACGAACCGAAGCGCGGCTTCGGCGCCGCCTGCCATGCGGGCCTCACCGCCGCCACCGCCGACGTCGTCTGCTTCTGCGACTGCGACGCCTCCCTCGACCCCGGACTGCTCCCCGCAGTCGCCGATCCGGTCCTCGACGGCACCGCGGATCTGGTCCTGGGCCGTCGCCGGCCCACCGCCCGCGGTGCCTGGCCCATACACGCACGGCTGGCCAACACGGAGCTGGCCCGTCTCGTCCGCCGCCGTACCGGCGTGCGCCTGCACGACCTGGGCCCGATGCGGGCCGCCCGCCGGGAGGCGCTGCTCGCCCTGGGCCTGACCGACCGTCGCTCCGGCTATCCGCTCCAGATGGTGGTCCGCGCAGCCGACGCCGGCTGGCGGGTGACGGAGACCGACGTGCCCTACCGACCTCGTACCGGCCGCTCGAAGGTCACCGGCACCTGGCGCGGCACCTGGCAGGCCGTACACGACATGCGGGCAGTCCTCGCCGAGCGGCCGGCCGTCGCTCCGGCCGTCGGCGCCGGCATCGCGGGAGGCGCCCGATGAACGCTCGCGTCGCGGCCGCGGGATCGGCCACCCTGCTGGTCATCGCGAAGGAACCGGTGCCCGGCCGGGTCAAGACCCGTCTCACCCCGCCCTACACACCGCGGGAAGCGGCGGCCCTGGCCGAGGCCGCGCTGGCCGACACACTCCACACGATGCTCCAAGTGCCCGCGCGGCGCCGGATCCTCGTCCTCCACGGGACTCCTGGTCCCTGGCTGCCGCCCGGCTTCGAGGTCGCGCCCCAGGCGTCCGGCGGACTCGACGAACGGATCGCCGCCGCCTTCGCCCTCTGCGACGACAGTCCCTCGCTGCTGGTCGGCATGGACACTCCGCAGCTCACCCCCGACCTGCTCGCCCCTGTCGGCCGCGACGGGCACGACGCCTGGTTCGGCCCCGCCACCGACGGCGGATTCTGGGCGCTGGGCTTCGCCGATCCCACCCGCGCCGGGGCCCTGGTACGGGGCGTCCCGATGTCCACCGACCGCACCGGGGCCATCCAGCGGCGCAGGCTCGCCGAGGCGGGACTCACGGTCGGTGACCTGTCGCCCCTGCGCGACGTGGACACCGCGGCCGACGCCGCCTCGGTGGCCGCCTGCTGCACGCCCGGATCCCGCTTCGCCGCCACCCTGGCCTCGCTCGCGGAGACCGTCCGATGAGGCGCACTGCGCACGGGGCGCCCGCTGCCGTCGCCGGACGGACCGAACTGATGGAGCGAAGCACGTCAGAGGAGAGCCTCCTGCACGTCACGCTGCCTTCCCAACTCCCGTCGCCCCCGCATCAACCTGATCGGCCGACGTCGGTCGAGCCGGGGGAGCCCTGGACGGACGACCCCTACAGCCGTGCCCTGCGCGTCGGCCACGGCCCGCTGTACCTGCGCCGCATGGCACCGCACACCGAGGGGGCGGCCGAACTGCTGCCCCTGGACGTCGAGCGCTTCTGCGCGGCGCCCGACACCTCCGACACAGGCGTACTGCACCGCTGCACCGGACCGGTCCTGGACGTCGGCTGCGGACCGGGGCGCCTGGTGGCCGCCCTGGCCGCCCGAGGCGTACCGGCGCTCGGAGTGGACGTCAGCCCAGCCGCCGTCGCCCGAACCCGCCGCCAAGGCGGAACCGCCCTGCGGCGCTCCGTCTTCGACCGGCTGCCCAGAGAGGGCCGCTGGGGCACGGCCTTGTTGATGGACGGCAACGTCGGCATCGGCGGCGACCCTGAGGCTCTGCTCGCCCGCCTGCGTGAGCTGCTCCGCCCCGGCGGGCGCCTGCTGGCGGAAGCCGCCCCGCAGGACGTGGACGAACGCCTCACCGTCCGCGTCGAGGACGCCCACGGCCGCCATGGACGCTCCTTCCCCTGGGCCCGCGTCGGCGCCACCGCCCTGCTGCACGCCGCCGACGCCACCGGGTGGATCCTGACCGGCCGGTGGACGACCGACGGCCGCTCCTTCCTGGAGCTCCATCGTCCGAACGCGGACCGTGTCGCCGCACACCCCGTGCCCCACGGAGGGCCGGACCGCCCATGACCGACACCGCCGCCCAGAACCGGCAGGCCCTCGGGCGCTCCGCCACGTCCCCGTTCCCGCGTCCTACCGCAGGGGCGACCCCACGCGGAACCCGGATCCGGATCGCCGTGACCGCGGTCCTGCTCGTCGCCCTCACCGCCGCCGTCGTCAACTCCCTCCACGCAGGCGACAACCACAGCGCCCCCGGCCGCCTGCTGACCGGATACGCCGTCGCCTGGACCCTGTTCGCCGCCGCCGTGTGGAGCGTGCGCAAGATCCCGGCCCGCCCCGCGGCCGTCCTCGTCCTCATCGGTTCGGCCGCGGTCGCCCTGGCCGGGATCACCGCTCAGCCGCGCACCAGCGACGACATGTACCGCTACGCCTGGGACGGCCGCGTCCAGGCCGCTGGAATCTCCCCCTACGCCTATCCGCCCGCCGCACCCCAACTGACAAAGCTGCGCGACCACTGGCTGTTCCCCACACAAGAAGCCTGCAAGGGGTGGGGGCTGACCCACACCGCCAGTGGCCTCTGCGTCCGCATGAACCGGCCTACCGTCCCCACCATCTACCCGCCTGTCGCCGAGGGCTGGTTCCTCGCCGTTCACACGCTGTCCCCTCCGAACAGCCGCCACAAGCCGCTCCAGGTCGGCGGCGCCGTCCTGGCCCTCGGCACGACCTTTGCCCTGCTCCGAGTCCTGCGCCGCCGCGGTGACCCGCAACGGGCCCCGGCCCGAGCCGCTCTGTGGGGTTGGTGCCCGGCCGTGGCCCTGGAAGCGGTCGACAACGCCCACATCGACACCCTCGGTGTTCTCCTCGTCGTTCTCGCGCTCGGCACGGCCACCGCGGGGACCCGCCGCGGCGCGCTGCTCGGCGCCGCGATCGCAGTCAAACTCATACCCGTGCTCGCTCTGCCCGGCGCCCTGTCGGGGCGCCGCAGCCCGGCCGGCGTCCTGCGCGTCGTCGCGGCCGCCGTCGCCGCCGTCGCCCTCACCTACCTGCCTTATGTCGTCGCCTCCGGCGCGGGCGTCCTGGGCTACCTGCCCGGCTATCTCCACGAGGAGGGCTACGAACCCGGCCACGTACGCCGCTTCGCCCTCCTGCGGCTCTTGCTGCCGGACGCCGCCGCAGGAGTGACCGCGGGCGTGCTGCTCGCGCTGATCGGGCTGTACGTGTGGTGGCGCGGGGACCCGGCCCGCCCCTGGCGCGGAGCCCTGCTGCTCACCGGCACCGCTCTGCTCCTGTTCTCCCCGAGCTATCCCTGGTATTCCCTGCTCGTGATCGCTCTTGTGGCCATGGACGGCCGCTGGGAGTGGCTGACCGTCACCCTCGCCGGCACCGCTCTCTACCTCGCCGGCCGCCTCCTGCCCGGATTTCCCCTCCAGGCGTGGGCCTATGGCACCGCAGCCATCGTGATCACCACCGGTGCGTGCCTGCGCTCCAGCCGCGCACGCCGATTCTTCCAGCGCCACGGCGGCAATCGATCGTCCGGCGACGATCGGATCTGACGGTGCGACGACGCGGTACGGTCGGCAGACGCCGACCCGAGGCAACCGAAGGAGCACATCTTCACCGCTACCGTCGGGCGCGGCGCGGCGCGTCCGGCCGCCGCCGGCGCGGTCGGCGGCCGGCTGGTGATGAGGTCGCCTGCGACTGCGGACGTGTGCCGCTGACGGCCCTGGCGACTGACCCCACGGCCCAGGCGGTGCCCTCACGGTGGGGGCTGATGTGGTGACGACGGTCCGTACGACCGGCGGGATCCGCGGGTGCGGCTCGGCCGATCGGCCTACGGAGTCGAAGCGGAATCACCGCTCGCCGGCGGATTCGCCACAGGTGGCCCACTTCGGGTGGCGGGCCCACTGCTGCGGCCGGTAGCCGGCGTGCTCCTTGTCGATGGGCGGTTTTGTTTCGTACATGCGGACCGCGACCAGTGGGCCGGAGGCGGTGGTGGCGGTGCTGTCCCACTTCACGAGCGGGCGCTGGACCGGCCCTTCCCGCGGCGCCGCTCGCGGCGTTCCGTCCGGCTCACTGGACGCCGTGCGGGCGGAACTGGACGCTGATGCGTGGTCCCGTGGCCCGGGTGGTCTTGGGGATGCAGTGCTCCCAGGTCCGCTGGCAGGAACCGCCCATGACGATCAGGTCGCCGTGGCCCAGCGGTCGCCGCACGCTCGCGCCGCCCCCGTGTGCCGGGCGCAGCAGCAGGTCCCGGGGCGCGCCCACGGACAGGATGGCGACCATGGTGTCCTCACGGGCGCCCCGCCCGATCCGGTCGCCGTGCCAGGCCACGCTGTCCCGGCCGTCGCGGTAGAAGCACAGTCCGGCGGTGGTGAAGGGTTCGCCCAGCTCGTCGGCGTAGTGCCGGGAGAGCGTCTCGCGGGCCTCCGCGAGCACGGGGTGCGGCAGCGGGTCGTCGGCGCCGTAGAAGGCGAGCAGGCGGGGTACGGCCACCACGTTGTCGTACATCTTGCGGCGCTCGGCGCGCCACGGCACCTCGGCCGCCAGTTGTTCGAACAGCGCGTCGGCGCCGCTCAGCCAGCCGGGCAGCACGTCGATCCAGGCGCCGGAGCCCAGCTCGGTGCGGCGCAGGCCGCCCAGGGGGCCGAGCCCCAGCTCGTCGGTCTGGTCGAAGAGGGAGCCCTGGAGGTGGTGCGTGGCCATGGGCCAAGCGTACTCCTGAATCGAAAATACGTTCCCATGATCTGAGCGGGTCCGGCCGAAGGGTCCCGCGGGCCTTTCGATACACAGATGTATCGGATACATTCGCGTATCGAACGGAGGTCGGCATGGCAGTGGAGGAGACGGCGGCCAAGCGCGTCACCAGGCGCCGGGTGCACACCCGGGCCAGGTTGCTCGACGCCGCGTTCAGCGTCTTCGCGGCCAAGGGCTTCGGCCGGGTCTCCATCGAGGAGGTCTGCGAGGCGGCCGGTTTCAGCCGGGGAGCCTTCTACTCGAACTTCGCCACCCTCGAAGAGCTGTTCTTCGCCCTGTACCGGGAGCGGGCCGACCTCATCGCGGAGCAGGTGGCCGACGCGCTCGCCGGCGACGGCCCCGACCTCGATGTGCCCGCTTCCGCGGACCGGGTCACCGAAGTGCTGCTGCTGGACGTGGACTGGCTGCTCGTGAAGACCGACTTCCTGGTGCACGCCGCCCGTGACCCGGAGGTCGCCCGAGTGCTCCTCGATCACCGGGCCCGCCTCAGACGTGCCATAGCCGACCGGCTCTCGCGGGCGAAGGGCCACACCGAACTGCCCGCCGTACTCGGCGACGTCGACGGAGCGGCCCACGCCGTGGTCGCCGCGTACGACGGGGTCACCACGCAACTGCTGCTGGACCGGGACGTGGAGTCCGCCCGAGCCTGGCTCAAGCAACTGCTGACCGCGCTGCTGACCGATGGCAGCGCCCCCGAACGAGTCGTATAGGGAAGGAAAACGGTCGTCATGGACGCGGACGTCATCGTCGTCGGAGCGGGCCTCGCGGGTCTGGTCGCGGCGCACGAACTCACCAGCCGGGGCCGGCGGGTCGCCCTGCTCGACCAGGAGAACGCCGCCAACCTCGGCGGCCAGGCGTTCTGGTCCTTCGGCGGGCTCTTCCTCGTCGACTCCCCGGAGCAGCGCCGCCTCGGCATCAAGGACTCCTTCGACCTCGCCTGGAACGACTGGCAGGGCAGCGCGCGGTTCGACCGGCACGACGACGAGGACTCCTGGGCGGTGCGCTGGGCCCGCGCCTACGTCGAGTGGGCGGCGGGGGAGAAGCGGACCTGGCTCGAGGGGCACGGCATCACCCTGCTGCCCACGGTCGGCTGGGCGGAGCGCGGCGACCTGCGCGCCGACGGGCACGGCAACTCCGTACCCCGCTTCCACATCGCCTGGGGCACCGGCACCGGCGTCGTCGAGCCGTTCGCGCGGTACGCCGAGCAGGCCGCCCGCGACGGGCTGCTGACCTTCCACCACCGGCACCGGGTGGACGAGCTGGTCATCGAGGACGGCACGGCACGCGGGGTGCGCGGCACGGTCCTGGCCGACGACGGCTCGCCGCGCGGAGTGGCCTCCAACCGCGACCGGGTCGGCGACTTCGAGCTGACCGCCCAGGCCGTGATCGTCACCAGCGGCGGCATCGGCGGCAACCACGACATCGTCCGCCGCTACTGGCCCGAACGCCTCGGCACACCCCCCGCCGAGATGGTCACCGGCGTCCCCGCGTACGTCGACGGGCGCATGCTCGACATCAGCGCCGAGGCCGGCGTACGACTGGTCAACCGGGACCGCATGTGGCACTACACCGAGGGCGTGCAGAACTGGAACCCGATCTGGCCCGGCCACGGCATCCGGATCCTGCCCGGCCCGTCCTCCATGTGGCTGGACGCCCTCGGCCGCCGCCTGCCGGACCCCTGCCTGCCCGGTTACGACACGCTCAGCACGCTCGAACACCTGCGCACCACCGAGGACATCGCGGGCCACGACCACTCCTGGTTCATCCTCACCCGCAAGATCATCGAGAAGGAGTTCGCGCTGTCGGGCTCCGAGCAGAACCCCGACATCACCGCCAAGGACCGTAAGGCCGTCCTGCGCGACCGCCTCCTCGGCAAGGGCGCCCCCCGCCCGGTACAGGACTTCGTGCGCCACGGCGCCGACTTCGTGACCGCCGACACCCTCGAGAAGCTCGTGGAGAAGATGAACGGGCTGACGGACAAGCCGCTGCTGGACGCGGCCGAGGTACGGCGTCAGATCGAGGCCCGCGACCTCCAGATCGCCAACCCCTACAGCAAGGACTCCCAGGTCCAGGGCATCCGCAACGCCCGCCGCTACATCGGTGACCGCCTCGGCCGGGTCGCTGCCCCGCACCGCATCCTCGACCCGGCGGCCGGACCGCTGATCGGCGTCAAGCTGCACGTCCTGACCCGCAAGACCCTCGGCGGCATCCAGACCGACCTGGACTCCCGCGCCCTGGGTGCCGACGGGCAGCCGATCGGCGGGCTGTACGCGGCGGGCGAGGTGGCCGGCTTCGGCGGCGGCGGCGTCCACGGCTACAACGCGCTGGAAGGCACCTTCCTCGGCGGCTGCCTGTTCTCGGGCCGGGCCGCGGGGCAGGCGGCGGCACGGCAGACGGGCTGAGACACCGTCGGCCAAGAGGACGGCACGGGGCGCCTCAGTCACCCAGCAGGCGTGCCAGCACCGCGACGTGACCCTGCTCCAGGTTCTTGGAGGCGGTGACGAGGGTGACCGGACCCTTACGTGTCGACTCCCTCAGACCGTCGAGGAGTTCGGCGGCCTCAGGGGCGCCGAGCTCCGCCTCGTACCGCCTCCGGAACTCCTCGTAGGAGCCCTCGCCGCCGTGGTACCAGCGGCGCAGCTCGTCCGACGGTGTGAGGCCCTTGGGCCACTCGTCCACCTGCGCCGCGTCCTTGGACACGCCGCGCGGCCACAGCCGGTCGACCAGGACGCGCAGGCCGTCGTCGGGCTCGGGCGTTTCGTAGATCCGGCGCACGCGCACGCTCACGGTGGGGCCCCTCTCCGGTCGCGGTCGGTGCCGCGAGCGTACTGCGGCGACAACCACCGCCCCGGCGGCGACGCGACGTGACTTGACCTGAAGGAGGGTGAAACAGGACCGGGGACGCGCCTAATGTGTCATCAATTGATCACAGCCACCCCACAAGGAGCGCATGTGACGTCACCCCGACAGCAGACCGCCGCAAGACGCAGGGCTGTCCTGAGCCGCCGGGCGGTGCTCACCACCGTACCCGTCGCCCTCGCGGCGCTGGTCGCGGCAGCCGGGCCCGCCGCGGCCGGGACCAACGGTTCGTCCGGCGTGGGCGACCCGTACTTCCCGCTCGCGGGCAACGGCGGTTACCACGTCCGGCACTACGGCCTGACGCTCCATTACGAGACCGGCACCCGAAAGCTGCGGGGCAAGGCGGTCCTCACCGCCCGTGCCACCCAGCGGCTGGCCCGCTTCGACCTCGACTTCAAGGGCCTGGACGTCACCGGCCTCACGGTCGACGGCAGCACCGCCGGGTTCAGCAGGAACGGCCAGGAACTCGTCGTCACCCCGCGCCACGCCCTGCGCGACGGCCAGGACTTCAAGGTCACCGTCACCTACCAGGGCACCCCCAAGTCGGTCACCGACCCGGACGGCTCCGCGGACGGCTGGATCCGCACCGACGACGGCGCGTTCGTCGCGGGCGAGCCACAGGGCGCGATGACCTGGTTCCCGGCGAACAACCACCCGCAGGACAAGTCCTCCTACGACATCACCATCACCGTTCCCAAGGGCCGCACCGCCGTCTCCAACGGCGTCCTCCTCGGGCAGTCCACCGCCCACGGCGAGACCACCTTCCGCTGGCGCCAGGCCGAGCCGATGGCCGCCTATCTGGCCACCGCCACCGTCGGCAAGTTCAAGGTCGAGCGGTACACCACCCGGGACGGCATCCAGGTGTACAACGCCGTCGACTCGCGCGAGGCGAGCGCCGCGGCGCCCGTCCTGAAGAAGCTGCCGTCCGTCCTGGAGTGGGAGAGCAAGGTCTTCGGGCCCTACCCCTTCCGCGCCGCCGGCTCGATCGTCGACCACGCGCACAGCGTCGGCTACGCCCTGGAGACCCAGTCCCGGCCCGTCTACGACCGGGCACCCTCCTTGAGCACCCTCGTCCACGAGAACGCCCACCAGTGGTTCGGCGACTCCGTCTCGCTCACCAGCTGGAAGGACATCTGGCTCAACGAGGGCTTCGCCACCTACACCGAGTGGCTCTACAGCGAGCAACACGGCGGCGACAGCGCACAGAAGACCTTCGACGCGCTGTACGCCCGCCCGGCGAGCAACAGCCTGTGGGCGTTCCCGCCCGGCAACCCCGGCAGCGGCGTCCACATCTTCGACACCCCCGTCTACGACCGCGGTGCCATGACCCTGCACGAACTGCGGCGGGCCGTGGGCGACTCCACGTTCTTCCGCGTCCTGCGCGCCTGGACGGCGGAGAACCGCGACGGGCACGGCACCACCGGCCGGTTCGTCAAGCTGGCCGAGCGGGAGTCCGGCAAGGACCTCCACACGTTGTTCAACACCTGGCTCTACCAACCCGGTAAGCCCGGACGATCCTAGAAGCTGACCAGTTCCTCACAACTGTCGGCCAAGGTTCGACTCATGATCAATCGCAGGACCGCCGTCGCGCTGCTCGCGACCCCCTTCGTACTCAGCGGCTGCGGCGGCGGTGCCGCGGCGAATCCCCGCCGGACGACCGCCGGCTCGCCGCCGCGGACGGCCACGCCCACCCCGGAGGTCACCGCGCAGGCCGCCCCGCAGCGCATACCCGGCCTCGGGCCGAAACTGACGGCGGCGATACCCGGCCGGTCACGGCAGGCGATCGTCGTGACCGGGCGCGGCAAGAACTCACCGCAATCCACAGTGGTGCTGTACGAACGCACCGACCTCGGCTGGGAGGCCGGCCCCAGCTGGCCCGCGCACAACGCCCTGCGGGGCTGGAGCGACCACCACATGGCCGGAGATCTGCGCTCGCCCCTCGGCGTCTACACCCTCACCGACGCCGGCGGCCTGCTCCCCGACCCCGGCAGCCGGCTGCCGTACACCCGCTCCGGCGGGTTCAGTTCACCCGGCACCGGCTTCGAGGGCGAGCCGCTCCAGGGCTCCTTCGACTACGTCATCGCCATCAACTACAACCGCGAGCCCGGCACCTCGCCCCTCGACTGGACCCGCCCCCTCGGCGCGGGCCGCGGCGGCGGCATCTGGATCCATGTCGACCACGGCGGCCCCACGCACGGCTGCGTCAGCGTCGCCAAGGCCCATATGAAGGACCTGCTGCACACCCTGGACCCGGACCGGCATCCCGTCGTCGCCATGGGGTACGCCGACTGGCTCGCCCGCTGAGCGGCTTAGGATCCGCCGCATGTGCGCACATGTGCTGGTCGCCGAGGACGACGAGATGCAGGCCGAACTCATACGCCGCTCCCTGCTCGCGGAGGGCCACACCGCGACCGTGGTCCACGACGGGGCCGCCGCGCTGGACGCCGCCCGCAGACTGAGACCCGACCTGGTGGTCCTGGACCTGATGCTGCCGGTGGTCGACGGCTTCGGGGTGTGCCGGGTGCTGCGCTCGGGTGACCAGGACACCCCCGTGCTGATGCTGACGGCCCGCTCCGAGGAGGACGACCTCCTGCTCGGCCTGGAGCTGGGCGCCGACGACTACATGACCAAGCCGTACAGCCCGCGCGAGCTGATGGCCCGTATCCGTACGGTCCTGCGGCGCAGCGGGCGCGCCGTCGACGCACCGGAGGACCCCGTCGTACGCGCCGGAGGGATCACCGTCGACCCGAGGCGGCACGAGGTGCGCTGCGACGGGCTGCCGGTGGACTGCACCCCGGCCGAGTTCCAGATCCTGCTGGCCATGGCCGGTGAGCCGGAACGGGTCTTCACAAGGCGGCAGTTGCTGCAATTCACCCGCGGCCTGGACCGGGCCTCCACCGAGCGGGCCGTCGACGTCCACATCATGAACCTGCGCAAGAAGATCGAGCCCGACCCGCGCCACCCGGTACGGCTGCTGACCGTTTTCGGCGTCGGCTACAAACTCAGCGGCGGCCGCCCGTGAGGCGACGGCCGCCCCGGAAGCGGCGCATCCCCCTGCGCAAACGGCTGCTGGTCCGGCTGCTGTCCGTCTCCGCCCTGATCGCCGTGTGCTCCGTGGCGGCCACGGCCTGGCTCGCGGTGACCACCACCACCAGCGCCCTGCGCGAGGAGCAGGGGCAGGACCTCGCCGCCGACATGAAGATCCTGGCCCGGCTCAGCGGATACGCCGCCACGCACCCGAGCTGGCAGGGGGTCCAGGGCACCGTCCGCGCCCTGGCCACGAAGACGGGCCGGCGCATCGCCCTGACCACCGCCGACCGCGTTCCGATCGCCGACTCCGCGCCGCACGGCACCGCCCTGCCCCTCGGCGCCGCCGCCACGGTCGACCCCCTGCACACCGACACCTACACCGAGCCCGGCGCGCAGCTCAGCGGCGTCGACCCGCGTGCCGTCGGCCCGTACCGGCTCACGGCGAACGAACGCGCGCGGCTGGACGCCATCGCGGAGAAGGTACGGCAGTGCTACACCCGGCAGGGCGTCGAGGCGACGGTCCGGCGGGCGCCCAGCGGCCGCCCGGTCCTCAGTGACTCGGACGGGGCCCCGCGCTCCGAGTACCTGTCGGAGGATTGCGGCTACTACGAGCTCAACAGCGCCACTCCCACCGAGAAGAAGGCCATCACCGCACTGAGCGTCGGTACCGACGCCTGTCTGAAGCGGCACGGCCTGGAGTTCGGCACACCGTCGTTCCTCGTGGCCGACCCCACCAAGCCGAACCGGTACGTCCTGGCGGGGCTCGCCAAGCTGGGCTCCTCCAAGGCCGTACGCGAGGCGCAGCCCTGCGCCGACAGCGCGTTCCGCGCGCAACTCGACCCCTACGTGGCTCCCGTCGCCGAACTGTTCCTCGGCATCGGCGACCGGCCGGCCCCCCGATTCGACATGTCGCCGGCCAACAAGGCCAAGATCGTCGGCGCGGCCGGGCTGGTCCTCGCCGTCACCGTCGCCGTGACCGCCGTGGTCGCCGTCCGGCTGGTGCGGCCCCTGCGCGCGCTGACCGCGGCCGCCCAGCAGCCGCCCGAACTGCATGTGCGGGTCCCGGTGACCACCCGGGACGAGACCGGCATCCTCGCGGAGGCCTTCAACGACCTGACCGAGCGCCGTGAGCGCCTGGAGGCCCAGCGCAAGGCCATGGTCAGCGACATCGCGCACGAACTGCGCAGCCCGCTGACGAACATCCGCGGCTGGCTGGAGGTCACCCGGGACGGCGTCGTCGCCCCCGATCCGGCACTGCTCTCCTCGCTGCACGAGGAGGCCGTGGTGCTCCAGCGGATCATCGACGACCTCCAGGACCTGGCCGCCGCCGACGCCGGCACCCTGCGCCTGCACCGCGAGCCGGTCCGTGCCGACGACCTGCTCGACCAGGTCGCCGCCGCCCACCGGGTCGCCGCCGACGCCGCCGGGGTCACCCTGCGCACCGAGCCCTGGGCCGAGGCCGACGGAAAGCCGTGGCTGGACGCCGACCCGGTGCGGATGCGGCAGGCGCTCGGCAACCTCGTCTCCAACGCCCTGCGGCACACGCCCACCGACGGCACCGTCACCCTGGCCGCCCGGCGCGCCGGTGACCGGGTCGTCTTCACCGTGACCGACACCGGCACCGGCATCGCGCCGGACGACCTGCCGCACGTCTTCGACCGGTTCTGGCGGGCGGAGAAGTCCCGCAGCCGGCGCACCGGCGGCAGCGGGCTGGGCCTGGCCATCGTCCGCCACCTGGTCGACGCGCACGGCGGTACCGCGGAGGCGGCGAGCGAGCCCGGGGCGGGCGCCGTCTTCACGCTGCGGCTGCCCGGCGCATCGCCGCCGGACGATCAGTGAGGCGGGGCAGCGCGGCGGACCCGCCACCTCCGCTTTCATCCGCGCAGCGCGGGTACCCCGGAGCCTGACGGGACCGACGCAGCCGATGAGGGAGGCCACGCCATGAGTACAGGGGACGACCTGCCGGTCGTGCACCGGATCACCGAGCTGACCGGCCTGGTCGAGCGGCACCGGGCGCTCTACGTGCGCTGGTCCCGCGGCCCCGAGGTCGACCTCGCCGCCACCACCAGCATCGACGAGCTCACCGGGGTGGAGATGCCGGGGCTGTCCGCCAACCCGCTCGACATCGAGGACTGGTGGGAGAACCGCTCCGTGGAGCTGTGGGTGGCGCGCCGTCTGTACGACTACGCGCACCTGCCACGGGAGAAGGGACCCGGCGTCCGGCCCTGGGTCCTCACGGGCCGGGAGACCGGTCGCGGACCCGACAACGAGCCACTCGTGACCCACGTCGAGCCCCTGTGCTGGATCTCCCCCGAAGTGATCGAGCAGGCCGAGACCCTGGTGGCCCGCCAGGAGAGGGAGTGGGGCCCGCTGCGCCGCACCGGCGGCTGACGAGCCCGTAAGGTCCGACCCGGGCCACCCCCGGCCGGCCATCGGCTCGCACCGGACCCCGGCCGGAGGCCGGCTTTCGCAGGCCTCCGGCCGGGGCCGGACCTGGATTTCCGCCGCACACCCCCGGAGGGGGCGGCTCAGGTCACCCCGAGCGTCGGCGGGAGCTCGCGCGCCGCTTGAGTGCACGGCGTTCGCCTTCCGTCGTACCGCCCCAGACCCCGAGGGTCTGCCCCGTGTCCATCGCCCAGTCCAGGCACTGGTCCCGGACGGGGCAGCGTCCGCAGACCGCCTTGGCCTGCCGCTCCTGGAGCAGGGCCGGTCCGGTGGTGCCGACCGGGAAGAAGAGGTCGGGGTCCTCATGACGGCACGCGGCGTGGTCGCGCCAGTTGTCCATCGAAGTTCACCTGCGATCGAAGTCGTCCGTGTCGTCCGTACCTTGCCGAAAATCTCGCTCTCTTCGGGTGACCGGTGGATGCCGGGTGAAACAACAGAGCCACATGGTTCCGGACGCCGTCGCCCGCACGGGTCCACGTCTGCGGCCGCTCTTGCTACCCTCGACCCTCCTCAGGTCGCACGGTTGCGCCAACTCCTTTTCCAAGCCGACCAGTTGAGCCTGAGCGAGTAGGGCGGGGCGGAGGTCCGAGGGGGAGGGACACGGGCGTGAGACCGGCCTTGGTGTTCGTGCACGGGAGCGGCGGCGCACGCGATCCCCAGGCGGAGTGCGCGGCATGGCTCGCGGCACTGGCGGTGGGCGCCCGGAAGGCGGGCCACCGCGGGGAGGCTTCGCCACCGCCCCTGAACGGCCGCGCCGAACCGGCCTTCGCCTACTACGGCGATCTCTTCGCCGCCCGCCAACCCCAGGGTGTCGCGGGCGTCGACCCGTCCGGCGCGGAGGAACTGCGCAACCTGCTCGACGAGTTGATCGAGGTACGGCTCGAACTCGGGCCGGATCCGCGCGAGCGCCGCATCCTTGAACACGCGCGCGCCGAACTGCGCCCGCCGGGCCGGACCCGGAGCGCGGGCGAACTGCTCCGCCGGATCGTGAACGTCTGTACGACGCTGCTGGCCCTGCCCGGGCTGCGCCGGGCGGGACAGTGGGCCGGCGGCCGGCTCATGGCGGGCCACCTCGCCCAGGTCATCCGCTACCTCGCCAGGGCCGAGCACGACGCCTCCGGGCTCCCCCTGGACCGGCGAATCCGCGGGCGCGTCCTGGACCGGCTGGACGCGGCCCGTCCCGCCGTCGTCGTGGCCCACTCCCTGGGCAGCGTCGTCGCCATGGAGGCCCTGCACCACCACCGGGGACCGGTGCCGCTGTTCGTCACCCTGGGCTCACCGATCGGGATGCGTGCCGCCGTGCGCCCCCGACTGCTGCCCCAGCCCCCGGCCGTGCCCGGCTGCGTGGAACGCTGGCTGAACTTCTGGGACCGCGACGACATCGTCGTCCCACGCCCCCGTCTCGAGGACGACGTGCTCCCGAACGCCCACGGCTGTCTCCCGGTGACCGACCGGATCGATTCCGACGGCCTGTGGACGCACACCGCGACCAAGTACCTGGCCCAGGCGAGCGTCGCGGGACCCGTCATGGAGGCCGTCCGCAGGGCGGGGGAGACCGAAAGCGCTTGAAAGCACCGCGGTCGCTGCTCCCGGCGGCACCCGGAACGTCACCGCGAGGCCTCCAGAGCCCCCTCCGCGACCTGCCCCACCGCCCGCGCCACCGCCGCCAGCGCGGGCGAGTCCAGTTTCCACTGCTGCCAGTACAGCGGCACGTCCACCGGCCGCCCCGGCGCCAGCTCCACGAGCCGCCCGGCCCGCAGCAGCGGATCCGCCTGCGGCTGGGGCACCATCCCCCAGCCGAGCCCCGCGGCGACGGCCTCGGCGAAACCCTCCGAGGTCGGCACGTAGTGCCGCAGCGCGCTCGCGGCATCGCGCCCGCCGTGCAGGCTCCGCACGAAGCCGTCCTGGAAGTCGTCGCGCCGGTCGAAGACCACCACCGGCGCCTCGGCGAGCACCTCCGGCAGCGGCCCGCGCAGATACCGCTCGGCGAACTCCGGCTCGGCCACCGCCAGATAGCGCATGCGCCCGAGCGCGCGCACCGAACAGCCCGGTACCGGGTCGGGCGAGGAGGTGACCGCGGCCATCACCAGGCCCTCGCGCAGCAGCGCCGCCGTGTGGTCCTCGTCCTCGCGGCGCAGCTCCAGACAGATCCGCGGCTCCCGCGGCAGGCGGGTGAGGGCCCCGAGGAACCAGGTGGCCAGCGAATCCGCGTTGACCGCCACCGAGACCCGTGTCGGCTCCCCGGCGCCGCTCAGCCCCAGCTCACCGCGAGCGTCCCGCTCCAGCCGGGCCAGTTGCCGGGCGAACCGCACGAGCACCGCGCCGGACTCGGTGGGCCGCACCGGCTTGGTGCGCAGCAGCAGGACCCGGCCCGTGCGCTGCTCCAGCGCCTTGACCCGCTGGCTGACCGCCGACGGCGTCACGTGCAGGGCGGCGGCCGCCGCGTCGAACGTGCCCTCGTCCAGCACGGCGAGCAGGGTGCGTACCTGGTCGAGGGGGAGTTCGGAGATCACCGGTTGCGGCCTCGCTTTCATTAGCTGTGCTAATGCTACGTAAAAATCTTTAGCTGTACGTCCACTGATCGCCCGCCTAGCGTCGAGCCCATGTCCAACGCCCTGACCGCCGCGGCAGCCGGATTCGGCACCGGCCTCTCGCTCATCGTCGCCATCGGCGCCCAGAACGCCTTCGTCCTGCGCCAGGGAATCCGCCGGGACGCGGTCCTCGCGGTCGTCGGGATCTGCGCCCTGTCCGACGCGGTGCTCATCGCGTTCGGCGTCGGCGGGGTCGGCGCGGCCGTGGTGGCATGGCCGGGGGCGCTGAAGGCGGTGGGGGTGATCGGAGGGGCCTTCCTGCTCTGTTACGGCGCCCTCGCCGCCCGCCGGGTCTTCCGGCCGGGCGCCGGTCTGCGGACGGAGGGCGAGGCGGTGGGCTCCCGCAGGCGAGCGGTGCTCACCTGTCTGGCGATGACCTGGCTCAACCCGCACGTCTACCTCGACACCGTCTTCCTGCTCGGATCCCTCGCCGCCGACCGGGGCCCGCTGCGCTGGACGTTCGGGCTGGGTGCGGCCTGCGCCAGCCTGTGCTGGTTCGCCGCACTGGGCTTCGGGGCCCGGCTGCTCGGCCGGTTCCTCGCCAGGCCCGCCGCCTGGCGGGTGCTGGACGGCCTGGTCGCCGCGACCATGATCGCGCTCGGCGCCCTGCTCGTCGCCGGAGCCTGAGACACCGGAGCCCGGAACAAACCGTTCGGCGTCCGCAGCCAGTCCTGGGATAGTGAAGCCGCATCGAAAGGTGTAACAAGCAAAGATCTGAAATCTGACGAGCGACCAGGAAACCCGTGGACACGAGCGAGAGCAGCAGCACCGAGCCCCGGACCGACACCACCGCCGCCGCGCCGCCCCCGCTCCGGCGCGGCTGGCGCCGCTGGGCGATGGACACCCGTCCGCTGCGGATCCCGGCCTACCGCCGTCTGTGGTCGTCGACCATCGTCACGGCCGTCGGCAGCCAGCTCACCGCCGTCGCCGTGCCCAAGCAGATCTACGACATCACCCGGTCCTCGGCCTGGGTCGGCGCCGCGAGCCTCGCCGGTCTGCTGCCCCTGATCGTGTTCGCGCTGTGGGGCGGCGCGGTCGCCGACACCGTGGACCGCCGCAAGCTGCTCCTGGTCACCAACAGTGGCATAGCCGTCACCTCGCTGCTGTTCTGGGTCCAGGCCGTCACCAAACTGGAGTCGGTGGCGGTGCTGGTGGTCCTGCTCGCCCTGCAACAGGCGTTCTGGGGCCTGAACGCACCGGCCCGCAGCGCCTCCGTCGCACGGCTGGTCCCCGCCGGGGAACTGCCCGCCGCGAACGCCCTCGGCTCGACCGTCATGCAGACCGGCCAGGTGGTGGGGCCGCTGCTCGCGGGTGTCCTCATTCCCGTCATCGGGCTGCCCGAGCTGTACCTCATCGACGCGCTGGCGCTGTGCGTCACCGTGTGGGCGGTCTACCGGCTGCCCTCCCTGCCGCCGCTGTCCGGCTCGGCCGCGCGCCGTGCCGGCTGGCGGGAGATCGCGGCCGGATTCCGTTACATCGCCGGGCACAAGGTGCTGCTGCTGTCCTTCCTCGCCGACATCGTCGCGATGGTCCTCGGCATGCCACGCGCCCTGTTCCCGCAACTCGCCGCGCAGACGTACGCCTCCTACGGTGAGGGGCTCGCGCTGGGTCTGCTGTTCGCGGCGATCCCCATCGGCGCGGTGGCCGGCGGCCTGTTCTCCGGCACGTTCTCCCGGGCGCGCCGGCACGGCTGGATGGTCATCGGCGCGGTCGTCGGCTGGGGCGTGGCCGTCGCCGGGTTCGGGCTGAGCCGCAATCTGTGGGTGGCCGCGGCGTTCCTGGCGGCGGCCGGGGTCGCCGACATGGTCTCCATGGTCTTCCGCGGGGCGATCCTGCTGTCCGCGGCGACGGACGAGATGCGCGGCCGCATGCAGGGAGTGTTCACGGTGGTCGTCGCGGGCGGCCCGCGTCTGGCCGACGTCCTGCACGGCACGATGGGCTCCGTCTTCGGCCCCCGCGCGGCTGTGGCGGGCGGCGGCCTGCTGGTGGTCGCCGTGATGCTCATCCTGGCCGCGGCGGTACCGGCACTGCGCCGCTACCGAGTCTGAGAGCGGGGCAGGGCTACAGCCCGCCGCGCCGGCGGGTCGAGTACTGCTCCATGAGCTTGCCGCGGGTCGTCTCCAGCCGGTGGGCGAGGATCTCGGCGACGGTGCGCACCAGGGAGAGCCCGAGCAGCGGGTCCTCCACGCACAGCCCCAGCACCGCCGCTCCGTCGAACTCGTAGGCGCGTACCTGGCTGAAGGCCACCGCGCCGAAGTCCCACTGGTACGGCGGGAACAGCCATGACCAGCCGAGCATGTCGCCCGCGCCGAGGGTGGCGACGGTGACCCGCTGGGTGGACGTCACCTGCTGGTCGAGGTTGACGGCGCCCGAGCGGATCACCCAGAAGCGGTCGGCGGTGCCGCCGGCCTCGAAGATGTGGGTGTCCTCGGGGAAGGAGACCTCCTTCGCCAGCTCCATCAGACGCTCGCGCTGCTTCTGGGGGAGGGCGGTCAGCAGTTTGATCGCTTTGGTCATGGCGGGGGCTCCTCGCCGGCGACGGAATGCGGTGTGGTTCCCTACGCCCATTTCAGCCGCTGCGGCCGCCCAGAGCACCTCGGGGGAGGGAAGATCCCGTGAACAAAGGTGCGCCGGGCAGAAAGAAGCCCTGGCTGGACGGGGGAAGCCAGCCAGGGCCGTATGCGGTGGTTCGGAGAGGACGGTCACGGTCGACTCCCCGTCCACGTATGGATGAACGATAAACTGCCTGGGGTGCTTTCGCGTAACCGAAAGCGGGACACGTGACCTGTTTCACTCCGCGGTCACCCGGACGGTGCCGAGTGCGGGGTCGGTGGGATCGGGCAGATTCATGCCCGCCGCCCGGCCCGTGCGCAGATACCGCAGCACCGGCTCCGTCAGGCGCTCGCCCGGCAGGACGGCCGGGATCCCCGGGGGATACGGGGTGATCATCTCGGCGGCGACCCTCCCGGCCGCCTCCGTCACCGGCACGTCCTCGGTGGGCCCGAAGAACGCGTCCCGCGGCAGCGCGGCCTGTTCCAGGCGGAGTTCGGACGGCGGCGGCACCTCCACCGCGGGAGCCGGACGCAACTCCGGCGCGGCACGCACCAGGTCCTTCAGCGCGGCCAGCAGCTCATCGGCCGTGGCGGCGTCGTCGGCATGCGTGAGCTGGGCGCCGATGCGCCGGTGGTCGGTCAGGTGCGCGTCCACGGCCCGGTGCTCGCGCAGCCAGTCCGCCGCGTGGTAGCCCGTGATCCCGAGACCGGTCACGTCGATGACGCACGGCAGCGGGTCGAAGTCGTCGGCCAGGCCCGGCCCGCAGTAGTCGTCGCGGCCGTCGACGTGCAGCCCGTCGAGCTCCTCGACGGCGGCCCTGACCCGCTCCGCCAGGGCCAGCGCGCCGTCCATCAGTTCCCGCCCGCGCAGGGCCATCTGCCGCCGCCAGCCGTCCAGGCCCGCGAAGATCAGCACCGAGGGACTCGTGGTGCCCAGCAGATCCGCGCGCGTCTTCAGCAGTTCCGGCGGGACCAGGTCGCCGCGCAGATGGAACACCGAACCCTGCTCCAGGCCGCTGCCCATCTTGTGGATGCTGGTCACGCAGACGTCGGCGCCCGCGTCCATCGCCCAGGACGGCAGATCCGGGTGGAAGGGCAGGTGCGCGCCCCACGCCTCGTCCACGATCAACGGGCGTGAACGCCGGTGACAGACCTCCGCCACCGCCCGCAGGTCGGCGCAGGCCCCGTACGGGGTCGGACTGGTGATCAGGGCGCCCTTGGCGTCCGGGTGCGCGGCGAACGCCTCCTCGAACTCCGCGGCCGACGGCGGATGCGCGATGTGCCGCTCGCGATCCCACCGCGGTTCCACCCAGACCGGCTCGATACCGGCCAGGACCAGGCCCGACACCACGGACTTGTGTGCGTCACGCCCGATCAGCAGCCGCTCGTGCGGCCCCGCCACCGCGAGCATCGCCGCCTTGACCGACAGCGAACTCCCGCACGTGGTGAAGAACGTGTGCTCCGCGTGCACCGCGTCCGCCATCAACTTCTCGGCCCGCTCCAGCACCCGCCCCCGCTGCAACCGGTCGTCCAGCCCGCCGGAGGCCAGTACGTCCCCCAGGAAAACGGCGTCCCCCAGTACTTCCCGCACCGCGGGATCGGCCCCGCGGGCCTGCTTGTGCCCCGGCGGGGTGAACGACAGCCTCCCCTCGCGGTGGTAGCCGGCGAGAGCTTCCAGAACAGGTGCTTCGGTGTGGTCGACGGACATGCGTCCCGTCTGCCCGGGCCGGTGACCGTCAATCAGCCACGGGGGAGAACCGGATGCTCAGCCCCCGGTCCGGCGTGCGCCCGGGGTGAGGATCTCGTCCAGCACCCGCAGCACCACCTCGTACGCCGTCGCCCGTACGGCGGCGTCCCGTGCGGCCGCCGGATCGTCCTCCCGAAGGGCGTCACCGCGCTGCCGCCACGTCCGCTCCTCCTCCCGCGCGCAGGCCTTGGCGCGCTGCATCCGCCGCATCAGTTCGTCCGAGTCCACGACATCCGTCATGGCATCCGCGTACCCCCGAAACCCGGCCATGATGAGGCCCGGACGTGTTTGGCCGCGCCCTGACAGGTGAGCCGAAAAGGGAGAGACCCGGGCAATCCCCTCGGGTCAGCGCAGGCACCGGATTTCTGTCCTCACCAGTCAGGGAGCGAAAGGATGCACGAGACGCACAGGGCCGAATCCGCCGTCGGACCGTCGGACGTGCGCCGCACCGTGCCGGGCCGGCCGGCGGACGCCCGCAGCAGGGTGCGGTGTGCGGTGGCCGAGCGATGCGAGGCCCAGCACCTCCACTGCGATACCGACGCCCTCGACGACGCCCTGCTCGTCGTCTCGGAACTGACCACCAACGCGATGCTGCACGGCGGCGGGATCACCGACTTCTCCGTCGATGTCGTCGGAGGCGAGGTGCGCGTCTCGGTGAGCGACCGCAGCGACGACCTCCCCATCGTCCTGGCGCCCGTCGACGCCCAGGGCCGTTCCCGGGTCGGCGGGCGCGGCTGGCCGATCGTGTGCCGACTGGCGCACGACGTCCATGTCGCCTGTCTGCCCTGCGGCGGCAAACGGATCACCGCCCTTGTTCCGCTGACCTGAATTCAGTCCGCATCCGGATCCGGAAATTATTACCCGGCCGGACCGAAAGCGGAGTTTGGTCCACCGGGGTGAGGGCAGACGGAGTTTCGTGCTTCGGACCGGAGGCGCGCCCAGCGGGAGTGTTGTCCCTGCTCAGGGCCCTGTGCAACGGTCCGGGCGACTCTCCTGCGGCCATTCCCTGAAATCACCTGTTCAGGAGCGATTGCGCATGCTCACCGATTTTTCGACCAGCCGTCCCGGCACGCCCGTGCGTTCCTCTGCCGCCCCTTCCTCCGCCGCCGACCCGGCCCCCACGGCCTCACCCAAGCGGTCCCACGACGACGCCCCCGACACCGCGGCCCTGTTCGCCCGGCTCGCGGAGCTCGACGAGGGCCCGGAGCGCGACGCGCTGCGCGACGAGCTGGTGACCGCGTGGCTGCCCATGGCCCACCGGATCGCCGGCCGCTTCCGCGACCGAGGGGAGTCCGTCGAGGACCTGCGCCAGGTGGCCGCCCTCGGACTGGTCAAGGCGATCGACCGGTTCGACCCCGAGCGCGGTGCCTTCGAGAGTTATGCGGTGCCGACCATCACCGGAGAGGTCAAGCGGCACTTCCGGGACCGGATGTGGGCGCTGCGGGTGCCCCGCCGGGTCCAGGAACTGCGCAACAGGGTGCGCGTGGCCCGCCGCGAACTCACCCAGAACCCGGGCAGCCCCGAGCCCTCGGTCGCCGACATCGCCGCGCACACCGGGCTGACGGAGGACGAGGTCACCGCGGGTCTGGAGGCGCTGGAAAGCTTCAGCACCCTCTCCCTGGACGCCGAACTGTCGGCCGGCGACGACGGGTACAGCCTCGCGGACACCCTCGGGGCGGCCGACGCCTCGTTCGACGTCGTCGTGGACCGCGAGTCCGCCAAGGAAGGGCTGCGCCGCCTGCCCGAACGGGAGCGCGCCATCCTCTACATGCGTTTCTTCGAGGACATGACCCAGAGCCGGATCGCCGACAAGCTGGGCATCTCCCAGATGCACGTCTCCAGGCTCATCAGCCGCAGCTGCGCACGCGTGCGCGACGAGGCGCTCGGCCGGCGGCACGGCGGCCGGGGCTCCGGCACGCCCACCGCGTGAGCCCGTCCATCTCCGAGCGACGCCCGCCACGAAGGAGTGAGAGACCGATGCTGATTCCGCTCAGGCCGCATCCCGCGACCCTGCGCAAGCTCGTCGAGGAGTACGAGGGACTCCTCGCCGCCGACGAAGGCCGGGAGGTGTCCGGCGGCGGGCCCCGGGCCCGGGACCTGGCGTACACGCTGTGCGTCCTGACCGGTACCCGGGATGTGGGAGTCGCCCTCCAGGCGGCCCACCGCCACCTGGCCGCAGCCGGGCTCCAGCGGGAACCAGTGACGGTGACCGCCGCGGCCGAGGCGCTGCGCGTGGCCACCGCACCCGAGCCGGTGACGGTGGCGCGGGCCGGGGGGCACTGAGCCCGCCCACCGTAGAGGAGCCGTCGGGGCGACCGCGGGCACGCG